>JAPOSW010000031.1 GCA_026709505.1 Gammaproteobacteria bacterium | reverse complement strand
GGGCGGTCTTCCAATTACCGGCTAACATGGTCTCGGTTGTGGAAGCACCGCGGGCGGTTAATTCGCTTGCCAAACCAACCCGGCCCGAATGAGCGGTAAGCTTGTGGGTTATGCCGGCTTGTTTCGCAAGGGCAGTAATCCGCTGGCTTATGCGTTGCGGTTTGAGGCCAATAACCAAATCATCATCACTTGCGCCGGAGCGTAGATCCCGGACGGCTTTGGCAAAGCCATTTTTCAATAACCTTATGTCGGTATCCTCACCGGCCCGATTGGTTTTTGAAGTGCGAACATGAATGAGTAGGTTATCGTTTTCGGATTCCTCAAGATCGTTCCAAGTTAGAGCGGTAATCTCGGAACGGCGTAACCCGGCCATGAAGGCAAGGGCTACGATGGCCTTATCCAGCGGGTTGCCTATGGTGAGCATGGATACCGCATTGTCCATAACCTCAAATTGAATGAAAACGACTTGCTAGACTTCCATACGCGTACCAAACATGGGATATCAGTCAATGCGGATTATTCGGTGAGACCACGACACATTCGAACCAAAATATGCCCGGGAAATTGAACGCAAAGGAACGATGAAAGTCATGAACAGTGGTGAGGATGAGGATACCGGTCTGCGCATTGATTTAAAGGTTATCGCCCCGAGACGGCAAACAGGTTTGCAGGAGACTGGTTTCTTTTCGGGATTAGGGGTTTTTACGATCTCGGCGAACAGGGAAGCAGCCCCTGTGTCAGCATGATGCATTTCATTGCCTGGGCACCAACACCCCCGCAACAGAAGTTTGCGCTATGGTGGGTAATGACGACTTCTCGGAAAATATGCTGCCGGAACCAGAACTCGGGTAGATGGAACGGTTCGGATATTTTCCAGCGTGAATGCGGTTCTTGAGGGTCATCGATTCATGCTGCGCCACAGATCCGGTTGCGGCCCGGCAGCGTGAATGCCGCAGCAGGCGCTGTTAATTTATTGAGGGTGCTCATCAGTCTTTTCGTGGCTTTCTCCAGATCATTTAACCAGGAGCTGTTACAATCACCGGCATCATTAACAGCTTTTCCCCCTGAAAATGAATCCGGAGTCAAAGTGATCCACTACCGGCATTCGACTCGCGATCAAATAGTAGAACCTGGCCCCTCAATCTGTCTACAGCGTCTCAGGACAAGGAGCACTGAACAGTTTGCTGGATGCGTTTTTATCGGTATTGGGTCCAATTTGAAGTGCTGGACATGCTATAATTCATTTTTCAGGATAACTCCTCAAAAAACCACTTCAAGCCTTGCGTATCCGTTCCGTTTATTGAACCCCTGTATTGCTGGATTTGCATGCGGCGGGCCTGGTCTTCTATGACTTTTCCTTCATGAATGACATTCCTTTTGCATTAGAAACGCTTCCGGCCAATCTTGAGAAGGAAATGCGGCAATCCTATCTGGATTACGCCATGAGCGTAATCGTGGGCCGCGCTTTGCCCGACCTTCGGGATGGACTTAAGCCCGTGCACCGTCGAGTCCTCTACGCCATGCTTGAATCAGGGAATGACTGGAACAAGCCTTACAAGAAGTCGGCCCGCATCGTCGGCGAGGTGATTGGCAAGTACCACCCACATGGAGACAGTGCGGTGTATGACACGATTGTGCGCCTGGCCCAGACCTTTTCCATGCGCTACACCCTGATTGATGGGCAGGGAAACTTCGGGTCGGTTGATGGCGATGCTCCCGCAGCCATGCGCTATACGGAAATTCGCCTGTCCAAAATCGCTCATGAGCTGCTGACCGATATCGACAGGGAAACGGTGGATTTTGGTCCCAACTACGATGATACCGAAATGCAGCCGCTGGTCTTGCCGACTCGCATTCCGAACCTGTTGATCAATGGGTCTGCCGGGATTGCCGTAGGCATGGCGACCAATATCCCGCCGCATAATCTGGGCGAGACCATCGATGCCTGCCTGGCCCTGATCAGGGACCCGGACCTGACGGTCGGCGAATTGATGGAATACCTGCCGGGGCCGGACTTCCCTACCGCTGGCATTATCCTGGGGTCGCAAGGAATCCGCGAGGCGTACGAGACTGGTCGGGGCCGCGTGATCGTGCGCGCCAAGGCCGAAATTCAAGTACTCGATAATGGCCGCGAGTGCATTCTCGTTCATGAACTGCCCTATCAGGTCAACAAGGCGCACCTGCTGGAGAAAATCGGAGAACTGCATCGAAACAAGCGCATTGAAGGCATCGCCGCGCTTCGTGATGAGTCGGATAAATCCGGAATGCGGATGGTGATAGAGGTCAAGCGTGGCGAGCAGGCAGAAGTGCTGCTCAACAATCTGTACTCGCAGACCCGGATGCAGACTGTGTTCGGCATCAACATGGTGGCGCTGAACGAGAATCAGCCCAATCTGTTCGGGCTGAAAGAGATTATCGAGAAATTTGTCGCGCATCGCCGTGAAGTGGTGACCCGAAGAACCCTGTTCGAACTGGCAAAGGCCAGGGGCCGGGCCCATACACTTGAAGGTCTGGCCGTTGCCCTGTCGAATGTCGATGAGGTTATTGCATTAATCCGTGCGGCAGGCAATCCAGCCGAAGCCAAGGAGAAGCTGCTCGAACGGTTCTGGAACCCGGGTGTGGTCGAGGAACTGGTCTCGAAGAGTGACAGCTCGCTGTCAAGACCTCTTGGGCTGGATGAAAAATACGGCATTAACACTGAAGGATATCAACTCACTGCCGAGCAGGCACAGGCCATACTTGATTTGCGGCTACAGCGATTGACCGGACTTGAACGCGAGAAAATCATCAAGGAGTACACGGGGATCATTGAGCAAATTCGCGAACTGTTGAATATTCTGGAGAATCCAGATCGATTGCTGGAGGTGATTTGCCAGGAACTGGAAGCAATCAGGGAGGCGTTTCACGAACCACGGCGAACTGAAATTGCCGAGGGCGTGGTTGACCTCACTCTGGCAGACCTGATTCCCGTGGAAGACCTGGTTGTCACCATTTCTCGTGAAGGCTATGCAAAAGCCCAGAAAGTTTCCGAATACACCTCGCAGAAGCGGGGAGGCAAAGGCAAGATTGCAACCCGCACCAAGGAAGAGGATTTCGTTGAGCGGATGTTCGTCGCCAACTCGCACGAAACGATTCTGTGCTTTTCAAGCGCAGGCAAGGTCTACTGGCTGAAAACCTATGAGTTTCCCCAGGCGGGGCGACAGGCTCGCGGCAAGCCACTGGTCAATCTACTGCCACTGGCGGTCGATGAGCAGATCACGGCAGTCTTGCCGATAAGCGAGCAGGATCAGGAAAAAACCCTGGTTATGGTTACTTCCCGGGGCATCATCAAGCGCTGCGAGATGAAGGCATTTTCAAGGGCTCGCAGTACAGGGTTGATTGCGGTCAGCCTTCTTGAGGACGACTACCTGATTGATGTTGCGCTTACCGATGGATCCCGGGATATTCTACTGTTCAGCAACGAGGGGCGGGCCATTCGGTTTTCTGAATCCAGATTGCGGACCATGGGGCGAACGGCGCGCGGCGTACGCGGGATTCGGCTTGGCAATGATGCCCGGGTGATTTCAATGGCAATTCTGCCCCCTGCCGTTGAATCGGCCGATGTATCGGAGGATTTGGCATCAACCATTCTGATTTGCACCAAAAACGGATACGGGAACAGGACCTCGGTCAATGATTATCCCTGCAAAGGGCGGGCAGGCAAGGGAGTTATCGCCATAAAAACCAGCAATCGCAATGGCAAGGTGGTCGCGGCGCATGTGGTCGAGAACGAAGACGAGGTCATGATGATCACCAATGGCGGCACCTTGATTCGCACCAACGTCGGAGACATATCGGTGATTGGACGAAATACCCAGGGCGTTCGACTGATTTCCCTCGCTGAAGAAGACACACTGGTCAGCATGACCAAGATTGTCGAACCGGATGAGGTGGAAGCAGAGGACGAACAGCAAGATGGCGCTCTCGCAAGAGACGATGCTGAAGCAGGCGGCAAGCTGGGTGATTAATGGCAAAAGAGACACAAAAATCGATATCCGACTTCCGGGATCAGATCGATGGCATTGACCTGGAAATCCTCAAGCTGATGAATCAAAGACTTGCTGTGGCAGCCAAGATTGCCGATATCAAGCACGAGCAGCAAAATTCCGCATACTATCGTCCAGAGCGCGAGGCACAGGTTTTACGGCGGCTGCAGGAGTTGAATCGAGATGGCCATATGTCGGACACGGCGATTGAGAGTCTTTTCCGGGAAATCATGTCCATTACCCGGCACTCGGAGTCCGAGATGTCGGTTTCCGTACTGGGTCCGCCAGGCACCTACACGGAAGCGGCTGCACGCAAGCACTTTGGTCAGGCCGTGCATGTCACCGACCATCCAACGATTGACGAAATCTTCAAGGCCACCGAGACGGGATCAACTGATTTTTCCGTAGTGCCGGTTGAAAATTCAACCGAAGGGGGAGTGACCGGAACGCTGGATCGTCTTTGTACTACCATGCTTACGGTGTGCGGAGAAATCAATCTCGAAATTCACCACTGTTTGCTCGGCAACGCTGAATCTCTGGATCAGGTCAAGGTGATTTACGGACATACCCAGTCACTGGGACAATGTCGCGAATGGATCGAGGAAAATTGCCCGGCTGCTGAGAGAATGCCGGTCGGCAGCAATGCCGATGCAGCGGTTAAGGCTGCGGAAAACCACCAGAGTGCGGCCATTGCGAGTGAAATCGCGGCTGATCGCTACAGGCTCAAGGTCCTGGCCAAGAATATCGAAGACGATCCCGGCAACTCTACCCGTTTTCTGGTGCTGTCCAAGCGGCCAACGCCTCAGAGCGGCAAAGACAAGACCTCGCTTATTATTGCTGCCGTCAACAAGCCGGGTGCCCTGGTCGAACTGCTGGTTCCCCTGCTGACCGAAAAAGTCGACATGACCCGTCTCGAATCCAGGCCGTCCAGGGTCGGGCTTTGGGCCTATGTTTTCTTTATTGACATTGTCGGGCATCAGGACGAAGAGCATGTTGAGCGGGCCTTGCAAATTCTTCGCTCCAAAGCAGGTTTCTACAAGAATCTGGGATCATATCCCGCCGCCTTGTGACCAGGGTCAGGCTTGAAATTGCATTTTGGCATGTCCGCACCTTCAGGTCAAAGCACTGTCGGCAACCGGGATCTGATGGAATTGTTCTCATCCGCCTCCAGATGGAGCAGTCATCATGCTCAACCCCGGAACTGAGAGCTTCCGGTATCCTGCTTCATGCAAAAGGGCCTGAAATAAGCATGGACTATATAAGTAAAGGGCAGCATTTCTAAATACCCATGAGTGACAATCGGGCATATTGGATACAAGACTTTCCCGGAGAAGCCGCGAGAGAAGCCCGGACAGATAGAAACTGCTATATCTTGATTGACGCGAATGAATAATGGTATTCCCCTGATACGGAAGCTCGTCATCGTGGGAGCGGGCTTGATTGGAGGATCCTTGGCGCTGGCATTGCGCCATGTTGGCGCAGTGGGCGAAATCGTTGGTGTTGGACGCAGCAGGGTCAATCTGGACAAGGCCATGGAAGCCGGCGCCATTGATCGCGTAGCCTCCGAACTCGTTGATGTTGCACAGGATGCAGACATGATAGTGCTTGCGACACCGGTCAATACGATCAACCATTATCTGCACGAGCTGTCAGCGGACCCGCCAAAGGACGCAATCATCACCGATGTCGGGAGCGTCAAGCAGGATATCATGCTCACCGCCAGGCAGTGCCTGAAAGAGCAGTACAGGAATTTTGTGCCGGGTCATCCGATCGCAGGACGGGAAAGGTCCGGCATTGATGCGGCAAGTGCCGGGCTGTTTCAGAATCACAATGTCGTGCTGACCCCCGACGGGGACACTGATTCCGAGGCAATCGAGACAGTAAGGAAGATGTGGCTGGTGACGGGCGCGTCAATCATTCTCATGGATCGACTGGAGCATGATGCGGTGTTATCCCTGACCAGTCATCTGCCGCATATTCTGGCCTATGCGATGATGGACTATCTGGCCAATGATGCCAAGTCTGAGCGTTGCTATCGGATGACTGCGGGCGGATTTTATGATTTCACGAGAACCGCATCAAGCGACCCCGAAATGTGGAAAGACATTTCCATCATGAACAAGGATAGCCTGATGAAGGACATTCGTCGATTTCAAAGCCGGCTTGAAGACATTGCCATGATGATTCAAAACGGTGAAGGCTCCAGCCTGGAGAAACTGTTCAAGGATGCGCGCCAGGCCCGGTCACTGGTTGCGGAGAAAAGAAGTCCAGGCGAATAACGGTCAAAGGGCACAGATACGGTTAGGTCATCTGGTGAGCAGCTTGATATTTCATACACATCCTTCAAAGGGGCTTCAAGGGCAATTGAGGGTTGCCAGCGACAAGTCCATATCGCATCGTTCAGTGATATTGGGGTCCATTGCCAATGGAAAGACTCGCATTGAAAACCTCCTGGAAGGCGAAGATGTTCTGGCGAGTATTCGGGCATTCAGGGCCATGGGTGTGGACATTGTTCGGAGCATGGAAGGACATGATCCGATATACACCATAGATGGAGTCGGGCTAGATGGTCTTCGTGCGCCAGATCAGGATCTGGATCTAGGCAATTCCGGGACGGCATTTCGACTGATTGCCGGTCTGCTGTCGAGCCAGCAGTTTGCTTCGACCTTGACCGGAGACGCATCCCTGTCGAAACGCCCGATGTCCCGAATCATCGAGCCGTTAACGCAAATGGGAGCGGTCATCCACTCGGCAGGAGGCAAGCCTCCGTTGTCGATCGAGCCTTGCGAGAGACTTTCAGGAATTGAGTTTCATCCTCCCGTTGTGTCTGCACAGGTCAAGTCATCGGTGCTTCTGGCGGGCTTGAGAGCAAGTGGAGAGACACGGTTTATTGAAACGGCACCAACCCGAGACCATACTGAAACGATGCTGGCTGGCTTTGGGTATCCGGTTATGGTTTCTGGTACGGAAATTTGCCTTGAGGGCGGACATGCGCTGACTGCAACGCATGTCCAGGTTCCGGCGGATATTTCCTCAGCCGCGTTTTTTATGGTGGCAGCGCTCATTGTTCCAGATAGTCGATTGCGACTGAATGACGTCGGAATAAATCCACGGCGAACCGGGATTTTGACAATACTAAGACGCATGGGTGCGGATATCAAGATTGAAAATGCAAGAATGCAGGGGGGCGAGGAAGTCGCCGATCTGGTGATTTCCAGCTCGGAACTTGCCGGATGTGAAATCTCCGGGGACGATGTGGCGCTTGCGATCGATGAGATTCCGGTCATCTGCATTGCAGCGGCCGCCGCAAAAGGAGAGACGACCATCCATGGTGCTGAAGAGTTGAGGGTCAAGGAAAGTGATCGGATCAAGGCTGTTGCCGAGGGCTTGCAGCGGCTCGGCATTGAAGCCGAAGAGCGGATGGACGGAATGAGGATTCAGGGAGGGAAATTCAGGCCTGCAGAAATTGACAGTCATGAAGATCACCGAATTGCAATGGCCTTCAGTGTAGCGGGGGCGGTTGCCGAAGGAGATGCCAGAATCATGAAATGCAGCAATGTCGCGACTTCTTTCCCCAATTTTATCGAGCTGGCAAATCAGGCAGGAATGGGGATTACTCTCGAATGACAGGGCAATCAGCACCGCAGGTTCCCGTGGTAGCCATAGACGGTCCGGGCGGTTCAGGCAAGGGTACGGTTTCAACTGCCGTGGCTCGCCACTTTGGCTGGCACTATCTTGACAGTGGCGCCATCTATCGAGTGCTGGGATATCTGGCACATGTGAATCAGGTTCGTGAGGATGATGTGCCGGGCCTGGTGGCTCTGACACATGATCTTGACATCGAGTTTCAGGAGCAGGGAATTGTTCTGGCCGGCCAGAATGTTGAGGGTCTGATTCGGACGGAAGGCGCGGCTGATCGCGCATCCCGTATCTCTCCGATTCCGGAGGTCAGGCGCTCGCTGCTGGAGTGGCAGCGCAAGCAGGCCCGCCCTCCGGGTCTGGTTAGTGATGGCAGGGATATGGGTAGTGTGGTCTTTCCCGATGCGGTGTGCAAGCTTTTTATTACGGCGAATCCGGAGAAAAGGGCAGAGCGTCGCTATAAACAGTTGAGAGAAAAAGGTTTCGATGTTAAAATCGAGAATCTGCTTCGCGAAATCGCCGAGCGTGACAAGCGTGATGCGATGCGCAAGGCTTCCCCGCTTAAACCTGCCGAGGATGCCACAGTCATTGATACGACTGATATGAGTATCAGTAATGTGGTTTCAGTGGTGCTTGAAGAAGTCAGGAGATGTTTGAAAATATCCTGATGAGGAGCCTGCGTGCCATGAAGCATGTTTATTTTGGGGTGTCTGAATCGGCATGAATGAGGCAAGCTCATGCGTTTACGCCAAATTTATCCGACCAGACATGTTTTTTTACCATTGAGCATTTCCCTGCCGATTGCTTGAGTCGGGAACATCCCATCTTGCAATGAGTCGGGAAATAAATTTTTACAAATTGACTGATGGAAAATTTTGAAGCGTTATTGAATGAGAGCATGGATGCTGTCGAGATGAAGCCCGGTGAGCTGATCATGGGCGATGTCATGGAGGCCAATGATGACTATGTGATTATCAGTGTTGGTCTCAAATCTGATGCAGAAGTTCCGGCAAATGAATTCAAGAATGCCTCCGGCGACTTGACCGTTACCATAGGCGATCGCGTTGAGGTTGCACTTGAGGCGGTTGAAGACGGCAATGGAAGCACCCGGGTCTCGAGAGAAAAAGCGATGCGCGTCAGGGCATGGGCGGAAGTAGCTGAAGCCTATGAGAACGACAAGATTGTCAGCGGCATGATTGCCGGTAAAGTGAAGGGCGGGTTCACGGTTGATCTTTATGGTCTGCGTGCGTTTCTTCCGGGTTCGCTGGTTGACATTCGCCCAATCAAGGATTCCGCATACATCGAAGGCCGCGACCTTGAGTTCAAGGTGATCAAGCTTGACCAGAACAAGAACAATATCGTAGTTTCACGGCGCGCTATCGTTGAAAACGAGCTGGTTGAAGAACGTGAAAAGCTGCTCGAAACCCTGCAAGAGGGGCAAATCGTCAACGGTATCGTCAAGAACCTGACCGATTATGGCGCATTCGTCAATTTGGGAGGTCTTGACGGGTTGCTGCATATTACCGATATTGCCTGGAAGCGCATCCGTCATCCCTCCGAGGTCTTGTCGGTAGGAGACGAAGTCGAGGTTCGTGTTCTGAAATTCGACCGCAACGAGGGCCGTGTTTCACTTGGACTCAAGCAGCTTGGCCAGGATCCCTGGCTGGATTTGGCTGAATGTCATCCGATCGGGAGCAAGCTGTTTGGCCGGGTAACCAACATCACCGACTATGGTGCATTCGTTGAGCTTCAGGAAGGCGTAGAGGGCCTAGTGCATTTGTCAGAGATGGACTGGACGAAAAAGAACATCCATCCTGGGAGGGTCTGTCACATTGGTGATGAAGTCGAGGTTATGGTCCTTGATATTGATTCGGAGAGGCGTCGCATATCGCTCGGCATGAAACAGTGCATACCCAACCCCTGGGCGGAGTTCGCGGCCATTCACAAGAAAGGGGACCGGATTACCGGCCAGATTCGTTCAATTACGGACTTCGGCGTGTTTATCGGTGTCGAGGGAGGGGTTGACGGACTGGTCCATCTTTCGGATCTATCATGGGATCGACCGGGCGATCAGGTTGTCACCGAGTTCAAGAAAGGTGATGAACTGACTGTTGTTGTTTTATCGATTGATCCAGATCGAGAGCGAATTGCGCTAGGTCTCAAGCAGGCCATCGAGGATCCGTTTCAGGCTTACATTGCAGAAAACCCGAAAGGCAGCGTGGTCAATGGTGTCGTGGGCAAGATCAAGGAGCGGTCAGCGACCATCGAACTTGCGCCGAATGTTGAAGGGCAAATCCGGATATCCGAACTTTCGAAGGAACACGTGGAGGATATCAAGAACGTGCTCAAGGTCGGCGATGAAATCGAGGCAAAAATCATCAATGCTGACAAAAAGGAGCGTAAGATATCACTTTCGATCAGAAAGCTCGAAGCAGATCTTGAGGATGCCGTGAAGCATGAATATTCCAAGGATTCCAAAGTGGCTACCACGCTTGGTGACAAGCTCAAGGCTCAATTGGAACGACAAGCCACGGATTCAGACGATTAAGATTCAGTTCATACACTACTAACAAGCGGAGCAAGCCAATGCCCATACAGAAACACAAGGTCACTTTAACCAAGTCCAAACTCATTCAAAATTTATGGAAGAAGCAGCCTCAGATGGAAGAAGAAGACATTGAGTATGCCGCGCAATGTGTCTTGAATCGCATGATCAATGCACTTGCCGAAGGAAGGCGCATTGAAATTCGAGGTTTTGGAAGCATGAACCTTCATCACCGTCCCCGCCGACAGAGTCGCAATCCCAAGACTGGAGAGCCGGTATATGTTCCGGAAAAATTCATGCCCCATTTCAAACCCGGGAACGAATTAAGAACGAGGGTAAACAACAAGACAGAAGATTAGTTTGGAGGCATGCATCCTGCTTTGATATAGCAGTCAAAAGCATGATTTTTCAGATTATTCGCATGCAGGAATCCTGTATGGCATGTCCGGTTCAGGGGTTCTCGATCCGGAGAATTCTTTATTCCAGTACGGCCGTGACTGTTCGTTATCTGATAGTGGCGTAGTCGGATCGTAACTGATCCGGCAGGTTGCAGAACAGCATGCAAGTTCAAGCATACACATTCCTTTCCCTGTTTTCGTGGCCAAGCTTTTCTACTCGCTGATTGTTATCCTGATGGCGCTGATCGGGATTACATTCCCGTATATGAACAATCAGCAAGTCGAGCTCCGCTATTTCGGGTTTTCTGGTGAAATCAATCTCTCAGTGCTCCTGCTATCCGTGTTGATAATGGGTGTGATAGCTGGTTTTTTCGTTAATTTATGGGCGCTCGTCAAGTGTCGAAGCAAGCTGTCTCAATCAAGACGAAAAACCGGAGACCTTGTTCCAGGCCGTTAAAGCCAGATCACTTGCCCCTGATATTTGGCGCCCGGGTTTTGGTCTGGTTGCAGCAAATGCTCTAATGCCATGTATCCTTGATCAACTTGAAAAGCCGGTCGAGTATAATCGTCTATTCGATAAATCCTTGTTTTCTGATTTTTGTTGAAATGGATCCAGTATGGTTATTGGTTTTGCTCCCTGTTGCCGCGGCCAGCGGATGGCTGGTTGCGACTCATGATCGAATTCCAAAAAAACAACAGACCCATATCCCCGATCGTTTCTTCGAGGGATTGAACTGCCTGCTCAACGATCAACCGGATGAAGCACTCAGAATTTTCCTTGATGCCGTAGAGATGGACAGCGGCACTATTGAAATGCACATGGCAATCGGAAACATGTTCCGCCAGCGCGGCGAAGTTGATCGCGCTACCCGGATTCACGAAAATCTCGTTAAACGCAGCGATCTTGATAACGATTTGAGAAGTCAGGCCCTGTTCGAGCTGGCTCAGGATTATTACAAGGCAGGACTGTATGATCGCGCTGAAAACCTGTTTCAGGAGCTGCGAAAAATCAAGACAGTCAGGGTTCGGGCAAGTCGTTTGCTGTTGCAGATTTATGATCAGGAAAGGGAATGGGAAAAAGCAATTGAGGTTTCCACCGAGCTGAACGAGCATTCCAACTCTGACTACTCCCATACCATTGCGCACCTGTATTGCGAGGTGGCAGAAGGCAACATTCGAACCGGGAATTACACGCAGGCCGAAGCGAACATAGCGCTGGCCTTCAAGTATGACCAAAAGTGTATTCGAGGTGTGCTTCAGTCAGGCCGGCTTGCAGCGATGCGCTCCAATCACAACAATGCTATCGCTATCTGGCGGAGCCTGGAATATCTTGCTCCGGAATATTTGGGCGAAGTGGTTGCGCATATTGAAAACAGCTACAAGGCTCTCGGTGATCTCGAATCCCTGCGCCAGTTTCTTGAATCGGCGCTTGAGAAAAACACGGACAGCAGAATCATCAATTGCCTGGTCGAGCTGGCCCGGGAGCAGCAGGGAGAGGAGGCGAGTCGGGATTTAATGTTCAAGCTGGTTCGAAAGTATCCGACTCTTGGAGGGGTATTGCGGGTCATTGCGAGTCAAGACAGGGCTATCGGCAGCACTGGCCAGGAGAAGGATTATCAACTGTTGGCAAGCCTGATCAGCCAGGTTGTTGATACAGGACATCATTACAGTTGCAGGAACTGCGGGTTTCAGAGTAACTCCCTGCATTGGCAATGTCCGGGGTGCAAGGCGTGGGGAGCCATGCAAAAGCCACAAGTTCCCGAGCTGAAAACGGCTCATCAATGAAGCGGCGAATGGATCGCGTCATCATTCGCATCAATATAGCCTGATTTCATGAAAGTAACCGTAGTCGGGACCGGTTATGTGGGCCTGGTGACGGGCGCATGTTTTGCTGAAAAGGGCAACGATGTAATCTGCGTTGACGCTGACGCAAGAAAAATAGAAATGCTCAATGAGGGGGTCATGCCGATTCATGAACAGGGGCTGGCTTCCATCGTTCACAACAACCTGACACATGGCCGTCTTCGATTTACCACCCGGATCGACCGGGGAATCAAGCATGGCGAGGTAAATTTCATCGCGGTTGGCACCCCGCCCGATGAGAGTGGTGGAGCGGATTTATCGAATGTCGAGAATGTTGCGAGTTCGATCGGTGAATCGCTTGAGGGATTCAAAGTGGTTGTCACGAAATCGACGGTTCCGGTCGGCACTGCCAATCATGTTGCGCAGATTATCCGTAAAACGCTGGACAAGCGGGGAAATCAAGCCGATTTTGCAGTGGTTTCGAATCCCGAGTTTCTCAAGGAAGGAGTCGCTGTTCGGGACTTCATGAAACCCGACAGGATCATTTTGGGCGGGGATGATGAACGCGCCATCAACCTGCTTCGAGAGTTGTATGCGCCATTTAACCGCAATCATGAACGGTTGATCATCATGGATGTGATGTCCGCTGAACTGACCAAATATGCGGCCAATTCGATGCTGGCATCCAAGATATCCCTTATTAACGAAATATCCCAGATTGCAGAGCGACTCGGAGCCGATATCGAATCGGTTCGTATCGGTATCGGTTCCGATCCCAGAATTGGCTATGACTTCATTTATGCAGGGTGCGGGTACGGTGGTTCCTGCCTGCCCAAGGATGTCCGCGCCTTGTGCCGGACTGCTGCATCAAGCGGATATCGCGCACGAATTCTTGAGGCTGTGGATGCGGTTAACAACGATCAAAAGCAAGTTTTAGCGGAACGGGTCATCAGTCGTTTTGGAAGTGATTTGTCCAAATTCGCCATTGCACTTTGGGGCCTTGCATTCAAGCCTGATACGGATGATGTGCGCGAGGCGCCGAGTCGTGCCATTATGGAAGCCCTCTGGAAACATGGCGCCACCGTCAAGGCTTATGATCCGGTAGCGTGTGATGCTGTCCGGGATATCTACGGCAGTCGGGTAGATTTGATGCTGCATGAAGACAACCCTTTCGACGTGCTTGAAGGTGCTGATTGCCTGATTATTGCTACTGAGTGGGCAGAGTTTCGAGGGGTTGATCTGGTCAAGGTGCGGGAAGCAATGGCCGGAAACGTAGTCTTTGATGGCCGCAATGTCTTCTCACCAGAAATTGCACGACAGGCAGGTTTGGAATATTATGGGATTGGCCGACGAAACACGGTCTGAATGGGCATTGGCAAGCACTTCTGCGGTATGAGATGTGATGCTGGGTTGCTCTTGACGCCTGGCCGTCTGGCCACTTGCCTTGCACCACTGTTCTCACACAATAGAAGAAATAATGATTCGAAGTAGATTCCACGGGGCGATTCTCGGGTATTTCAGTGAGTGAAACGGGGCACTTGGTTACCCCATAGCCTCTAACCCGGATTCGTTTCCCTATGCAAGATCAGTCTATGCCATGCGTGGATTAATTCATACTGGTGGGTGGTCAGCTGACGCATTTTCATCCGATCAGCCATTTGGTGGGTCATTGCTCCGGATCTTCGACAAGCCATTGATCTATAACTCCATTTCCATTCTGGTTGAGATTGGAATCCGGGATATCCTGATTGCTGCCCATGCGGGGACTGCTGGACGATTTCAGGAGGTGCTTGGCAATGGGCACGACTGGGGACTTCAATTCTCCTACGGACTCTTGAATGAGGATGTCGGAATTGTAGAGAGCCTGGTTCTGGCAGAAGAATTTGTTGGGAGCATGAACTGTTGCCTGATATCAGGCGATAAGGTATTTATGAATACTGGATTTGCTGATCGAATGAAGGATCTGCACACAAGGCGTGGAGCAACGGTATTGGTTAAATCATCCAGAGATGCTCAATTGGGATCTGAGACAGGGCTTTGTGTCCTTGATTCAACAGTGTTTGGCAAAATACGCACACTGGAAACCCGCGATACCGGTATACATGATGTGCTTAAATCTTATGAAAATGAGCGGCGACTCCGATATCAAGTGCTTGAAGAAGATAGTGATGGATGGCTGCATGTAGACTCGCCACAATCATTGGCTCAGGCGAATGACATGATCGAGAGTATCCAGAGTGCCAAACGAAAAAAAGTGGGTTGTCCAGAGGAGGCTTGCTGGCGTCAGGGCTTAATCGATGATGATCAGCTGAAGGCTTTGGCAAGATTGTCGAACTCGCGGGAATACGGTTCTTATCTGCTTGATGTGCTGGAAAGAAAGATATGACGTCATCAGCCGACATGCGGACGAAGAGGGATAACGTCATTCTGGCAATCATTGGAGGCACAGGATTTGAGGGTGTTCCGGAATTTGCGATAACTCGACAGGAGGCCGTAGATACGCCTTACGGCAAGCCTTCGTCAATGCTTTATCACGTATCACTCCATGGCAAACCTTCGGTTTTTATCTCTCGCCACGGAGCAGGATCCCGGATAATGCCGCACCAAATCAACTATCGGGCAAATATATTTGCTCTCCATGAGCTTGGAGTGACCGATGTGATTGCGATGGGTGCAGTGGGGGGTATCACTCCCCGATTCACGACCGGTTCACTGGCCCTGCCTAATCAGATCATTGACTACACATGGGGCAGAAAGCACACTTTTGTTGATGATCAAGTGGATTTTGATATCCTCGAGGGAGAGTCAGGACATGCGGAATTCTCATATCCCTACGACCGTCATTTGAGAGAGAGTATTCTCAGCTGTGCCGAAACCATTGGCATGCCGGTGATCGATCACGGGGTTTATGGCGTTACCCAGGGGCCTCGTCTGGAGACTGCAGCAGAAATCGATCGGATGGACCGGGACGGCGTGGATATGGTTGGCATGACAGCAATGCCGGAAGCGGCTTTGGCAAGAGAGTTGGGCATGTCCTATGCAACGCTAGCCATGGTGGTCAATCCAGCGGCAGGCCGGAGTGATGAACCAATATCAATGGAGGACATTCGTCGGGTCCTGGAAAAGACCACGAACAAGGCCTGTCAACTGCTGCTTGCTTTTCATTCAATTGGTTGACCAGATTCCGAGTAACACCCCGAAAGCAGGGTGGTCGAAATAGTGGACTTCCTTGAACCGGATTCGACGCCGTTCGATCAGGAAATATTCCGGATCAAGCGATTCGACCTCCGGCCAGCTATCGATCAGGTATTCATGATCAAACTCCAAAGCAGAGGCATCTAGGGCATTTTCGGCGGATTCTTCAGATAGACTGAAGGCTGGCTTGACGACAGGCTTGGTGGGTGATAGCTGCAAGGCCATGTCGGCGAACAGCAAAGACGTTTTATAGACACGGAAATACGCGCTGGCCAGTCTTGATCCTTCGACCCCCAGCGATATGACCGGTGCATTCTGGAAAAAAAATGCCGGTTGAATCCATCGGGCAGTTGCCAGTACCGGCAGGTTGTTGCTGTTCAGTCTTGGAACAAAATCATCCAGGCGCTGAAGGTTCTGAGTCAAGCCATATGCCGGATTCCGTGACAACTCCAGTAGATGCCGGGATTGTCCCATTTCTTCAAGACTTGTTTGTTGATGGCTGAGATGCTGTCGGGAGAAGTTCCAGTATTCCAGTTCAAGATCCCCAGAATCCGGGCGTTCAAATACAATAACCTCAATCTCATAGCTGCTGGCATGGGCACATGCCTGCAAGCCAGCAAACAGCACCAGGGCAATACGGAAAAGCCGGAACAATTGCTTTTGCAGAAGAAGAGTCAATGAGATCATGCGAGCCATGAGTGTGCTATGCAGTCTAACATATGAGCAACGGACTGCTTATTGAACTGATGATGTCGTTGGTTCAACCTGAGCACCGCTTACGTCTTCCATGAACCGTTCGATTTTATCAAGCCTTTCTGAGGGATTCTCAAGCTGTTTCCGAAATTCCAGTGATCCATTGGGCCTGAATCTCAGCTCTTGCGGGCAATTCTGTACAAGGTCCAATAGCTTCGACATGTCCAGAGCCGGATTCTTTCGAAACAGGATGGTGCCCCCCGATTCATCAATCTGGACTTTGCGAATGCCGAGACGTTCAGCATGTATTTTCAGGGCGGTCAATCGAAACATGTTGCGGGCTGGGTCCGGCAGCAGTCCAAATCGGTCGATCGCCTCAATCTGCAGCTCGTCAAGATCTTCGATAAAGACGGAATTGGAGATGCGTTTGTAGAAGATCAGCCGGCTATGGGCATCTGGCAGGTACTCGTCTGGAAAATAAGCCGGGACATGCAAATCAATCAGCGTCTCGTCCGGGTGGGTAATTGCGTCGCGGGCTTCGGGCAGGATGCCTTCACGAATGGACTTGATGGCTGAATCCAGATACTGGCTGTAAATTGAAAACCCGACTTTATCGATCAGTCCACTCTGGGTCTCCCCCAGCAGCTCCCCGGCTCCACGGATTTCCAGATCATGGGTCGCAAGGGTATACCCTGATCCAAGTTCGCCCATTGCGTAAATTGCATCAAGGCGCTTGGAGGCATCCCTGGTGATATGTTTAAGATCAGGGACCAGTAAATATGCATATGCCTGATGGTGTGAGCGACCGACTCGGCCGCGTAATTGATGAAGTTGCGCCAAACCAAATTTATCTGCACGATTGATGATAATGGTATTGGCAGTCGGAATATCGATACCGCTTTCTATGATCGTACTGCAAACCAGAATATTGAATCGCTGGTGATAGAAATCCAGCATGATCATTTCCAGCTGCAGTTCCGGCATCTGCCCATGTCCGACTCTGACGGCTGCTTCAGGCACCAGTTGCTGCAGCTCTTCGGCCATGCGTTCGATTGTGCTGACCTTGTTATGCAGGAAGAATATCTGTCCGCCGCGCCGTATTTCGCGCAGGCAGGCTTCCCGAACAACGTGATTTTCATATGCCTGAATAAAGGTCCGAATCGGCAGGCGATTCACTGGTGGCGTGGCAATCACAGAAATCGACCTGAAGCCGGATATCGCCATATTCAGGGTTCGGGGTATTGGGGTTGCCGTCATCGCCAGGATATCGACATTTTGCCTGAGCTTCTTCAGTTTTTCCTTTTGCCGTACCCCGAAGCGGTGCTCCTCATCAATGATGACCAGGCCCAGATTTGCAAAGCCAATAGCGTCTTGCAGTAATTTATGGGTTCCGATCAGAATATCGACCATGCCATTCTTGGTTCGCTGGATGATATCCTTGTTTTGACCGCCGGTCTTGAAACGGGACAGTGCCTCAATCACCACCGGCCATTTTGAAAAACGGCTGGTGAATGTCTCATAGTGCTGCTGCGCGAGCAATGTGGTGGGGGTCAAGATTGCAACCTGCCTTCCATTATGGACTGCAATGAAGGCTGCTCTTAATGCAACTTCGGTTTTGCCAAAGCCGACATCGCCACAGATTAGTCGATCCATTGGCTTCATTGAGACAAGATCCTGGATCACGTCTTCAATTGCCTGCAACTGGTCGGGAGTCTCCTCAAATTGAAACTCGCTGGTAAAGGCTGCGAAGTCCTCTGCATGAACGGCATTCGCAATGCCTTCCCGGGCCTGACGAGTAGCATCCATCTCCAGCAATTCGGTTGCTACGTCGTAAGTTTTCTGGCGAGCCTGCTGCTTGGCTTTTTCCCACTGGTTCGAGCCGAGACGGTGCCATGGAGCGGTATCGGGTGTTCCTCCAATATACCGGTTGACTTCCTGAAGCGATAATACGGGTATATAGAGGCGACCCTGATTTTGGTATTCGATAATGATGTATTCCGTATCGTCATCGGAATTGTCCATTCGGTACAGTCCCCGGTAGCGTCCAACGCCATGATCAATATGGGTTACTGGGTCGTTGACATTCAATTCGGCAAGGGATTTGATAACAGAATCCGGATCCTTGGAGAATCGGCTGCGCTGGCGTTGACGTAAAACCTGTTCTCCAAAAAGCTGGCTTTCGCTGATCACTTCAAACCCGAGGTCGGGCAATTTCAGGCCACGTGAGACGGCGCAAACAGCGAGACCAACCTGACAATCCCGGGTCTTGAGAAACTCGTCAAAATCCGACAAGACTGAAGTTGCAACCCGGTGAGAGGCCAGTGCCTGTTCAATCAGGTTCAAACGTCCTTCACTGCCGGCAACGATCAAGATCCGGTTTTTTGCTGACTGCAGATAGTCGAGAAGAGGACCGTAGGCATTGGCAACCCGTGTATTGACAGGAAGGTTGTCAATCGGAGTACTCGGTGCGGACCAAGTGTTTTTTGCGTCTGGGTTGTTTAATTCGATTCTTCGGAGACCCCTGATTTTCTCGATTGCCGCACCGGGCTGGAGATAAATCTTGTCGGGCGAAAGAATCCGCCGCATCGTATCGTGCCGGTAGTTCTCATAACGCTGTTCGACATCGTGCATGAAGCCTGAAAGCTCTGATTCGATGGCTGCTGATGTGATCAGCAATGTTGATTCATCAAGATAATCAAAAATGCTGGTGCTTTGCTCAAAGAACAGGGGAAGATAGAATTCAATGCCGGGTGGCGTATTGCCGTGACTTACCTCAGTGTAGACTGACTGGGTCAGTGGGTCGCAGTCGAAATTTTCCCGAAATGCCGAGCGAAATTGATTAATCCCGGTTTCAGTCATTGGGAATTCGCGTGCAGGGCGTATTTCGATCTGTGAAACCCTGTCGATAGTACGTTGCGTGTCGGGATCAAAGAATCGGATTGAATCGATTTCATCGTCAAAGAATTCAAGACGAAAGGGCAATTCAACGCCGACTGGGAACACGTCGATCAACCCGCCCCGGGATGCAAATTCACCGGAAGATACCACTAGATCAACGGCAACGTAGTTCGAATCCAGAAGTCGGAGGCGAAACTGTTCAAAATCGATGCTCTGGCCGACAGAAATAATAAAGGAGTGGCTGTAGATATAATCGACCGGCGGCAAGAACTGCAGTAGTGTGCTGGTTTGGATTAAAAGTACGCCGTGCTTGAGCTTTGGCAGTTGAGAGAGAATGCGGATTCTTTCTGATCCAACTTCCTGATGTGGTGAGAGGTGCTCATAGGGGAGGCATTCCAGGCCGGGGAAGTGGAAGACTGGAAGGTCGTCATTGCCGAGATAATAGTGAATTTCCTCTTCCAGAATGGTGAGTTCATGCGGGTCGTCCAGTACAATAAAAACAACCTCGGAATATGTTCGGGCTACTTCGGCAATTGCATAGCCTACTGTAGAACCATGAAGGTTGTTCCAGGCGATTGATTCCTTGTCGGAAGGGGGTAAAGGCGGATATAGCAAGGCGGGAGCAGATTTGGACAAAATGAAACCGGCAATTCTACCCAAGTCGAGTGTGACATGACAAAGCAATCTGGAAATGACTTGATATCCCGGGAAGTCTGGGCGATTGTGCCTGCAGCCGGTCAGGGCGTGCGCATGGGTGGCGCTCTTCCCAAGCAGCATATGGATTTATGCGGCAAGAGCATGCTTCATCTTACCCTGTCAAGATTGTGCGAGATGCCATTCATTACCGGTGTGATTGTTGGGTTGGCCGTACCCGATCCCCGTTGGGAAAATGATCCCTATGAACATCCAAAATTTCATGGGGAATTTGGGGGTGGTGAACGCAGGCAGGATACGGTCAGGGAGGGAGTGCTGCATTTGGTGGATGCGGTTGGCGTTGATTTGGGCGAGTACGTTCTGGTTCACGATGCCGCTCGTCCATGCATCACCCATGAAGATGCACTCAAGGTAGTCATGACGGCGTTGCAACATGAGGATGGGGCCGTGCTTGGATCACGAGTGAAAGACACGATCAAGTCAAGTAATGAAGATGGCGTCATTTCAGGCACTCTGGATCGAAATAGCTGCTGGCGGGCCTACACTCCGCAGGTATTCAAGGCTGCGAGCCTGCTGGACGCGTTGGATAGGGTGCTGGACAGCAAGGTCACGGTGACCGATGAGGCAATGGCGATGGAGTATGCTGGCCGGTCACCGATCATGGTCCAAGGTAGTGACATGAATATCAAGGTTACTGAGCAAACCGACCTGCGTCTGGCCGAGGCATTTCTTGAAGGAGGTGCTTCGTCATGAGAGTAGGCATTGGACTGGATGCGCATGCCCTGGTCAAGGGAAAGAAACTGATTTTGGGTGGTGTTGAAGTTGACTGGCACAAGGGGCTTGAAGGGCACTCGGATGGTGATGCGCTACTGCATGCGATTTGCGATGCATTGCTGGGAGCTGCCGCTCTGGGTGATCTTGGTCGGTATTTTCCGTCAGATGATCGGGCCTTCAAGAATATTGACAGTCGTATTTTACTGAGGAAGGTCAAGGAGATACTGGATGAAAAGGGCTGCAGGATTGTCAACATTGATGCCGTGATCATTGCTCAAAAACCCAGAATGACTCCTTATATCGAGGCCATGACTGCCAACATTGCCGAGGATACGGGTTTGCCTGTATCGGCAGTGAGCGTCAAGTCAACAAGTACCGACCGTTTGGGGTTTGCAGGACGAGAAGAAGGCATTGCCACTCAGGCGATTGCAATGATTAAGATGTAGAATCGAGTGGTTTGTTATTTCCGGCTTGCCCGAAAATCAGACTCTTTCAATCATTCTGCCAAGCGGGCGTCCACCGAACAGGTGCATATGAAGGTGATAGACTTCCTGCCCGCCATGATCTCCACAATTGATCAAGAGGCGATAGCCGGACTCGGCAATTCCTTCCTGTCTGGCAATGTTGCGGGCTACAACCAGTAAATGACCAAGTACTGCTTCGTCTTCTTCACTGACCTCATTCACGCTTGGAATGAGTTTGTTCGGGATGATCAGGATGTGAGTCGGTGCCTGTGGGTTGATGTCCCTGAAAGCTGTAACCCGGTCGTCCTGGAAAACAATATCAGCCGGGATTTCCCGATTGACGATTTTTAGGAATAGTTCATCGCTCATGGTTGTTCACAATATATTGGTTGAGTGGATTTTAACCGATATCGTACAGGGGAAAATTCACAAGAATTGCCAGGTCGACAAATGCCAGAGTGTCAATTTGTACGAGTTGATCAACCGGAAGAGTAATGGGTCTAAATCTCACATCATATCCTGTGCAGGGCACTATCTTCACACAAGCTCCACCACATGATGGACATGTGGGTTTGAAAATGCCTATTGATATTCCTCAATTTTTGGCATGCAAGTGTAAATGACCGCATAATTCTTGTAGAATAGAGCTGTCAGTCGATTTGCGGAAATCGTTGACGATAACAAACAAAAATTTCGAGGTAAAAATAATGTATACTAAAATCAATTATATATCCCCCCCCCCCCCCCTCTCTCTCTCTCATCACTCTTAAAATCCCAACTAACTGCGATATTGCTCGCTTTCACTCTTGCTCTCGCCGGCTGTGGCGGTGGTGGATCGGGCACCGGATCTGATGGCGGTAATTCCGGTGGCAGTGGAGGCAATGGCAATGGTTCAAACATGGGAGGGAATGATGGTGAACCCTTCCAAACCCTGAGTGAAATCTACCAGGCTGCAATTACCGATGGGGAGGAATACACATTTGATACGGCAATGTCTGCATCCGTATTGCAAACTGATGAGACCTTGCTCTCAAATACCCCGGAATTATCGGTTTCTTCAATAGTAAGAAATGAAGATGGTGGGTATGATGTAACCTACCTCATTGATGATGCTTTAAATACCATTACATTCCGCCCAAGTGAATGCGATGAAAATGAAAGAAGCTGTTATGAAGATTTGAATGCAGATGATAAGGGGGGCCATCTATGGCCCATGCACGGTACAGTTGGAGGCATTCTCGGCCCTTCCAATGATGCTGATTATCATCATGCAAATCATCTTGTTGTGTCTGGAACAACTTCTGATGACGTGAATTTTAGGCACCGGCAGATATTTGTTTTCGGCGTAACTACTCCAGAGGCAGATCAACCCGAGCAGGGGATGGCAAGCTACGATGGATGGTTTTTTGGGTATGCATACCCAAAGGATGGCACTTCGAATCGAGAGAGACAAAGAATCCGGGGTGCTTTCCGTTTGGTGGCAAATTTTGATTTGAGTGAGCCAGCCATTAATGGGGAAATAACCAACATTCGCGGGCAAGCGCCTGGTCAACCCTCTTCAACTAGAACTCCCTGGCCGAATAGTCGTTTCGAAATCATCGGTACTGGTCGAAATGAAGAAGGACAGTTCACGGCTACCGTGAGAGGAATGGATGATTCTGATGCGGAAGACATTGCCAGTTTACGGGGATTCATGGGTCAACTCACAGCGCAGTTATTTGGCCCGAACGCCGATGAAATCGGTGGAGTCGTCAGTGCTGATCGAGATGGTACCGACCATGATGTAAGTTTGTACGGCTATATTTCGGGTACACAATTTGCCCCGAAAATGATTGGTTCTGCAGGAACGTTGGTTGGTGTTAGCCGTAATTACAATGATCCACCAATGACCGATCCAAAAGATAAGGGAACAGCCACAGTAACCAGAACCGAAAGTGGCTGGACAGTGAGTATCAATGACCGTTCATGGAATCTTGATGACTCGGAATTAAACAACGAAACATACCAACATGCCGTAGATACCGATGATGATGCGGCCTATCTTTGGAGTACAACCAATGGTTTTCAATCGAAATCGGAATTTGAATACTTCGATGTAAAGGGTTGGGCCGATAACTCTCTAGGAGATGGGGTCTGGTCGACCTATTACATCATTCATGGTGATCGTACCGGTAACCCAGCACTGCCTTCGAGTACCGCTAGTTATCAAGGTCGCATGGAGGCACGCGTTTTCCCCCGCGATGATGCCGTTAATTTTAGCAATGCTGAACGCTATCGAGGAGATTTGACACTGACTGCCAATTTTGCAAATGCCTCCGTGATTGGTAATGTCACGAATCTGGGAAACCGCCCAGCTAACGGCAGTGGCTATACGGATATTTCAGGCAGTGCCATGTTCGATGCAGAAATCGATGGCCATAACTTTACTGCCAATGATTTTAGCGGGACAGGGGCTATATCCAGTCTACAGAATGGCAATGTATACGGGTCGTTTTTTGGTTCTACAGCCCAGGAAGCTGGCGGTGTTTTTGATGCTCAAACTGAAAGCTACTTGATCATTGGCTATTTCGGTGCGAAACAGAGATAGTAATTCCGCCATCATCCCAGCATGAAGCACAGCAGGCTATGCCGATATCGGCATAGCCTGTTGATTTATTGTCATGACTATTGTACTGCCGGGTAGAAAGATTGCTGTCAAGCTCCGGCTACTCGGCAGTTGAAGAAATTGCAATCCTATATCAACCATGAAGAGCGACACTTCGAAACGATCGAAGTATTAAGGTGTTCGCCTGAAGCGTTTAGATTTCCAGTAATTGAAAACTATTCATTTCGGTTCCGAGTTTATGAGGCAGTTTTCAGGCGATTTGCAATTCTGCATAGCCGTGAATCATGAATGCCAATCTCCTTTAAGTGTGTAACGGTATTGATGATGTAATCGGCATTGGTCCCCATTGGGCCTTCAGCCCCTTTGATAATGTCGATGATGTCATTGTCCGAATTCAGTGATGCGAACTGTTTGTGGTCCTTTCTTGAAACGAAGGCCAGGGCTTCAGCTTTAGCGCCTTTTTCAAGATAAACACTCTTGACGATGGGCCGATAGGCATAATTGGTCATTTCCCGGTCATGGAGATATTGCAGGGTTTCTTCGCGGCAACTCCCATCAATCTGAAATGCCATGCCATGACAGGATCCTCCCGGAATCAACCCGACAACCAGTCCCGGTCTCTCTGGTGTTCCTCGATAGTGTATAGACCACAGACACAATCTTCGACTGAATCCATACAGCCGGGCTGGTCCGGAGTCGAGATACCGGAATCCCGGCTTCCACATCAACGAACCATATCCGAATACCCAGAGATTGCTGCTAGGCAGGGATATTGCAAAAGGGTTATTCGAGTGATAACGGTTTCGGGTAAAATCATTCATTGCAAAGATTTCTGATAGTGCGATCCATGATTGATGTATATTGTGACAGTTCGCCAAACGGATACAAGGTTCTGATTCTGCTTGAAGAGATCGGTATCAAATACCGTCTTGTGCCGGTTGATCTGGACGGTGATCCCATTGCCATTCCCGGATTTCTTGATGTCTCTCCCGACGGCAAGATTCCGGCTATTGTAGATTATGGTACAGGGTCTGACAAAGAGTCTGTTCAGCTTTTTGAGTCTGGTGCAGTCATGCTCTATCTTGCCGAGCAGTCAGGACAGTTTCTTCCGGAGAAAACGGTTTCGCGAATTGAGGTGCTCAAATGGCTTTTCTGGCAGGTTTCGAATTTTGGGCCGACACTGGGACAGTTGATGCATTTCAGGGGAGATCCGGAATCTCCGCCGCAGGTCCTGGATTATTTCCTTTCGCAGGCAAAACGCCTGTATCAATTTCTGGATCGGGAGCTCAAGCATCGTGACTGCATCGCTCATCAATACAGCATAGCGGATATGGCCATTTACCCATGGGTTGCAATCCATGAAAACCAGGGCTTGAATATTCCGGACTTCCCCAATCTGATGCGATGGTATTTTGATATGGAGGAGCGCGAGGCGGTTGAGCGAGCTTACGATCTCAGGATATGAGACATTATTATCCGGGCACGACATGTGAAAAGTTCGCAAGATCGGGCGATACCTCGTAGGCTTGACCGAACCCGATCACGAAGGATCCGGATTCGGGTCTCAATCGATACAGCCGGAAATCGGCCAGTGTGCGAAGTGTCTGTATAACGGCTCCATGCCGCCTTTCCAACTCATCCAGAATTCTCTCGTAGAGACTGTCTTCACGCCTTACTTGCTGGCAATAGCAGTCGAACCCCAAACGATTACGGGCGTAAATCTGCGATGTCCTTGCTTCATCATCAATGATCAGTATGCTGGCTGTTCCACCTGCAAGGTTGCCGGTATGTGAAGAAAGGGTGCTGACGAAAATGAAATAATCTCCGTTATCGGTACGATAGAAGGGGGCATAGCTTGCAAGCGGCTTTGCATGCTGGTCTACCGTTGCCAGATGCAAGGATTTGCAACGCTCGATAAGTTCACAAGCGTGTTCTCTCAGCTGCGTTAATTCTTCGGTCATGCTGTTCTCTGATTTGCGAATTGAAGTTTTCAAAGAGACAATGCCATCACTTGATGGATTCCAGTTCAGAGACGATCACGCTCAGCATGGAATAATCGACCATTGTCTCTTGTTTCAAGGATTCGGCTTTTCCTTCAAGTGCATGGATATGAGTTCGGTTTTTTTCCAGCCATGCCGCCAGCGCTTGTTTGGGCTTGCTGTTTTTCGAGTTTGACAGTATCGAGTTGACAATGTCGGTATGGTGCCCCCGCAAGGTGCTGAGCAGACTGAACTTTGCTCTCTCATGCCAGATATTTTCCACTTCAATGGAAGCAATCTGCTTGTAGATCCAGTCGATTGAAAGTGCCTCAGAGACCTCAAACAGTATCTCGCCCGTCTCCACAACCGGTCTTGCATGGACAAGCGACAGTTCAACAACGTCAATGCCGTTGTTCAGAATATCACGGCAGGCAATGTCATGAGCCAGCACTTTCGGGAAACCCGCTTTAACCAGGCGGCTGTTGATGTCATCATAACGCTGTTTGGAGGCCTTGTTGAGAATCTTCTCTAGATTCCTGCAAAGTTCGAGATAGGGCTTGGAGTACCGGTTTATGAAGGATTCCATATCTTTGGGGTGCCCGACTTTCTTCAAGATCCAGTTGATTGTTGATTCGAGTGACCGGCAGAGTCTGTTAAAGGCCTCAATCTGCAGAGCGGCATCCACCTTGTTGTCAAGATTGATGACCTTCTTGATGATTTCCCGGTAGTCTGAGAAGTCACGCGCAACCAGATAAGCCGCACAAATGTCTTCGATTGGTCTTCCCGTTAAATCCATGACCCTCAAATGAAACGAGGATCCCATGCAGCCGACCAGGTCATTGGTAAGCTGAGTGGCGATGATTTCTCGTCTCAGACGATGATTGTGAATCCCGGATAAATGGTTCTTCCGAACATGGTCTGGAAAGTAGCGTTCGATTTCCGTCAGCAGATAGGGGCTGTCCATGAACTCCAGCCGCACCAATCTCTGATAAAGATCCATTTTGCTGTAGGCGAGAACCACGGCAAGTTCGGGTCGCGTCAGGTAGCTGCTTGATTCAAGGCGCTCATGCAATTCTTCCTGGGATGGCAGAAATTCTATATTCCGGTCCAGCATTCCGTCTTCTGCCAGCATACTGATGGTGCGCATGTGCTGGGGCATTAAGGATTTTCCGCTCTCTGCTTCAATGCTGATGATCTGGGTCTGCTGATAGTTGTTCGACAGGACCAGTTCTGCCACATTGCTTTCCATTTTCGCCAGAACCTTATTTCGCTGGTTCATCGTTAATGCGCCGTCTTTGACTTCGGCATTCATCAGAATCTTCAGGTTGACCTCATGGTCGGAGGTATCGACCCCTCCAGAGTTGTCAATGGCATCGGTATACGACCGTCCGCCTGCCATGGCGTATTCGATTCTGGCCAGCTGGGTTACTCCGAGATTTCCGCCTTCGCCAATTACCTTGCAGCGGAGGTCTACGGCATCAACTCGTAGATTGTCGTTGATCCGGTCCTGTGCATCGTAATGAGACTCTGTTGATGCCTTGACATAAGTTCCAATACCGCCATTCCACAACAAGTCTGCTTCACATTTCAGGATCGCATTGATCAAGTCATCCGGGGTGAATTCCGAAATTTTAGTGCCAAGCAGCTGCATGGCCTGGGATGAAATCTTGATGGATTTGTCTGTCCTTGAATAGACAGCACCACCGGATGACAGGCATTCAGGGTTATAGTCAGTCCATGATGAGCGTGGCAGTCTGAACAGTCTTTCTCTTTCCCTATAACTGATTTCAGGATCAGGACATGGATCAATCAGGATGTGCAGATGATTGAAGGCGGCGACCAGTCGGGTCTTTCTGGACAGCAGCATGCCGTTTCCGAACACGTCGCCAGACATGTCGCCGATACCGACCACCGTAAAGGGTTCGTTCTGGATATCCCTGCCCAATTCCCGGAAATGACGCTTGACCGATTCCCATGCCCCTCGCGCAGTAATCCCCATGCGTTTATGGTCATATCCATCAGAACCGCCCGAAGCGAAGGCATCGCCCAGCCAAAATCCGTAATCTTTTGCGACACTGTTGGCAATATCCGAAAATGTTGCCGTACCTTTGTCGGCCGCCACCACCAGATACGGATCGTCTTCATCAAGACGCCTGACATTTTCGGGTGCAGTGATATCCGTGCCCAGGACATTGTCGGTGATATCGAGCAATCCACGAATAAAGGTCTTGTAGCAGGCAATGACCTTATCCTGAACCGATCCTGGTGGCATATTGGACAACTTTTTGACTACAAATCCTCCTTTTGAGCCGACTGGCACAATGACTGCGTTCTTGACGCGTTGTGCCTTGACCAGACCCAGCACTTCGGTACGAAAATCTTCATACCGGTCAGACCATCGCAGTCCTCCTCGCGCGACCTTGCCTCCCCGCAAATGTACGCCTTCCACATCGGGGGAATACACAAAAACCTCATAGAGAGGGACAGGTTCCGGAATCCTTGGAATGCGGCCACAATCAATCTTGAAGGAGATGTATTTCTTGGGTGTGCTATCTTTTTCTGGCTGATAGAAGTTGGTTCTCAAGATTGCGGCGATCACATCAATCAGTGCAACCATGATGCGTTCTTCATTCAGGGTACTCACGAGATTCAGTTGTTCAAGAATATGGCTGTGACGATCCCGATCATCTTGATCGGCAAGATTGGGGTTTAGTCTAGCCTCGAACCAGTCCCATATGCCTTTCACCAGTTCCGGATACCGAATCATGGTTTCGATAATTGATTGTTCGCTATAGCGTAGCCTGATCTGCTTCAGATAACTGAACAAGGCACAGATTGCCATAATTTCGCGCCAGCCGAGGCCTGCCAGAAGGGTCAGGGCATTGAAACCATTGGCTTCAATCTCTCCGTTCCAGCACTGAACGAACAGCTCTTCGAAGATTTTGCCATGGGCCTTGAAGTCGAACCTGTTCGAGTCGTTTCTGGCAATCTGAAAGTCAAGCAGTCCAAGCTGCCCCGCATCCTTGCGTTCGATCCGATAAGGCCTTTCTCGCAGGACGCGTACCCCCATGTTCTCAAGAATTGGCAGGACATCCGAGAGAACCAGCGAGATACTCTTGCTGTAGATTTTGAACGAGGCACTTTGATTGTCTGCAGAATCGGGGTTTCCCCGTTGTGAAGGCGCGAGCTTGCAGTGGACTTCGCCATCGGCCATGTTTTCATAGATGGCGATATCGGCAATTGCGTTCTGGATGCTGAATGAGTCACGATAGTTTGCTGGAAAAGCGTCGGCATAGACTTCGAACAGTCTGCGAGCTTGGTGGTATGGCTTTTTCTCCTTCAGGAGCTCAAGCAGGCTATCGTTCCAGTCCCGGGCAATATTCTGAACGTGCGTTTCAATCTGTCGTTGATCATGGTGGGCGCCCGACTTCGGATCGATGTGTATCATGTAGTGGATCCGGGTCAGGATAGAGTGCGAGAAGTACACGTCGAACTCGACTTCGGTAGCCTCGAATACAACCCGCAAGTATTCCTGTATTTGTGCTCGTAATGCACTGTTGAACAGGTCACGGGGGATATAGACCAGACAGGAGTAGAAATGACCGCAGACATTTCGATGCAGGTGTACTCGAGTCTTGCGTCGTTCCTGGTTGAGCAGGGTCATACCCAGACGGTACAAATCCTCCCTGTCCATCTGCAGCAGCTTGTCCCTTGGCAAGGTGGTCAGCAAGGCGCGCAATTCCTTGAAGCCATGACCGTCCCTGCGCATGCCGCAGTGATTCAGGATCCATTCGATTTTGTCTCTGACATAGGGGATTAGCATGTGCCCCTGAATTTGGCTGTTTCTGGACAGAAAGCCGATTACGCAACTGATGCGGGCTTTTCCCTTGTGAATTTCAGGATCCTGCCGGATCAGGATACAGTCCATGTAGCTGGGGTAATAGATTTCAGCCTTGATCCTGGCCTTGGTATAGACCACCCGCTTGGGACTGGGATAGTTGACCGGAGGCAGTGCAGTGTCGATGAGATTGTTCCCCTTTTTGTGTATGGGCTGGAGATTGCCAAGCAGAGAATCTTCAACAAGCGTTGGCTGATTTGAGCTCTTGCGGGTATCGATCTCAACTTCGCAATAGCCAAGGTATACAAAATTCTCCTGCTGAATCCAGTTCAGAAAATGAACCAGTTCGGATAATTCCGAATCCGGCTCCCTGTCGTCAAGCTTATTGATCAGGTTGCTGACCTTGTCCCGGATGGTTAGCCAGTCATTGACGGAAGTTCGAATTTGAATAATGACGTCCAGCAAACCATCCTTGATGGACTGATGCTCTTCTTCGGGTGTGTACTCGATCGCGCATTGAATGAAGCTTTCATTGCTGGAACCGGCATCGCCCTTTGCTGGGAGGCATTCTGCAAATGACAGTGCCTTGTGGCTGGGATTCCGCTCTACCGAAAAAACCGGATGCAGGAATCTTTCCGGAGATTTGTCCAAGGAGTTCAATTTCATCAACAACGAGTTGATGAGAAAGGGGATGTCATCCACGATCAGCAGAAACAGGGTGTATTCCGTGTTCCGGCCTGAAGCTCCTTCAATTCTCATATTGCACGATTCAATGATGACTTCGCCGGGCTTCCGGGTCTTGGCAAACTCTCGGTGCCTGAGGGCAATGTCGTAGAATTCGAGGGTTCGGGTGTCGTCATAGTCTTGCGATGACAGGCGGCGAAAATAATTCCTCAAATAGTCCATTTCGTTTTTTTTAAGCGGTTTCTCGAGCGACTGATCGAGATTCTTCAGAAAAGATTCGGTGACGCTATTTTGGATGGGCTGCATGATTTTCAACAATGGTTGTGCCATCAACGCTCGCTTGATGAGGCAGGATAGAGAAGCGGGTAATTCATCCGTTGTACAGACTGTATTCGACAAGGCAGCATTGGCCAAGGATGTCGACAATAGTCAGTGACGATTCATTTCCATAGGCATCCGTTAGCCTTAACGACTTGCCGGGACGGAATGGTACAGGTTGTTGCCGACCATGATCAATAGCTACATTGTCAGCATATATGTAGGTCCGGTCAGATGTATCGTGAACTGGGCTGAGAAGGCCGTGAAGGCTCGGCAGATAACCAGAACCCTTGGTAAAGATTACGGATCCTCCTGAATCGAGCGGTTCGAGTTCGACCATCAATCCTCCACTTTCGGGTATCCAGCTAGCCACAAGTCCAGCCGCATACCGAGTGCCAGCAACATATACCTTCATTGGCAAATTCGTTGTATAGAGATTCAATGCCGCATTCCCTGATTCGTCAGTAGTCGCTTTTACGCTGGTTTTATTCGGGAACAGCGCGAGTACTTCAATACCGGCAAGAGGTTCCCCTTTTGAATGAACGGTAACCGTTGCATCAGCGGGAACAAGTTCAAGTCTTGCGGCAGGGATGCGGAGTACCAGGCACGAGTTCGCGATCAATTCATACTCTGGAAGTAGACCTGTGCTATTCCGGGTTTCGTTGCGTATGATTGAAACGCCATCGCCTCGGCGCTCCATCAAGTAACTGCGATGAGTCGAGCCTGCTATGTCGGTTACCGGAAAATTTCCGAACACGGATGTGACAACTTCGTTTCGAGTCGATTGGCTGGCTTCCATGCTGTCAATGGTCATGCCATTGGGCAGCATGCCAGGCGATTCAATTTCCAATCGGTCCCTGAACATGGACAACCGAATTTTTCGGGATGACATGGAGTAATCGCGATGCGCAACGGCATTTACCACTGCTTCGAACACCGCTTTCACGCTATATTGGGGCAGATCTTCTCTTTCCGGGTTTTTGCGGGACGATACACGCATGTTGCGTACGACGAACTGCACCGCATCTGCAATTTGTTGAGGGAGCGATCCATTTATTTCCCGTGCATCCAATTGTCCTGAAGCGCGATCCAATCCCCGATAATGTGTTGCGGTAATTGCTGCATATGGCAACCAGGTTTGCGGCATGGGAGTACAAAGCAGTATGCCGGCCTGGGTTGCCTGAACAATGCCCTCTTCATTTTCTGCCAGAAGATGCAGATTCCTTAATCCTTTCAGTGGGTCGATTGCCCCTGCCGTGCTTAGCAGCGGCTCCCAAAGGCGTTCATTGAGAGTCTCGTAACCGGTTTCGGGGACAGTTTGTTTATCGGTCCAGATGTAGCGGCTTTTTGTGCGATTCTGGGCAATTCTGAGAATTTCATCCCTTTGCATGGGAATCTTGGTTGAACCTACGCGAATAAATGCTTTTCCGGCACGTGCATGCACAGAGTGACCTCGTGGAACTTCTACTAGAATAAAGGTTTTCTGGTCCAGTGTCCGGTTATGGACATGAATTCGCAGAGGTGGCTCGATAATATCGGTAGAGATTCCAGCCAGCATCTTTCCTAAAGATGCCATCTGTTGTTTAGACATGTCCTGGATTGATCCTTCTTCGGTTACGCCACAAAGCAGAATCCTGCCATCCGCGTTAGCAAAAGCTCCAATTTCATCGGCCAGATGTTCTCTGCTGGGGCTTTTTGGCTTGGCGCCGCTGAATTCAATTTGCTTGAATTCCCAGGCGCTGTCTTCACCTAGCTGAAGACGCTGACGCAAGTCTTGGTCTTGGATCATCATGCGAATTTTTCCGCCATCCTGTCAAGTTGAGTCAACGAATTACCGTGAAACAACATCATTGAAACAGAATCGATAGCACCATCCTCTGGGTTGAACATTGTTCTGGCAAATTAATGCGTTACATTATCTTGGTGCGGATTTCTAAAATCAAACAGGTCGCAACAGTTATTTGTCTGACTTTCATTGATCTTGGCGATTGGAATTTCTTTGTTATTCAATCAAATCCATTAATATGAGTATGCTTAGAATCATGATATTACGGTCATAGTCTGCCAGTTTGCTTGTTTTTTATCACTTGCATGACAGCACCATAAAATTTACATGCATATTGTTTTGATCCATCTGGTTCTGATTGTGCTGCCTCAATTTCCGTAAAACCAGAATGTGGTCGATCTATATCGTTCATTTGGAGCGTATTTCATCCATTGATGATGTCAACTTTAACAGGAGAACATTATTGTCGCTTAACACTTCACTCAAGGACTTTATGGAACTAAACCGGTTTTTTTGGCTCATCGCGCCCAGGCTTTAAATTTACCCGCAGCAATATCAATCGTTCGATGCTTAAAGTGCTCACGGGCCATGGTGCCAATTTTTAACTTCTTCGTTTTGACGCTGCCTTAAGAATTCTATCCGCTTCGTTGAATAGAGTCCTCAATTAGTGGCTGAACACTGGAATAAGCATGGTCTATGCCCTTGTCCGCCCCTGATTTATGCATGTGATCATAAGCAACTCTTCTGCCTTTGCATTTACCCTTGTGCCTGGATTTCAACGCATGGTCATTATCGAACCACCATGTTTCGGTGATTGGAGCGACTGTGCATGGTGAGATTGTATCGAATGCCGTAGAGTATCGCTTTGGCGGGGTCGGCCCCTTACGTTTCGATTTTACACCAGTAGCCACTCTCATTGCGGTATCCGGCATCATTAAGCTCCAATAAGACGTCTAATCCCGAGTCAGACTTCATGAAATCCATCTTTTGCAATCAGTCAGCTATCATCTGATAATGAGTATTACCGTTCAAAATTCGAGCTGGACACGTTCAGCAGTGAGGCATTGCGGTTCCGGCCCGGATACCTGACGATTGCCAAAAGGGAGCAAGTGGAAAATTACGTTTTGCAGCACTGGATTATCCGGATTTTGAAGTATAGGGCAGTTTCAACAAGGGGTTGGCCGAACACTTGACGGGCCATGGCAGGATGTTAGCGGTGGCAGGAGAAGGTCTTATTGGAGATTTCGGGAAAACCGGCTTTACTGCGTTCAGGATTCAGGTTTATGCATTACTTGCGGAAATTCCATATCCACGGCATGAATCTTGGTATGCGAGCCTATTTGTACATGGGTTTCCGAACTACTGAAGCTGATCTCAGGGTAGAGGAGGCTTCAAGCCATGGCAGGTCGGACATGGCGCTAGTGCAAGAAGGCAAGGTGTTCGTGCTTGAATTCAAGGCGGTTGAGAGACAGTCCAAGGCTGAAGAAGGTCTCGACAGCACCATTACACAGATTCGGGAACGCGAGGGTCCGATTCACCTGATCGGCATGGTGTTTGGGCGAAAAGAGAGAAACCTGATTGACATCCGTGTCGAGGCATTATGACAATATTTTGGATATTCTGTCCAGCAATGGGCGGGGTTTATTGTGAATGCATCAATCTGGGCAGAACGTCGCCTCAAGCCGACTCATATTTGGTCAGCGATTCTCTGATTCAAATTATTTCAGCATATAATTCCCGAAATTGAGGAGGCAATCTTGCAGATTAAAGGGTTGTTGCAGCAGCAGGTTGTCGAATGGCGATAATGCAAGCTAGGATAGTGACATGTTCGTAAAGGCGCAGGAAAAAAGTGATGAAAGAGAGATTGATTTTGGCAATCAAGCATCTATCTTCGGAACTCTCTTGATTTTCATGGTATGAATCACATAAGTTTGTAGTGGCATAAATAGGGAGACAGTTTAGATTGGCAGGTCGCAATACTGAGCGGGCACTAAACGTTATTTTGGCTAATGTGCTGCGTGACATGAATCCGCAATGGCATGATTGCATTGAGGCCGAGCAGACACGCAATTTTGCTGGAAACCTGAGTCGGCAACCTGACATTTTGGTTCGCCCCTCCAATGGACTTGCGGTGATTGTGGAAACCGAGCTCACACCGGGCCGCACCGTCGAAAGCGATGCAAAGAGTCGGCTTGGAGAAAAGCTGCAGCTCGACGGTACATTCATAGAGCAAACCATTGCGGTACGCATGCCCGAGTATCTAAGTGCTGAAAGACAGGGTGATTTATCAGGATTGATTCAAAAGACAGCCGATTTTGAGTTTTGTGTATTTTCAGCGGAGTCTATCGATATTGGCCGATGGCCGAAAGAAGGCTGGTTGAAGGGCGGCGTAAAGGATTTAGCCACACTCATTGAATACGCTTCACTGTCGGAAAGCCGCATCGCTAGCGGAGCTGGAATCCTTGAGGCTGGAATTGCCCAGGCAAGCTTCATTCTTCGGCAATCGGGCTTGGAAGCACCGGATATGCTTCGTGATATAGGAAAAGAACTCAAGCAGCAGGATTGTGAACAAACTTCCCGAATGGCGATGGCGATTGTTGCCAATGCGATGATGTTCCATACCGCTCTTGCAGGACATGAAAACATCAAGTCCTTTGATCAACTTCGCAATGAGCTAGGACGCGTATCGAAATTTACCTTGCTAGAACATTGGCATTACATTTATACAAACATCAATTACTGGCCAATTTTTTATATTGCCCGACAGTTAATGCTGCCTATACGGGACGGCACTGCCAATCGGATACTGTTTCGTCTGGAGGAAGTCGCAAGCGATCTTGCTGCACTTGGCGCCACTAGTCAGCTCGATTTGAGCGGCAGAATGTTTCAGCGGCTTATCACAGATCGTAAATTCCTTGCTACTTACTACACACTGCCAAGTTCAGCCGAGTTGCTGGCTGAGCTAGCTGTGTCGCGTCTCACTGTTGATTGGTCTGACACACGAGCCATCACTGCACTGCGCATCGGAGATTTTGCATGTGGTACGGGTGCCCTACTGAACGCTGCATATGGGGCTATGATGGCTAGACACAGGCATGCTGGCGGTGATGATATATCCATCCATCCGCAAATGATGGAAAGTGTTTTAGTGGGCGCTGATATCATGCCATCGGCAGTGCATTTGACTGCAACGATTTTGTCCAGCAGACATCCAAGTGTCAAGTTTGGAGACACGTCCATTGGGATATTGCGATACGGAATGCCTGAAGACGGCAGCGGTCATGCCCTGAGTCTGGGCGCTCTGGATTTTGTCGAAGAAGAGTCAACTACACCAATCTGGGGAACAGGCCATAAGGTAGTTCAGGGAATGAAGGAAGATGACAAAAAAGAATTGCACATTAAGCATGAATCCTTCGATTTGGTCATCATGAATCCGCCTTTTACACGACCCACAGGTCAGGAGGCGGAGAGAATTGGCATTCCTGTACCTTCTTTCGCAGCTTTCGGAAACGACGAAGAGATCCAGCGAGCCATGTCGGAACAACTCCAAAAAATCACAAAATCCGGCATGGCGGGCGATGGGCAGGCCGGATTGGCATCAAACTTTATCGACCTGGCACATAAAAAACTCAAGCCTGGAGGTGTCTTGGCGCTCATATTGCCGTCTACGTTCATACAGGGCGATGCCTGGGAAAAATCAAGGGCTTTAATCAGAGAGCACTACCAGGACATTTGCATCTTGAGTATTGCCGCCACTGGGTCGACCGACCGCTCTTTTTCCGCCGATACCGGGATGGCCGAAGTGATGGTGATTGCTACTCGATGCAAAAAAGAGAGCAAGTCGGCCAGAGGCACCGCCGTTTATATCAATCTTTACAGGAGACCCCGTTCGATTCTGGAAGCTTTCGCTATGGCAAAGTCGGAAATTCACATGGTTCCTGGCGCAAAGGGCGGTTCGTATGAAATTGGCGAGGAACGAGTCGGCAACTGGGTAGTTGCCGAGTTGTCGGAGGGAGGGTTCGCAGGTGTGCGAGAGGGAAATGTTTCCCGGTTCGCCCACCGCATGGAACATGGCGAGCTGGCACTGCCAAGAATGGATGAGACTGTTAGGATCCCTCTATGCCAGCTTTCAGAACTTGGGCAGCGTGGCCTGTATCATATGGACTTGACTGGAACGGAGCGCAATAGGAAAGGGCAGCCGCGAGGCCCGTTCGACAGGAAACCGCTTGTTCAGGGCGAGGTTCCAACATATCCTATGTTATGGTCTCACGATGCCAAGCGAGAGACCTGTTTTTTTGTTGACATAGATTCTTGTGGAGTACCTCGTACCGACTGTGAGAAACAGGCGCAACTAGCGTGGAAGGGTACCGCGACCAGACTGCATTTCAATCGAGACTTCCGGGTAAACTCACAACCGCTGGCAGCCTGCATGACCCCGGACCCATCTATAGGCGGCACGGCCTGGCCGAACTTCATATGCGGAAACAGGAAATGGGAGCGAGCTTTGGTTTTGTGGGCCAACACCACATGCGGATTGATCGCTTTCTGGTGGGCAGGTACTCGTCAACAGCAGGGCAGGGCTCGCTTGCCTATTTCCCTATTGCCCACCCTGGTCGCGCTTGACGTTCGCAAACTTGCTGAGGAACAACTTTCCAGGGCAGATGCGATATTTGAGAGTTACATGAACCAGCATCTCCGTCCCGCCAACGAGGCATGGGATGACAGGGTGCGGCAAAACCTTGACCGTTCTGTATTGATCGACCTGCTGGACTTGTCGGTTCGTATCCTGGAGCCGCTGGATCTCCTGAGAAAGCAGTGGTGTGCTGAGCCAACGGTGCATGGCGGGAAATCCACAAGACCGCTTTACGGTCCTTGATATGGCTATGTCGCTATGTGACCAAAGCATATCATCTGCCTCCAGAGGTCCAATATCCTCTCATAACCCTTCACTTCTTTTTAATGGCACACAATTCTATGAGCATTCTTGTATTTGATATCGAAACCATTCCAGATACTGAACTCGGGAAACGTTTATATGGTTTAGGTGGCTTGTCAGACGATGATATTGCCAAGGCAATGCTCACAAAGCAGATACAGAAAACCGGGGGTTCGGATTTTCTGCCGCTTCACCAGCATCGCGTGATTGCCATTTCAGTGCTTTACCAGAAAAGGGACAAATCCATCAAGCTATGGTCTCTCGGGACGGAAGAGTCCGATGAAAAAGACCTGGTTCAGAGGTTTTTTGATGGCATTGCGAAGATGACGCCGACTATTGTCAGCTGGAACGGAACCGGTTTCGATCTTCCGGTGCTGCATTACCGGTCCTTGCTGCATGGAATTGATGCTTCCCGATATTGGGAAAGGGGGGATCGTGATCAGCAATTCCGGTACAGCAACTATCTCAGCCGCTATCACTGGCGGCATGTCGATCTGATGGATGTTCTTTCGGGCTATAACTTGCGCGGTGCGGCACCGCTCGATCAAATATCGGCAATGATTGGCTTGCCTGGCAAAATGGGCATGGAAGGCAAGCTGGTCTGGAAAACTTATCTTGCGGGAGACCTGCCTGCGATCAGAAACTATTGCGAAACGGATGTGTTGAATACCTACCTGGTTTTTCTTCGATGGAAACTGATTTCAGGAGGATTGAATGCCATGGACTATGCCAGCGCTTGTGAAGATGTTCAGGCGATGCTGTCGAGTTCAGGCCAGGAGCATCTGCTTGAGTATCTGAGGGTCTGGCAAGAATCCCTATAGCCCAGTCAGATAGATAAGCCAATAGACACACGGGCTTTGCTGTCGAAGGGCCGAATCGCTCTCGTGCCTCAATTCTGAATCGACCAAATCAGATGAATGCCTCAATAAAAGGGATTTACACCATTGTTGTTGTCTTGAGTCTCGTTGCGGGACTTTATTTTGGCTGGGTCAGTTATTCAGACAAGCCCAGAGCAACATTAAGCGAGATCAGTTTGCCGGACATGGACAAGCAGCTTCGTTCCGGTGACGAGTGGCTTGGTAAAATTGTCGTGATCAATCACTGGGCGACGTGGTGTCCGCCTTGCCGCGAAGAGATTCCCATGTTGGTCACCTTTCAATCCCAGATGGCTGAGGCCGATGTTCAGGTTCTGGGAATTGCTCATGACCTTCTGGATTCAGCCCGGTCCTTTGCGGCTCAGGCAGGCATGAATTACCCGTCTCTGGTCGCCATTACCGGTGGCAATGAGCTGCTGGATGCACACGGAAACACGAACCATGGAGCATTGCCCTACACGGTGATATTCAATAAACAGGGCGTTCAGGTAGACAGCAAGCTGGGTCTTGTGACTTACGACGAACTCCATGAATTAGTGAAGCCTTATCTGGCACTGGAATAGAATGGAAAGGCAGCAAGTGGAATTCGAGTCCTGCTATAACGGCATCGCCTTTCGGTTATCGACCCATCGTTGGCCCTCGGAGCCTTCAAGGCTTTCCTTTTTCCAGAATGTAGCCTTCGCCTTGAGGTATTCCATCATGTCACGACACCCGTCAAAGGCCTCTGCCCGGTGTGCCGACCAGGCTGCGACCAATACGATTGGATCTTGCGGATAGATCATGCCGACTCGATGTATGATCAATAAATCGGCCAGGCCATATTGCTGATTGACTTTTTGAGCGTGCTCCGCGAGCAATTTTTCGGTCATGCCATGATAGTGTTCGAGTTCCATGCATTGCACTTTATCGCCCAGGTTGAAGTCGCGCATGAATCCAACAAACACCGAGCATGCTCCGTAACTGCCTGGCTTCATTTCCGAGCGGGCAGGGTAATCGGCAACCTCGGACCAGGGGTTAAATGCTTGAGGACAAATCTGGATGTGCATTGCTAGCCTCCATTGACGGGCGGGAAGAAAGCAATCTCATCACCGTCCTGGACAGTGCTGTCGAATCCCGCATATTGGTGATTGACGGCACAAAGCAGATTATCCGGTGGTTTTTTATCGGTTATGTGTTTCCAGACGTCCAGTGCGGTCATCTTGTGAGATGGACGTATGTTGGCGCCATCAATTCCCAGGTCCTCTCGGAGGCTGGCGAAAATTTTGACAGATATAGTCATGAAATATTGGAGTATGAACGGCTTCTGGTAGTATAACAACTTTGAAAAAAAGTGAACAAGGCAAAAACACTAAGATGAATGAACGTGAGTTTATTGCAACAAATATAGCAGTATTGACTATCTCGGATACGCGGACGGAAGATGATGACCGCTCAGGCTCTGCAATCGTGGACCGGTTGAGGGCGGCAGGGCATAATCTACATGAAAAAACCATCGTGAAAGACGATATTTACCAGATTCGTGCCGTGGTGTCTGCATGGATCGCAAGTCCCGATATTCAGGTGATCATTACTTCTGGCGGAACCGGAGTGAGTGGACGGGATGGCTCTCCAGAAGCGATAAGTCCACTGCTGGACAAAGCGCTCGATGGGTTTGGGGAGATGTTTCGCGATTTATCGTATGACGATATTGGTACATCGACACTCCAGTCTCGAACAATCGCCGGGGTTGCAAACGGAACCTATGTTTTTGTTCTCCCGGGCTCGCCCGGTGCCGTCAAGCTTGCGTGGGAAAAGCTGATATCCCATCAACTGGATTATCGGACTCGTCCCTGCAATCTGGTAGAAATGATGCCAAGACTGCTTGAAAAATAGATTGATCCTGAACCATCCTAGACTCGCTCAGGATTTAACAGCCCTGGGAAATGCCCAATCGTTGTAACCTCCTTCTCCCCGATACCACAATACTCGGTCGCTAGTATCTTCACCATGATTCCAGCGGGGCTTGCTTCCATTGGCATGTGCGTTGAGAATCTTGCGACGGCGACGTTGGCTCTGGATAACCTGTCTTGTGAGTAGTGCACAATCCCATTTTTGCCTGATTTCATCAACAAACGAATTCACCATGCTTGAATATTGCGGATCAGGAGCAAGATTGATCAGCTCCCTTGGGTCGTTATCGAGGCGGTATAACAGACAGGGATCGTCATTGGACCAGATGAATTTGCAGGGATTTCGGAAAATCATGAACATCGGCGAGGTCGTGCTTTCCGCCAGATACTCTGCATAAAGAGGTCTGTCAAACTGAGCATTTCCGTTGATGAGTTCGATGAGGTCAGTGCCATCGAGGTGTTCAATATCACTTGACCAGCCCATGCCCTCGGCGAGACCCATGAGTGTTGGCAGAAGGTCGACAAGCGAGACGGGAGTCGCGACTGTCCTGGGTGATTGGCCAGGAATAGCCATAAGCATTGGTACTCGCAAAGACGATTCGAAAAAGTGCTTCTTGAACCACAAGCCTCTCTCGCCGAGCATATCCCCATGGTCGGATGTAAAAATCACCGCGGTGTCCTGATTCATGTGGTTATCGGACAGGGTCGTCAGAATCTTTCCGATTTTTTCATCGAGGAAGCTGATCGAGCCAAAATATGCTCGTCTTGCACGGGCAATGTCTGTATCCTCAAACACCGCGTCCAGCATTGAAAAATCTGCCAGCAGGCGGCGTGAATGCGGGTCATGCTGTTCAGGGCTGAGTGCTGCAAGGGAGGGAGGCGGGATTTCTCTTTCCTTGTAGATATTCCAGTATTTATTTTGGCATAGATAGGGTTCGTGAGGGTGAGTGAAAGACACCTGGAGAAAGAAAGGTCCGGGATTCTTCAATCGACCAAGGTTTTCAAGATACCTTATTGTCTCTGTTGTGACCATCTCATCGAACTGAATTTGCACTGAGTCTTCACAAATTCCGGATACCAAGATACTGCGGGCATCGTTGGTATCTCTTTTTCCTTCATCGCCCCAGTTCGGCACCCAGGAGAAATCAGCAGGATAGATATCGGGCGTTAATCTTTCCTCAAATCCATGGTGTTGATCGGGTCCAATAAAATGTATTTTTCCTGATAGCGCTGTCTGATAACCGGACTCGCGGAGATAGTGAGCATAGGTTGGTACAGATGCGGGCAGTTCAGCTGCATTGTCATACACGCCGATTCGAGAGGAAAGCTGACCGGTAGCCATTGAGGCTCGTGATGGAGCGCATAATGGAAAGTTGCAGTAAGCGTTTTCGAACAGCATGGATTGTCTAGCCAGTCGACCTAGGTTGGGGGCGTGGCAGATTGAGTTGCCATATGCACTGAGTGCTGCGGCCATGAGCTGATCTACCTGAATCAGCAGAATATTCGGTTTTGCCATGAGTTCGGGATGTCTTGCAAAAGGAAACTGTGAGCCAAAATCAGGTCTATTGTATTTGGTCATTGGTCAGAATGGCACAAACTGCGACCCTCATCCCACAACCTGTTAGTCGCCCAATGGTTAAAATGAACTAGGCATGATTCATTATCAGAGAATGAAAAGCGTTTCAAGTTCTTAAAATAATGCGTAATCGAATAACCGTAAATCCAACACCTGCAAAGCCTATCCATGAATGAATCGAATTAGAATACAGGGATCGAGATACCGCTCATTTACACAATAACCCGCCTTTTGTCTGGCTCTGGAAACATTTAATGAAAGTCCTGTTTCTATTATTCTTGATTGTCCCTCTTGTGGAGATTTATTTTCTGATACAGATTGGGTCCGTAATTGGGTCTCCCATGACAATTTTGCTGGTCGTACTGACTGCAATGATTGGAATCACGCTGGTGAAGGCCCAGGGGGTAATTACCATAAACCGAATTCGGGAACGGCTCGACAGCCGAACAGTGCCGGGCCTTGAAATCATGGAAGGCTTCGCTTTGTTTCTCGCAGGAGCCCTGTTATTGACACCGGGCTTTGTTACCGATGCTGTGGGCTTTGTCTGTCTTACCCCATCGCTCAGAAGGCGGATCATATTTCGCTTGTTTCATGCTGTTTCAATCTCGAATAGCGAAGAGACACAAAATCAAGCAGATCAGACAACCCGTAACTCACGCGTGATCAACGGGGAATATCGTGAAATCGATTAGGGAGTGTTAAACGGTCATTATTGGTCATTCCAATCACCCCGCCTGCCATGCAATAGAAGTTTCTGTTTTCTGTTGGCCGAGTCTGACAACATGAACCCGGAGGCTGGAACATGGTCGCATTTTTCAATGGCGGAGAAGTCGAAGCTTCGTCCCCGCAGTTAAACTGACCCGGGCGTGTGGTCCGAACCCCGCAAAGTCTCCGGCTCTTTTGAGCCGTGAACGAAAGGCACGCCGGCTGCATCGCATTTCGATGCATGTGCCGTTTCCATCCGCCTTCCAGCCTCCGGATTGTCAACCCCTGAACTTTCAGAGGCGGAACCATGACAGCGATGACCTTCACATTGTCCATGCCCGGGCCGCCGGGCTGGACATCCACAAGATGCGAATCGCCGCCAGCATCCGGACCTGCGAACCGGGTGGCGGGCATTGCGGGCATGGAAGCGACCGGCATCTGCTGGCAGGCCCCGTAATACCAGGCAGGCCATATCGATTGAATCAACCAAGCCAAAACCGCCCTCGGACTACCCGTGGACCCCGAAACTGAAAACCAAACACAAGCCGTCAATCGGGCGGAGGATCTGGAAGGCTTTCTGCTGGCTTGCGGCAATCTGGTTTTCCCTGAAATTTGACGGGTTTGTACTTGGAATATAGAAAAGCATGAATGAAGATTTACAGGAATGTATTAGGCAAACCAATAACTATCTGAATAAGGCAATATGGGCCTTACAGAATAGCAGGGCATCCAACCGATTGGAGGTCGTCGACTGCTAGCTTGATATAGCAAGGGTGTTTAATATTGCGGCCATGCGTCTTGAGGAAAGGAAACCAGAAACGAATGAAACCGGCCAAATTGGCCGTTTTGAATAGCCATTCCTGAAAATCCGAGGCCGCGTCTTGCCCTGTATGGCGTTTTCTCAACCCAACCCAACGGGCATACCCCCAGAATGAACGTCTCTTAGAACGGCTTGTATTTGGCTTGGAGGGGGTTGGTAAGCACGCTTGAAAAACGGTGTGAAATTAATCTGATACTCGGCATTGCAAAAAGAAGATAAAGAAAACCCCAATTCCACTCTGAAGTGCAACACCCCGTGGGGCGGCGGCGTGTTGCAAACGGCCAGCGGGCGGATGACAATCTCCATGTCAAACATAACGGAGAACTGTCATGTGCAAGAGCTACCGCCAGCTGGCCTACGATGAACGATGCCAGATCAAGGTTCTGATGTCCAGAGGCCTGTCGATCCGCGAG
>JAPOSW010000093.1 GCA_026709505.1 Gammaproteobacteria bacterium | reverse complement strand
CTCGCGGATCGACAGGCCTCTGGACATCAGAACCTTGATCTGGCATCGTTCATCGCAGGCCAGCTGGCGGCAGCTCCTGCACATGACAGTTCTCCGTTATGCTTGACATGGAGATTGTCATCTGCCCGCTGGCCGTTGGCAGCACGCCGCCACCCTACAGGGCGTTGCACTTCAGAGTGGAATTGGGGAAACATTCCTAGTATATAATTTGGAAATGAATAAGCCGGGCATGAAAAAAGCAGTAGAGGGTATCGGAAATTTGCTTCGTGAAGAGGAATGTCTTGAAAAGGAACAAGCGGCGCGGAAATTGAGGAATAACAAATGATGGAAATAGCAGTGGCAGATTGGATAACAATGGCGGGCGTTGTTGGAATACTCGGTTTTTTGTGGCAGATTAATAGAGACGTGAGAAAGGACATTGGCGACCTTCGGGAGCGCATGGCGAAACTGGAGGGTTTGTTTGAGGGTTTTACCGGACGCACAAATTCACAGTAAGCGGTTAACTGATCCTGCAACGCAACGAGGGCGGCATTGACCGCCCTTTTTCTGCCAATGACCTTTATCAACTACAGCATGTAATTCCGCCATGATTTTCCTGTCAGGTCGGCAAGCTTCAAACAGCTATTGGCAACATTAGTGGCGATTCTGACCATTTGCTCAATGGTATCCGGATTGCGGACATGGTGCCGGTTGGCAAATTCCTTGATGTAGCGGTTCAGGTGCTTTATGCTCATGTGGCGGCAGGTGCCGTGATAGCCGCGTTTGAGCATTGCCCAGAACGACTCGATGCCATTCGTATGTGCCTGATCCCTGACGTATTCACTAACCGAATGCCTGACAAGTGACCCGGTCATTCAGGTCTTGAGCTATTTAGGGCGAGAGGCGCTGATTTGTCAGGCACATCAAGAAATCCATGCCCCAACCTTCCGCCAATTGGGTCTCTATGTGATTCGCATTCCAGGACGTGCACCCGAGTCCGGTTCAAGCAGATATAGTTCCTGATCGCCAGTTCCAGCACACAGAACCATGCCCTCTGATACGCCAAAACGCATTTTGCGAGGTGCCAGATTGGCAACAATGACAGTAAGTCGTCCGACCAGTGATTCGGGCTGGTAAGCGGACTTGATGCCAGAGAAAATCGTGCGCTTACTACCCCCCAAATCTACCTGGAGTCGAAGCAGCTTGTCAGAACCATCGACATGCGCGGCATCGACGATGCGGGCAACCCTGAGGTCAATGCGTGAGAAATCATCAATGCCAATTTCTTCAGCCACCGGTTCGATTTCACCACTGATGGCGGGAGCTTCGATATCGCTCTCTTTTGATTCTTCAATGATCCGGTTGATTTGCTTGTCTTCAATCCGGGTCATTAGAGGCTTGAACGGCTTGATTCGGTGATCAAGCAGTGGAGTGCCTGCATCTTGCCAGGTCAATGCCTCGATATCGAGAAATGCTTCCGTTCCTTCGGCAATATTCGGCAGTATCGGCTTGGCATAGATCATCATTTGCCGAAACTGATTCAGGCCCTGAGTGCAAATGTCCTGAACCTGTTTTCTGGTCTCATCCTCTTTCACCAGTACCCAGGGCTTTTCGCTATCGATGTACTGATTGGTTCGATCTGCGAGTTGCATGATAAGTCGAGTGACTTTGCTGTACTGCCGCGATTCATAGGCGGCGGCAATCGCTTCAGAGGTTTTGGAGAACTCCTCAAACATACGGGGATCTGGCAGCTCCTCGCTGAGCTGGCCGTCAAACACGCGGGTGATAAAGCCGGCACAGCGGCTGGCTATATTGATTAACTTGCCGACCAGGTCGGTATTGACCCGCATTTTGAAATCGTCAAGATTCAAATCAAGATCATCAATCGAATCATCCAGCTTTCCGGCAAAATAGTAACGCAGGTATTCGGGATTCAGATGCTCCAGGTAGGTCTCGGCGGTGATGAATGTCCCCCTTGATTTGGACATCTTCTGGCCGTTTACGGTCAGGAAGCCGTGTGCCCAGACTGCAGTTGGCGTTCTGAAGTCAGCCCCATGCAATTCAGCGGGCCAAAACAGGGTATGAAAACGTGCTATGTCCTTGCCGATGAAGTGGTAGACCTCGCACTCGCTGTCGGGTTTCAGAAATTCGTCGAAATCGAGTTTGTGGCGATCGCAGTAATTCCTGAAACTGGCCAGATATCCGATCGGTGCATCAAGCCAGACGTAGAAGTACTTGTTTTTCTCGTCGGGAATTTCAAACCCCCAGTAGGGGGCATTTCTGGAAATATCCCATTCAAGCAGTTCTTCATCAAGCAATTCCTTCTGCTTGTTTGCGATTTCTTTCTGGGTATGCCCGCTGTCAAGCCAGCCAGTCAGGAATTGCCGAAAGTCCTCCAGCTTGAAAAACAGCTGCTCGGAATGGCGCTCGACAGGCGTCGAACCGGACATGACGGAACGCGGATTGATCAAGTCTGCAGGCGAATAGGTGTTCCCGCAGACTTCGCAGTTGTCGCCGTACTGATCTTCGGCTCCGCAGAAAGGGCAGGTGCCCTTGACGAATCGGTCGGGAAGAAACATCTGTTTCTCAGTATCATACAGTTGCCGAATTGTCCTTCGGCTAATGTGCCCCTTGTCTTTCAGTCGGTTATAGATCAACTCGGAGTACCGTCGATTCTCTTCGCTGTGGGTGCTGTGGAAATTATCAAAGGAAATCAGGAATTTCCCAAAATCCCGCATATGTTCCTTGCGGATTTTTTCAATCAGCTCGATTGGCTCAATGCCCTCCTGATCGGCTTTCAGCATGATGGGCGTACCGTGCGCATCCGAAGCGCAAATGAAATAGCATTCGTTTCCTGCCAGACGCTGAAACCGCGCCCATATATCGGTCTGGATATATTCCAGCATATGACCCAAGTGGATTTGGCCATTTGCATAGGGCAGGGCACTGGTAACCAGAATTCTCCGAGGCGTTCCGGTCGACACAAAATTACGCATCATGGGCATGGCTGGGGAGTTGAATTACGCTTGAACTGGATCAAAATCGACTGGTGTCAGGCCATTGATTGTCTTGACGGGTCAATATGACCGCTGGCATCAATGAAGCCACACTTGGCGGATTAATCGTGAATTGTAGAGTATTGAGGCTATCTTTACTTGATAAATAGGATATTTATCTCCATTATAGGACAGCGTGCCGGTCATGGCATCACAGGAAAAACAGCGTAGCGGCTGTCAATTCGCATTTTGCAAGGATATGTGCATAATTTATGCCTGCTCGGCGAGTACACCCATTCGTTCAACTTAAATCCCTGACAATTCGGTATCTTTTATGGCAGAGCTAGACCAACAATCTATCCGGAGCAAGCTGGCGGGCATAGTGGACCCTCATACGGGCAGCGACCTGATTGAGAGCAATGAAATCAAGAATATCCATGTAGATGGGGACGAGATTCGCATTGAGGTCAGTCTGGGCTACCCGGCCAAATCCTGGGAGCAAAGCCTGGCTGGCATGATTCGGGAAGCAATTCCCAGCGCGAAGGTTGACATCCAGTCCAATACCGTGTCCCACGAGGTACAGGAAGGCATCAAGCCCCTGGATGGAGTCAAGAATATCATTGCAGTTGCATCTGGAAAAGGTGGAGTCGGCAAATCGACGCTCTCCGTGAATCTGGCGCTGGCGCTGGCTTCTGAAGGAGCGCGGGTCGGGGTGCTCGATGCCGATATCTACGGTCCTAGCCAACCGCGTATGCTGGGAGTCAGTGGCCAACCGACATCCAAGGACGGCAAATCGCTGGAGCCCATGAAAAGCTATCATGTTCAGGCGATGTCGATCGGATTTCTAGTCGATGAAGAATCCCCCATGATCTGGCGGGGGCCCATGGTTACCCAGGCTCTGGAGCAGCTGTTGAACGACACCAACTGGGATGACCTTGACTACCTGATTATCGATATGCCTCCGGGAACCGGCGATACGCAACTGACACTGGCCCAGAAAGTGCCAGTATCAGGTTCGGTGATTGTCACAACCCCGCAGGATATCGCATTGCTGGATGCACGAAAGGCTTACAAGATGTTCGAGAAAGTGGATATTCCGGTACTGGGTGTTGTTGAGAACATGAGTACCCATATCTGTTCAAATTGCGGGCATGAAGAACATATTTTCGGTTCCGGCGGGGGCGAGGACATGGCCAACCAATACGGAACCGACTTGCTCGGGAATGTGCCGCTGGCCCGTTCCATACGTGAAAATGCAGACGGTGGCTGTCCGTCGGTCGTGGCGGACCCCGACAGCCCAATTACGGATATTTACAAGGAGATTGCACGCAATGTAGCGGCCCGCCTGTCAATGCGCAAAAAGGATTTCAGCTCGAAATTTCCGAACATCGTCATTCAGCAAAACTGAACACTTTCCGATAACGCCGCACTGGGCGAATGTCAATCAAGTCCGACAAGTGGATTCGCCGCATGGCCAGAGACGCTGGCTTGATTGAGCCGTTCGAAGCCAGACAGGTTCGAGAAACCGAAGCCGGGAAGGTCATCTCCTATGGCACATCAAGCTATGGCTATGATGTGCGATGCTCGAACGAGTTCAAGATCTTCACCAATATCAATTCAGCGGTCGTCGATCCAAAAGCGTTCGATGAGAGCAGTTTTGTGGATTTTTCGGGAGAGAGCTGCATGATTCCGCCGAACTCCTTCGCTTTGGCAAGAACCGTTGAATATTTCAGGATTCCCCGCAATATTCTGACCATTTGTCTGGGCAAGAGCACATATGCGCGGTGCGGCATCATTGTCAATGTCACTCCCTTTGAGCCCGAATGGGAAGGGCATGTGACATTGGAGTTTTCGAATACCACGCCATTGCCAGCAAAAATCTATGCCAATGAAGGGGTGGCCCAGGTGATTTTTTTCGAATCCGACGAGGTATGCGAAGTGTCCTATTCGGACCGAGACGGCAAGTACCAGAATCAGCAAGGAGTCACCCTCCCCAAGGCCTGAGCAAGGACCATGGTTTTCGGCCAGTTCACCCAATTGAAGCTTGGCCAGTTCTCCGGCAGATACGTTTCCACGAGTCCTTGTCCTGGGCAGGTTCAATCCCGGCAGAAGCGCATTGCCGCAACCTGGCAGCACCGCGCCGGGCGCACTGCAATTAATGGGCATCCATTGAATTTCATACGGGGACATTCGAGGTTTACAGAATCACGGATAACTTTGCCGCTGGCAAGTTGAATTGGCATGTTTCTAATTTAGGCCGTGATCCGTTCAGCAATGCCCGATTGCACCGTTGGCTTTTGCTGTGCTTGCAGCTTGCCTGAATATTCAACAATTCGAATGCAGGAAATCTGTTTCAGGCATCGGGCGGAAGGGAGTTGATTCCCGGCAGTCATTCTCCTGACTGGCTCTTTTTTCTTTGCTTGTTGACAAATTCAGTCGCTTTCACGGACCATATCGCCTAAAAATCTCCGGTATGATTTCTAAATGTCATATATATATTAATCCTAATTATCATGAATCATAAATCTAATTGTCATGCTAATAATAGTCCAGTCATCCTGAAATGAAAACATGCTGCCATGTACGAACGTCTTTTGGAACGAAAGGTGCGAGAAGCGCTCTCAGATACGCCGGTTGTACTGGTTGTGGGGCCGCGTCGGGCAGGCAAGACGACACTGGTCAGGAAAGTGGGCCGGATGAATCGCAAGTACATTACGCTTGATGATGAAACAATGCATGATTCCGCACAATTCGACCCGGCTGGTTTTGTACGCGACTTGAACATGGCTACCATCGATGAAGTTCAGCGGGTTCCTGAATTGATATTGGCGATCAAGAAATCCGTGGATGAAGACCTTCGTCCCGGTCGATTCTTGTTGACCGGTTCGGCGAATCTCATGACCCTTCCAAGAGTTGCAGACAGTTTGGCCGGTCGAATTGAAATTCTTGAAATGCTGCCGCTAGCATGTTCAGAAATTGCAGGGGTGGAACCAGCATTTCTGGATTGGCTATTTGCCGGCGAGTTCCAAGGCAGCGGATCATCATGGGCTGGCGACCAACTGATCCAGAAAGTCATGGCAGGAGGATTTCCTGAAGCTTTGGCGCGTCCAAGCGAGAGGCGACGACAGAGTTGGGCCAAGTCCTGGATGAAGTCAGTTCTCACACGTGATCTTCGAGATATTGCCGAGATTGAGAAGCTTGCCGAACTGCCAAGTTTCGTCAGGTTGCTGGCCGAGCATTCAGGAAATCTAATCAATTATTCACAGCTCGGTGCAGGCATAGGAGTCAGCTATAAAACAGGCTGTCGGTATTTAAGACTGCTTGAACAGATTTTTGTCGTTGCTGCATTGCAGCCATGGCATACAAATGCACTGAAGAGGACAGTGAAGACGCCCAAGCTGCATTTCATCGATTGCGCACTACTCGCAGCAGCAAGCGGACTGACTGTTGCCAGGTTGAAGGCGAATCGCGGAAAACTTGGCGGAATGCTGGAAAATTATGTATTTTCGGAATTGCTGAAGCTGACAACAGTTTCTGATCAGCAGCTCACGCTCTACCATTTTCGTGATCAGCAGATGCGTGAAGTGGGCATTGTACTGGAGCGCGATGATGGAATGATCGCCGGAGTCGAGGTCAAAGCATCCTCCACGGTGAGAAGCAGCGATTTCGCCGGGCTGAAAAGCCTGTCGGTGGCATGCGGTGATCGTTTCAGCCAAGGAGTCGTTCTTTATGACGGGACTGAGGTCGTGCCGTTTGGCGGTAGAATGGCGGCTGTGCCGGTATCTTCTCTTGGCGAATGAGGGCCGTAATCGCCAAGTTTCCGATTTCCTGGACTCGAACCGAAGACCTGTCATGGGATGATTCACTTCAGCTGCGAATGGAGAGCCGGGCATCACAAAGCGATTGATTTGCAACTCGCTGAATCGCTATAATTCACGCTCTTTTAATTTTAGAGATCTTCTTGGGAGTCTCAGCGACATGAATCTTACTTACTTGCCGGTTTTATTCGGTGCTTTTGGCTTGATCGCAGCCTTTGTGGTCTATCGAATGATCCTCAAATACCCTGCGGGCGAAGGAAAAGTTGCGGAAATTGGCGAGCAAATCCATCGCGGTGCAATGGTATTTATGCGGCGGGAATATACCTATCTGCTGATTTTCATTGTTGTTGTATCCGTATTCATCCTGTTTTCGGATCTCGGAATCAAAACCACCATTGCCTTTTTGGTCGGTGCGTTCTGCTCGGGGATTGCCGGCTATATCGGCATGTACTCGGCAACGCGTGCCAACATGCGCACGACAACGGCAGCGGCCCAGCATGGCGCTGAAACAGCACTTGCGGTTTCATTTTTTGGCGGGTCGGTCATGGGCCTTACGATTGCCGCAATGGGGCTTCTGGGTATCGGATTTCTATACCTGCTCTACGGCAGTGATCCTCACACAGCGCATGTCATTCACGGATTTGGCATGGGCGCTTCATCCGTTGCGCTGTTCTCGCGCGTTGGCGGAGGCATCTTTACCAAGAGCGCAGACGTCGGAGCAGACCTGGTCGGCAAGGTTGAGGCAGGAATTCCGGAAGATGATCCTCGCAACCCCGGTGTAATAGCCGATAATGTTGGCGATAACGTTGGCGATGTAGCCGGCATGGGTTCTGACATTTTCGAATCCTACTGCGGTTCAATAATCGCCACGATCGCGATTGCCTCGACTTTGCCCTTGGCATTGACTGCGATTTATGGTGACAGGCACATCCTGATGTTCCTGCCGCTTGCATTGGCCTCGGCCGGCCTTCTCTGTTCAATACTGGGGATTGTTCTGGTCAAGCTAAACAGCTCGAAATCCCCGGAGCTGGCGCTTCGCATTGGTACTATTGGTGCGACCGTTATTTTCATGGGATTGGCATACGGAGTCGTAAGCTGGCTCGATGTTAATGCAAGAATCTGGGTTTCGGTTGTGGTTGGCGCCGCTGGCGGTATTGGTATCGGGCTAATCACCGAATACTACACAGGCGGCAAACCGGTCAGGGATATTGCAAAAAGTGGCGAGACGGGAACCGCCACAGTGATGATCACGGGCCTTGCTGTCGGCATGCAGTCCGTAGTGGTGCCGCTACTGATTATTGCCACGATTATTCTGGTCTCGAGCAACCTCTCGGGCTTGTATGGCGTGGGTATCTCGGCGGTCGGCATGCTGGCCACCGTTGGCATCACCATGGCGATTGATGCCTATGGCCCGGTCGCAGACAATGCGGGCGGGATTGCTGAAATGTCCGGTTTGGGCGAGAATGTCCGCAAGATCACGGACTCTCTGGATGAGCTGGGAAATACCACGGCAGCCATTGGCAAGGGTTTTGCCATCGGGGCGGCGGCCCTGGCTGCACTGGCCCTGATCTCGGCATTCATAGAGACCGTAACGGTCCTGAATCCTGACTTTACCCTGGATTTGAGTCATCCAACAGTGCTGGCCGGCATGTTCCTGGGCGGCATTTTCCCCTTTTTGGTGTCTTCGCTGACCATGAATGCGGTGGGCAGTGCGGCATTCGACATGATTCAGGAAATTCGCCGGCAGTTCAAGGAAATCCCCGGACTCATGGAGGGCACTGCAAAGCCCGATTCTGACCGTTGTATCGACATTGCGACCAAAGCGGCCCTCAAGCGCATGATAGCGCCGGGTGTACTTGCAGTAGCTGCTCCTTGTGTTGTCGGGTTTGGGCTGGGTGCTCAGGCACTCGGCGGCATGCTGGGCGGTGCGCTCCTTGGCTGTGTCATGATGGCCCTGACCATGGCGAATGCGGGCGGTGCATGGGACAATGCAAAGAAATACATTGAGAAAGGAAACTTCGGGGGCAAGGGTTCTGACGTTCATGCGGCGGCAGTGGTCGGTGATACGGTCGGTGATCCGTTCAAGGATACTTCTGGCCCGTCCATGAACATTCTGATCAATGTCATGGCCATCGTGAGCCTGGTTATCGCGCCGCTTTTGTAATCTGACAGCAGCCCCACGCAAAGATGGCGGAAATCCGCCATCTTTTCCTCAATCGACAAGCTCGCGAGTTCGCGCTGAACCCGGGTTCTGGCAGATTGCCTACACTTCAAAATCCGTGTCCAGCTTCCTGGGCACGGATTTA
>JAPOSW010000019.1:38023-44905 GCA_026709505.1 Gammaproteobacteria bacterium | reverse complement strand
AAAACGCCGCCAAAGTACAAAAGTAATCGATGCATTTCATGAATTGCTGAAAGTGAAAAAGTTTTATCCGAAAATTCTTGAACCGAAGTACACAAAAGTATATCGAGGATCCAAGGCAGATCGAAGAAGTCCCCATTTCAAGATTATCAACAATCTGATTGTCGACCTGGGCAAAGAAGAATTATTCAGGCTAAAACTTGAACATGTTCCAGCTAAAATACCGGGAATTGCCTATATCTAAAGCCTGTGGGTTATTATGGGGTTCTGACCCCTGCAGTGACACATCACAAATGTTCGGCAACTCCGGATTCACTTCGTGCCATGGAGTATAATGCAGGCCGCATGACTCCGAGTTGCTAGCGGACCGCGTCTTCGGGAACTCGGCAAGCAAGACCATTCATGCCTCAAAGGGACTTGAGGCAGACCATGTTGTTATTCTCAGCACTAACAGTGACCGTCTGGGGTGACCATCGGAAATCGTTAATGATCCATTGCTTGATCTCGTTCTTCCTGAGCCGGAATCATACGAGCATGCAGAGGAGCGCCGCGTGTTGTAGCCCTCCCGGGTGCGCAAATCAGTTACGATCATCGCCCGAGAGGACCGGCCGTCATGCTTTGTGAGTGAGTTACTTGAGGATGATGAATACGGAGTAACGGAAATCATGGAACCGGGGCAGATCAGATTTCATGGATATCCTTGTTCAAAGTGCGGCGGACATATGTGGAAGGAAAACAAACTCCGGTACTCATGCGAGCATCGGAAAAACTGTGGTGCAAATCTGTTGGCATGTCCTGTATGAGTAGACGGATGGTTGGTAGAACGCAAAGGAAAGGGACTTATATACATTACTTGACATAGGCTAATCCTTCCCACAATGGGGGATGATATGGACAGTCAAACCCGTATCGACTCCCACCTTCCGCGTCCTTCGTGCTGGATGAGACTGCTTGGCAACACGATTTCATTTTCGTCAAGTAATGTATATAAGCCACCAACACAAAGGTTCTATGTCGATATCCCGATTCAACACGGTTCAGATTTGATCAGGGGACAGGCAAGAGAGGAAATAAACGCTTGCGAGCATCATGACTCATGTCGGCATGGGGCAAGATATTCCGGCAGTGTTCATCTGCTTGTTTCCTTGAGAATTCGCATGCACTGTTTGCTGACAACCCTCTCAATTCGCTGCAGTGCAGGATAAGGTCCGTAACGCTCTTCGAAAATCTCACGCTCAGAGGAGATTCTTTCCAGTAGTCCGGCGGCAACTTCCTGAATCAGGTCAGTGACAAGATTGGAACTGACATCACATTGACCAGCCAAATCATGCCAGTGCTTAAGCGTGACTATGCCTGGATCCCGGTTGCTTCCAACATATAGGGCAAGACGATGATCAGTGGACTGGATGGCACGAGTACAAATCAAGTCATAAAATGGGGCCAAGCGGATTTGTCCATCCTCAAAATACAGTAAGGAAAGGTTTTTGGCATGACCGTCTGAATTGCCTGCAAGTACATTGAAAATATGCCAGCGAAGTAGGCTTAACGAATCTGTAGGTGCTTGGCTAGAGGTGCTTTGTACCAGATGATAGCAGTCTGAGAAGGACGGCCCCCCATCTTCCTGATATTTGTTTCTACTGCTTAAGCCCAAGGCTTGGCAAAAGTCTTCCTGATGCAGTCTCTTTATTTTGCTATTGCAATCCCATATGCGGTCATACCGGGCAATCTTGACAAACCGATTGCGCTCAATGGTATGCAAGGTAATGTCAATGACTGGTAAATTGATGGATGCTGCGAGTTGAGTCGTGAACGTTTCGTAAGCAGGCACATTGCGATAGCGTTGTGGATCAAATTTTAGGATATGGCTGGTAGGCGCTACACTTTTTGGAACATAATATCGATCATCCAGACAAAATACTGGGCACTTATACTGGGCACCTGCAAGCGACAGTCTTGGATAATGCCCTTTTGACCATTCGATATACGGATGGCCTCGACGAAGAACAAGAGCTGACAAATCAGTGTCCATGAGCTGTTCATACTCTAGCGACTCAATTGGTTCTTGGTCTGGAGGTAGAATTGACAGCGCACCGGCACACTCACCCCCAAGAGCACGTAGTAGCATAAAGTCCGTATTCGATAGTTTGCGTTCATACACGACTTTCTCGCGCATGTCACCCTCAGGCAATAGATTGGCGAACCAGTCATGGGCAACCCTATCTTCCGTAGCAAATTCGCTTTCCTGCAGAGGTAGTGAACAGGAAATCCTGAAGCCCCCGTCGGAAATCCAATTGGGTTCATAACAAAACCTCATCAATCCTGATATGTTGCGCCAAATCTTGCCGACTAGTCGTTGCTCATGCCAAACATTCAGAACATCTCGATTGCTCATGAGGCTATTTTGGGGTTATGGCGACATTCGAGGCAGGAGTCTTCCAGTTGCGTGGTTGAATGACAACCTCGAGACCGAGAGTGCTTATTGTTTTGAGTACCTTGCCGATTTCCGCAGTTTCTTTCCCCCGTTCAAACTCCGACAGAAATCGCGTGCTCAGTTTTCCGAGTCCAGACAATCTTTCCAATGTGAGGTGTTGTTGCTTGCGATTGGCACGTACCAAGCGGCCAAGCTCATCAGTCGTTCTGATAGATCCGTAAGTTATGTCTTGTTTCTCATGCATTACAACTTCCTAAATTAATATTGTTCGATAAAAGTAACGGTTGTGTCTACTAACATCAACGAAAAATTTATCGTACGGTAAATATAATTTATTAATCTGATAATTTTAATAGAAATATTCCCGTACGATAAAATAAATTGAAAAACTTGGAAGTTTGAACAAATATAATACCGTGCGGGAATAAAACGAGCTTGATCTATTGAAACTGAGCCAAATGATTACCGTACATCATAAATTATATGGAGGTCTGATTTTCTGCTCGTTGTTGCAAAGCTGTTTTGGTCCTGCTATCAGCATCAACCCGTGCAGAGGTCGCTTGAGAGGCAATTAATTGCAGGAGAGATTTAGCATGTGAATGGAAAGAAGCCCGAGTGGCATTGCTATCCATAGCTGGTGATAAGAAGCCATTCGGGACATGAAAGTTATCAATTGTAGTGACCTTAGACCAGAGATAGTAAGACGCATGCTCAATGAATGCACAAAAATTTATTGGATTATGTGGTTTGTATTAATTCATAAATAACAATAAATATATGTTAGTTAGGGATCAAAACAAACTTCCGGTTGATCTGGGTTTGTTTTTATACTAAAATAACAAGCATGAACGTTGATTCTCGCAGTAAATTAAACCGATTGCTTTCCGCATGGCAACCAGGCACTGTAGCGGTTTCGCGTTGGCTACAGTCAGAGGGAGCCTACCAGCAACTGGTGCACGGGTATGAGAAAAGCCGCTGGATACGTAGAATTGGCCATGGCGCTTTCGTGCGTGTTGATGACAACGTAGAGTGGTCCGGAGCTCTGCATGCTCTCCAGGTGCAATTGGAGATGCCCGTTCATGCCGGAGCCAAAACTGCATTGCAACTACAAGGTTATGGACACTACCTTCCCATGGGAAAGGGAGGAATGATATCGCTGTTCGCCAGTTCGGGTACTCGGTTGCCAGCATGGTTTAGGCATTATGATTGGGGGGTGACGTTTCGGTATGTTGCCACAACGCTTTTCGCTGACAATCCGGATATAGGCCTTACCGAAAAAAAACTGGTCAACTGTTCCATAACGATATCAGCACCCGAGCGCGCCATTATGGAAGTACTTTACCTTGTTCCAAAAGATCAGTCCTTTGACGAGGCTCTCCTGCTCATGGAGGGATTGACTCTATTGCGGCCACACCTGATTCAGTCTCTGTTAGAGCAATGCCACTCCATTAAGGTAAAGCGGCTTTTCATGGTTCTTGCAGAAACCTGTAACCATTCATGGCTTAAGAAGCTGGATTTGTCGAAAGTAGACTTTGGCAAAGGCAAGCGCATGATCATAAAAGGTGGCCGGCTGGACAGCAAATACGGCATCACAGTCCCGGATACGGAATCCGGCTGGCAGTCAGTAGCGAAAACGGTATGAAAGAAAGTCCTTACTTTGAGCAGGCACAACTCATGTTGCGAGTCATGCCTCATGTGGCAAAAGAGACGTGCTTTGCATTAAAGGGTGGCACCGCAATCAACTTCTATGTTCGCAACATGCCGCGACTATCGGTCGATATTGACCTGGTCTATTTGCCTTTGGAATCTCGCGATACAGCGCTATCAAGAATCAGTGAGGCATTGCAGCGAATTACTCTTGCGATAAGAAGAACCATACCTGGAGTCGAAGTAAGGGAGATTCAGGCAAGGGGAATAGAGCATATTTCCAAGTTGGCTGTCCATAGTGAAAGAGGCCATGATCAAGATCGAACCTAATCCGGTATTTAGAGGTTGCGTGTTTTCGCCCGTGGAGAGGGAGTTGAGTAAGAAAGCGGAGCGTTACTCGAGGCCTCCGCTAACATAATCACGTTGTCTGACGCGGATTTGTACGGTGGCAAGTTGTGTGCTGCGTTGGATCGTCAGCATCCGCGTGATATCTTCGATGTCAAGATACTGATGGAGAATGAAGGCATCACGAATGACATCCGTACCGCTTTCATCGTTTACGTTGCCAGCCATCATCGCCCAATGAGTGAATTGCTCAACCCCAAGCTGAAAGATTTTCAGCCATTGTTTGAGCAAGATTTCGCTGGAATGGCGGATGGAGAAGTTGAGTACATTGAACTCGTTGCAATGCGTGACAGGCTCATTGAAACGATTAGGGTCACACTGACAGAGAGTGAGAAGAATTTTCTTCTATCAATAAAGCAGGGGCGGCCGGAATGCGGAATGGGAACTTTTTCCAATGGCTGGTATCGAACAATTGCCCGCGATTCAATGGAAACTCATGAATATCCAGAAGATGAGCTTAAGCAAAAAGGAGGAATCGCTACGAAAACTTCAGGCAGTATTGGGATGCTGACACGCTAAAATTACGTCGACATTGGCATGACTTGATAAAATTCCGATTTGCCAAAGGTGCCCTTTTGGTCTTGCATGGGACTGTAAGCATATTGACGAGAACAGGATTTCAATTTTCGGTCCGCAGGATTAAGTGAAAAAAACTGATATTGCTGAATTGGCCGAATAGATGGTCTAATGAAATCTGACATGGTTTGCAGGACACTCATGAATGGCAATGCGGAGACCTATCCATGCGTTTCCTCTTGAAAGATTTATTGTGAACTTTTGGAGAGCACTTCCAAATGGTGCGGAATATCCAGAGGTTCTACGAGATAGCCGGATCAAGTTATTTTTCTCAAAGCGCCCAGGCCCTTATTCTTCCGAAGACTTTTTCCCCAGCATCTCCGAGGCGGTTGTCTTGACTGCCCTCCAAAACCCCATGTCATCCAGCAGGTTATACTGAACCTTGAGCGTGAAGACACAGCCGAGAATGATGGATCCTAGAGCCAGAATAGAGCTGAGTGCCAGAGTCGACATGCCGGTAATGCCTTGGCCAATGGTGCAGCCAAGAGCCAGCACGCCACCGAAGCCCATCAATACGGCTCCAACGATATGATTGACCAGGTCACTCGTATCATTGAAGCTCTCGACCCGAAAATTCCCTGTCGCCAGGCTGTAGACGAACGATCCAAACAAGGTGCCCAGCACAATCGCGATCCCGAAATTTATCGTAGCGCCAGTAAATGTCATCAAGTAACTGATGGTGTTGCCAACCGGAGAGATGAACGATACCCCTTCAAGCTGAATCGGGTCAAAATCATCAAATCCGATTACACCCGTGGTGTACCATGCCCCGCCAATCAATATGCCAATCCCGACTCCTGCCAGCAGGTTGTCAACGCGTGACCAGACCTGCCGGTCAAGGAGGGCGAACAACACCGCAGCACCGCCAATAACGACAGTCAGGATAATTGCTCCCGTGCTTGAAGATAATCCCGTAAAACGGGACAGAATATCATGTAGCCCCTGACTGGCAAGACCCGCATCCGAGAGCTGCCAGGTCGTTGGGTCGTTCATATTCAGTCTGGCTATGGAGAGGATGCCGCGCAAGGTCATATATGCGGTTAATCCCATCACAAGCAACACAATCAGGGATTTAAGATTGCCGCCGCCAAGTCGCACGACTGTTCTTTGTCCACAGCCCGAAGCGATAGTCATGCCAATGCCGAACAGTAATCCGCCGACAATATAGCCAAGCCAGGTGAAGCTGGTGGTGTGATAGATCGACTCGCCCAGATCAATGTTGCCTGTCAGATACAGAATCTGTGTGACGATCAAGGCAAGACCCATTGCCAGAAACCAGACTCTGAAACGAGTCAATGACCCCATGTTTATCCAGTCGCTGATTGCCCCCATGGTACAGAACTGTGTACGGCTGGCTATGGCTCCAAAGGCCGTCGCACCGAGAAATCCGATGAGCGCAATCTTGTGGACGTGTTCGAGTTCCATGCTTCCGATTCGATCAATCCAAAACGGCTGTCCGGCTAGGACTTCTCCAGGATAAAATGAAATTCATTGTCGGATGCCGTCGACTCAAGCAGTTTATGGCCTGTCTGATTGGCAAAGGCCTCAAAATCCCGAACAGAACCAGGATCGGTAGCCAGTATTTTCAGAGTTTCGCCAGACTTCATGCCGTTGATGGTTTTTTTGGCCTTGAGTATGGGCAGCGGGCAGTTCAGTTTTCGCGCATCAAGAAACTGTGTAGTGTTGTTCATGTCATTTCTTGCTAGTTTAGGAAAAAATAGTGGACAAAACATCGATCATGCGCGGCGCGGGGGGGGGGTGGGGGGGGGGGGGGTTGTGGGGGTGGGGGGGGTGGGGATGGGGGGGGGGTGGGTTGGGGGGGTTGG
>JAPOSW010000019.1:0-38013 GCA_026709505.1 Gammaproteobacteria bacterium | reverse complement strand
TTTCATTTATTTTCTTGCTATTTTAGGAAAAAATATTGGAAAAAACATAGATCATCCCCCCCCCCCCCTGCTGCTTCTCGTGTCGAACGATCATGCAATACGAATGTACCTCAATCGGTTGTCGATGAATTGCTGGATTACTTTTTCAATTATATTGCACAAAATGGATTCGACCTCATACCCAAAAATGGATATACCTGTTGTCACGAAATGGCATTAACTGCCTCGACAAATCCTGCAGTTCGGCAAATCCTGCAATTTGGATAACAATGTGCGAACGAAAAACCATGACCTCCATTGCGAGTTTTTGAAAATAGGCTTGTGCTAAACTTTCTCATACAACATCTATTGCATGGTGCTGGTACTGCAGAGCAGTATGAGGCGCCTTTGTTCAATCAACCGATAGTGGGTCAATAAACATCATGACTTCTCGTCGTTCTTTCCTCAAATTGATCGGTGCTGCAGCAACGGGTTCTCTGGCCACAGAATACGCCCACCTCTGGCAGCAGAATGCTTTTGCCGAGACACTTGATCAGCTGTATAACCTGCCGCTAACGGGAGAAGTGCGCATTCTCCACACTACGGATATTCATGCCCAGCTATTGCCTGTCTACTTCAGGGAACCCAATGTCAATCTGGGTGTTGGGTCTGCTGAAGGCAAGCTGCCGCACCGCGTAGGTCGTGCACTGCTTGACAGTACCGACATTCAGGAGGGCACCATGGAAGCTTATGCTTTCACCTATCTGGATTTCGAGGCCAATGCCAGAAAATACGGAAAGATGGGAGGGGTGGCAAACCTAGCAACACTGCACAAGCTATTGAGAGAGCAAGCAGGAGCGGAACGGGTTTTGACATTGGATGGCGGAGACTTGTGGCAGGGTTCTGCAACATCATTATGGACACGAGGGCGCGACATGGTTGAGGTTTCCAACCTGCTGGGAATCGATATCATGACCGGGCATTGGGAATTTACGTACCATCAGCATGAAACCCTTTCGAACATTCAGGCATTTAATGGTGAATTTATCGCCCAGAACGTGCGCATCAAAGAGGATAGCCTGTTTGAGGATGCCTACTTTGAAATGGCGGAAGAGTTCGACGGCATCGGTCTTTATGATGAAGACAGCGGGATTCCGTTCAAACCGTATACGATTCGAGAGGTCGACGGACATCGCATAGCAGTGATCGGGCAGGCTTTCCCACGCACTGCGAATGCAAATCCCCAGGGGTTTATCCCGGACTGGACTTTTGGAATCCGCGAAGATGAACTAGTCGGATTGGTCGATCAGATCAATGATAATGAATCCCCGGATGCCCTTGTTCTCCTGTCTCACAACGGCATGGACGTTGATCTCAAGCTGGCATCAAGAGTCAACGGCATTGATGCCATTTTAGGCGGTCATACCCATGATGGAATTCCAGTACCGGTTGAAGTCAATACTCCGGATGGCGGTAGCTGTCTGGTTACAAACGCTGGTACCAACGGCAAATTTGTTGGAGTGCTGGATATCAGGCTGGGTGGCGAAAAGGAACGCGGGATGGCCTATCACTTGCTTCCCGTATTCGATTCATTGCTCGAATCCGATCCTGAAATGTCCGAACTGGTGTCATCAATAAGATCCCAAGCCTATCAGGATTCGGTTGTCGAAAGCCGGTCGCCAGACCACAAGGTGCATCCGGCCCGTTTGGGTGCACGTTATGACGACATTCTCTCGGAGAAACTCGCATTAGCGGATCGAAACCTGTACCGACGGGGAAATTTCATGGGCACATGGGATCAGCTGATCTGCGATGCGCTTATTCACGAGTACAATGCCCAGATTGCACTCTCTCCGGGTTTTCGATGGGGCACGACCGTGCTTCGGGGTGAATGGATCACCATGGAAGACGTGATGACGCAAACCGCCATGACCTATGGCGAGACCTATGTCCAGGAGATGACAGGTGAGACATTGCTCACCATTTTGGAAGCCGTCGCCGACAACCTGTTCGACCCGGATCCCTATTTGCAGGCAGGCGGCGACATGGCCAGGGTCTCGGGGATGCATTACTCATTCGATCCATCAAGGCCTTTGCTGGAAAGAATCACTGAAGCATTCCTTCATAATGGCGCAAGCATCACTGCTGAAGGAACCTACACGGTAGCCGGCTGGGGCGTTGTGGGAGATTATCCGGATGGAAGGTTGATTTGGGATGTTGTACGCGATTACCTTCTGTCAGAGCGTGGCGATGACAATGTCATACGCATTCCAAAAATGTACCATCCAACACTGATTGGCGTCTCCAACAATCCTGGGATCAAGGATTATGGGGGAACTCTAATCTAGTTCCGATAATATGGCGAATTCGTCAGTCATTGATATCGAATCTCCAGATGGATGATGCAATGTCTGCCATTTTCTTTTGTCGCGAGTCAATTTTTTGTTCAGACCACTCATCGTAATGCTCAGCCACAGACTGGGTAATTCTAAATTCGCTTGAACGGTATACCTCGCGTTTTACCGGATAGTCAGAATTACCGATTGATTTATTATGTTTGGTCTCAAGCAAGGTCATGTTGCCAAGACGGTAAATTAACCGATCCATTCTTGATTCATCGAAACCCGGTCAGACTTCGCCGGCATTCTGGGGAAGAATGTGTTCAAGGCTGTAAACCGAACTCTCAACATCAGGCACTTTGCCACTGATTTGATGTTCAAGCCTCGACAAAATGTATGTCACCACTCTCTTGTTTCTGCCACTGGTGGTTTTGAGTTCCTTTCGTGAGAAGGCGGTCTTGAACGTTTCATCATCAGGAGATGCTGGTAATAAAGCGGCCATCACGGAACGGGAGCTGTCGTAAAGCCCACCTGTTACCTTTCGGGCCATGTCGTTGTACAGGTTTTCCCGATCATGGGTTTGCAGATTGCAGATCACGTTGTAACGGAATGAAACGACGGACACAGCTCGCAGAATGCGACCAAAGCCATTGATCAGTGTCGAAAAAAGCCTTGTGACAAGCCATCAGCATTGCATATGGCTGTCGAACATGAAACATCAACAGCAGTTCAAGGGCTTCTCTTTCTGGCTGGTTCCAGGATGATTCACCTTGCCCCCCCGAGTGTGGCATATATGTCAGCTGATCGGTCTAGATCTCGCAGCAGCCTGAATGCACTTTCACGGTTGTCAATACTTCGGTGCATGGTTTTGAACAAATGTGACTTGCGCACCAGCTTGTCCTTGCTGTTCCAGTAAACCCTGAGAAATTCGGGGAAGCTCTCACTGCCCAACAGTCCAATTATGCGTTCCCAGTGGTCTTCAATGGTCTTGAGTTCAGACTCGTGTCGATTCGAAGAGCAAATTACCGAAAACAGATAATTCTTAAGCAGGTCGGTTGCAGATAAACGAACGCCGCGAGCATTCAGGGTTTCAAAAACAGCGAACGCATTCAATTCGTTGTTGACTGTGATGACGGTAAAGAAAAAATGGTCTGCCAGCAGTTCGAGCATGCCTGCAAATTTCTCCCCGCCATCGGGTTCGGTTTTGAAAAGAGATTCAATTTTATTTTTGAACCAGATGAATGCCCTGTGCAACCGATGCTCGGAACTGTTGGGGTTCCTTTGTGGCAGGTATTCCAGCGGCACCAGATGGTTTTGATGAAAACGGTTGCTGTGGCGGTTCAACTCAAGCTTGGGCCGTGATACCAAGGTGATAGGGTCAACGTATCCAATATGGTTCCGCTGGAGTTGTTCGGCTCGACTCTTGTTGTTTTGGGGGTCTTGTCCGGATTTAACCAAATCCTTGAGATAAGATAAGCCGGACAGGACGATCAAACTGATTGTGGTTAATCTCTGCTGACCATCGATAATCTCAAACCTCTTGCCGTCTGATGGCTGCAATACCAGGTAGCCCATAATAGTGGGCAGGGTCGTCATCGCCCTCAAGCATAGACAGAATATCCATCCATAAATCATCCCGCTCGTCCTGTTCCCATGAGTAGTCTCGTTGAAATCTGGGCACATGGTAGCTCAGTCCATTTCCGAATACCTGTCTGAACGTTTGGTTTGATGTGTTGAAATTGATTGTGCTCATAGGTTATTTTGTTTACTGCGTATTCGTCAGGAATTGTTAGGCTTCACAGCACCGAAAAAAGCTCATGGATTCAACTTCCAAGAGCCTCGGGGGAAGTTCATTTTTCACTTGTCTGATAGAGTTCAACATCGAATATAGAATATCTGTCAAGAAATATTCGAGCAAGCGTTCTTCCGGTCCAAGAACACAGTGTCATAGAAGCACCAGAAAATTGCTGAAAAAATTTGTTATATGTAAAAATTCTTGTATACTGTATTTACACGATTCCAACAGAAAGAGGATATATTCCAAATGAAAGTGGGACCAGCCAGCGGCCGATTTACGCCGAGTTGCAGACCATGCTTGAGTAAAAACCGGGCGTTTCGGGTGATTTTGGGGATAAAAAACCTTCTATGAACTGATGTGTTAATATCGGATCAGCATAAACACATAAATACTTAAACACAATTCGGGTGGATGGTTAATGATTAAAAAGACTCTTACAATTCTGAGTCTAGCGGTTGCTATGACTCTGGGTTCTTTTGGGGGCAGTATTGCTTTTGCCGACGAAGAGGCGGTAAATCATGGAAAGAGCGTGGCTTTCAACCGGCAAAAGGGAAACTGTCTTTCCTGTCACATGATGGATGATGGCGATCAGCCCGGCACTCAAGGACCGCCGCTCATTGCGATGAAACTCCGTTTCCCGGATCCCAAGGATTTGCGGGCTCGCATCTACAACCCTCTTGAATTCAACCCCAATACCATCATGCCTCCGTTCGGCCTGCACAACATTCTGTCGGACGAGGAAATTGATGCGATTGTGGAATATCTTTATACCCTGTAAACCAATTGAGGAGACAGCAACAATGAAGAGAAGACAATTTAACCTCAAGCTCGCCGGCATCACAGGTTTGGGTGTTGGCATTGCTTCCGGCTTGATACCGATTTCGGCCCTGGCCAACTGGCCAACAGCCGCATTTGATACCGAGACTACGGAAGATGCCGCGAACGCCCTGTTTGGCGGTGCCGAAATGATCGAGACCGATGCGATTACCTTCAAGGCCCCGGATATTGCCGAGAACGGTCGAGTGGTACCCGTTAACGTCAATGTTGGCCTGAACAGCATTGAGGAGATAGCCCTCATGGTGCCGGAAAATCCAGCTCCGCTGGTTTCGACCTTTGTGATGTCAAACCAGTCAAATGTGGCAGTTGGCACCCGTATCAAAATGGGCAAGACCTCGCCCCTGGTTGCGGTGGTCAAGGCGGATGGCAAAGTCTATACCGCTACCAGCAAAGAAATCAAGGTCACCATTGGTGGCTGTGGCGGTTAATCGGAGGGAATGATCATGGCAATTAAATGCAAGGCAAAAATGAAAGACGGCATGGTGGAAGTCAAGGCCTTAATGAAGCATGAGATGGAAACCGGTCTTCGCAAGGACTCCAAAACCGGAGAACCGATTCCTGCGCATCACATCACAGAAGTGGTCTGCATGCATGATGGCAGTGAATTGTTTCGATGCAACATGGGTCCTGCGATTTCCAAAAACCCGTACTTGTCGTTTACCGTTTCGGGACCCAATGTCGGAGATACGCTTCAACTCTCGTACGTAGATAACATGGGCGAGTCCGATTCCGGCGAAGCAGTCGTCAAGTAATCTATAAGAATCCGCATCGAAAATGGGTGCAACACTAACTGGGTGGAGACTGACATGTTAAGAAAATATGCGATCCTGCTGGCGGCCGTCATGGCCTTGGCATGGAGCAGCACACACGCGAGTCCAGAAGACGACCGGATGGCTTTCGAGAAGTATTTCACGACGAAATTTCCTGAAGTTCCATTGAATGATTTTCAAAACGGGATTTATTCCGTTGATCCGGTTGCCCGGGCTGACTGGGAACAGATAGAAGAATTCCCTCCGTATGAGCTGGCCGTGGATGCAGGCGAAGCGGAATACAACAAGCCCTTTGCCAATGGAAAGTCCTATTCCGACTGCTTTGGCGATGGTGCCGTGAGAGCTCAGTATCCTTACTGGGACAGCGAGCGCAGAGAAGTAATCACCATGGAGCTGGCCATCAACGAATGTCGGACTGATAACGGCGAAAAGCCGCTCAAGTGGAACAAGGGGAAGATTGCTGAACTATCGGCCTACATGTCATACATTTCGCGAGGTCAAGCCGTTGATGTCAAAATCCCTGAAGATGATCCTGAAGCACTGGCGGCATACGAGCGCGGAAAGCAGTTTTACTACACCAAGCGCGGACAGTTGAATTTTTCCTGTTTTGACTGTCATGGCACTGGTGCCGGCAAGGGGGTGCGTCTGGAAAAGCTGAGTCCTGCTCTTGGTCACACTACACATTGGCCAGTGTATCGCTCTAAATGGGGTGCGGTTGGCACCCTGCATCGTCGATTTGGCGGTTGCAACAGGCAAGTGCGTGCAAAGAATTTCAAGTCTCAGGGCCAGGAGTATCGCGAGCTGGAGTATTTTCTGACCTACATGAGCAACGGTCTTGAACTCAATGGTCCCGGTGCCAGACGATAATACCACAGCAACACACAGGAGAATATCCATGAAAAAATATGCGATCAGCGGTTTACTGGTTTTGTCGCTTGTTGCTGGGGGCGCAAGTCTTGCCGGCGATGAATTCGAGGCGGCATGGCAAGCCGCAGACGATAAGCGCAAGGAAGCTGCAGGCATGCAATCCGAATGGCGCGATACTAAGAAGATGCTGGACAAGGCGAAACAAGCAGCGGAGAAAGGCGATATTGACACGGCCATGAGCCTTGTCGCAATGGCGCATGAGCAAGCGGCAGATGGTATCGTGCAAGCCGAAAGGGAAGCCGTAATGTGGATTACGCGCGTTCCCCGATAAACGGGGCGTTGCTCGTTCGGCAGACTATCTTTATGGGCAATCCAGGTATTTGTATCTGGAGCGACAGACAGAGAATATCCTGGCACAAGCCAGCGTAGTTAGGAAACGGCTCGATGGAAAAGATTACCAATTGGAGCCGAATAACGAGTCAAGCCAATGACTCGGGGCATGTGGTTGTGGTCATGGTCGATCAGGAAGATTGTCCATATTGCCGTGAAGTTGAAAAGGAATTTTTTTCTGCAATCCTGGCGGGCGGACAATATCAGGGCATCGTGTCAATAGGCAAGATTTCGATTGACGCAGGCGAGACCATCATCGATCAGGACGGGCAGGAAGTCAGCACCCGGGAATTCCTTGCCGAGTATGAAACGAACTGGACTCCGACAGTTCTGTTTCTCGATCACCAAAAACGTGAAGTTGCCGATAGACTGACGGGGCTATTGACCCCCGATTACTATTTCTACTATCTGGAGCGGTCAATCAATTCAGCTATTCGCAATTCACAGAACCGGTCGTAGCACAGATTTTCGAATTCAGGGAAACCGGCTGGTCATCTCCCTGATTCTCTTGTTTCTGGGATTGTCTGCTGTCTGGGCAGACGATTCCGAGTTCCGGCTGATTCGGGATGTTACTGTCCCAAACAATATTTCGCCGTATGTGGCGAAGCATTCTGACGCCCCGATTCTCTGGCACTCGCTAGCCCCTCGCTCGCTCAAGCTGGCCCGGAATCTCAATCGTCCCCTCCTTGTCACAAGCGGATATCTTTCCTGTTACTGGTGCCACAGGATGGCAGAGGACACATTCAGCAATCCTGAACTCGCCGAGTTCATCAATCATCATTTTGTGCCAGTGGTTATGGACCGTGAGGTGCATGTTGAAGAAGACCGTTCGCTGCAGTCATTCATGCAGGAGACCCGCGGCATTTCCGGATGGCCGGTGGCTGTTATCATGACGCCTCAGGGATATCCGGTTTTTGGCTACACCTATACGGGTCCTGCCGCCTTGATGACATCGCTGCAGGATTTTATCGCTAACTGGAAGCTGTCAGCTTCGGGTATTTCCGATTCGGCGTATGCGGACAGTCAGGTACGACGCCAGAATATGTTGTCCGGAGACCGCCCTGTTGAAGGATTGCCGCCGCTGGATTTGCTGCAGCGGTTTTTGGTGCAGGCGAATGCCGCAACCGATATGACTTTCGGCGGATTTGGCATGGGCACGAAATTTCCGTTTGTGCCGCAAATGAACGTGCTGGTCGAATTGTCGGCCTTGAATCCGGATCCGGAAATCATGGCCTTCATCGATATTACCTTGAATACAATGCTCGATTCTGCGGTTACTGATCCCATCGAAGGAGGCGTGTTTCGATACAGTGAAACCCGAGCCTGGAGCAAGCCGCATTTTGAGCAGATGCTTTACAACCAGGCCCTGATGAGCAAATTGCTGTTGAGGGCTTCTGCAGTATTGCGAAACGATCGATATCGAGCAGCCGGACTCAAAATGCTTGACCATATGGTCAAGAACTTCAAACTCGATAGCGGATGGTATGCATCCTCCTTGTCGGCGGTATCTTCAGACGGGGTTGATGGCGGTTATTACCTGTGGACCCAAACACAGCTTGAAGAAGTGTTCGGCAGTGACTGGATGCGGCGTATCGAAGACCGACTCCCGGATGAGGACTCTGTATTGCCAGCCCCGCTTGAAAGCGTGGCAGAAACGCGAATGACAATACTGATGCATCGAAGTGATCGTCCGCGGGAGCGTGATGACAAGCCAGTGCTCGGCTGGAATGGCCTGGTTCTGTCGGCCATGGCATATGGCGCCGCTCTGGATGATCGATTTATCGGTGATGCCCAGACACTGGCAAAGCTGCTGATTCAAGAGACCCAGCGCGATAATCTGTCCGTGATCGCCGGCGATGAGAAGGCTCAATCATCGACTTTGGAGACTTATGTACAGGTAGCTGGCGGACTGCTTGACTGGTGGCAGCTTGCCGACGATCCAGAAGTGTTTGATCGGGTACTTGAATTATTGAATGAAAGCGTGGTTAAATTTCGCGAACGGGAATACTGGACGGAGGCCGAAACGTTATTGCCGGAAGCCGGCATGGGTACGGTTGCGGTTCCTGATCGACAAATTCCCTCCGCCTCCGGACAATGGTACCGATTGGCGATGCTGATGAGATCGGTTGATCCTGAATTGACGGAAGCTTTGGCTGAGACCATGCAGGAAATGGAGACAATCCAGTCTTCGGTGATGCATGAAGAGGCGTTTTACCATGCTACCTACATACTTGCCAGAGTGCTCAAGGATTTGTCAGGGCGGTCCTGAACACTGGACTTTGAATGTATTGTTGAAGGCATCAGCATGAATATTGCGAATGAATCATGGCAATCCTCGGCCTATCGGCCGTTTTACATCTGGTTGATAATTTCAGGCCTGGTTCTCTTTGGCTTCTTTCTCCTGTGGCGATATCAGTTCATCGACCAGATCATCAAGGCGGACATAACCAGGCTGTCGCTGATTATCGGAGTGGTTTTTCTGGCTGCATGCACATATCTGGGCATCAGCGCTTACCGTTTGTCGCAAATGAATTTCCGTTTTCTGCATCGCATTCAAAATGGCAGCCCGGATAACGACCGAAAAACAGTATCGAATGCCGTAGACGAATATCTGGACTTGATGCTGCAGCCGAATCTCGAGAATGCTCCTCACGATGAGTCGATGCATGCTTGGCTTGCTGAACAAGTACACAAAGGCCATCGTCTGGGCTGGTTTATTTCCGACAGCCTGATTCGGCTGGGGTTGGTCGGAACCGTGATTGGATTCATCATCATGCTGGGGTCGGTCTACGATCTTGAGGGCGACGATGTCTCAGTTCTGCAAGACCTGATGTCCAGCATGGGAGGCGGCATGCAGGTTGCCCTGTATACAACACTAACCGGAATCAGCCTGTCGCTGGTTCTCGGGGTTTATTGCAAATATCTTGATTCGGGTGCGGATGAGCTGGTGTCTCGGATCATCCAGCATACCGTTCGCTCTCGACGGGAGGGAAGCAGGTTTGGGCAGTCTGTACCTGAAGCATCCTAAACGCAGCTCACAGGTTGATCCGTTTATCGACCTGCTATTCAACTGCCTGCTTGGATTCGTGTTCCTGTTTCTGGTTGCATTGCTTTACATCAATCCGGAATCCAAGCAGGCCAATATCGAGAAAAAAGCCGAATACATCATTTCGGCAACCTGGCCTGAACTGCTCAAGGACGACATTGATCTTTGGGTCAAGGGGCCGGATGAACAAATCGTATCCTATCTTAAACGCGATGCCGGGTGGCTGCATCTGGATCGCGATGATCGAGGTATTGTCAATGACACCATTGTGGTCAATGGCCAGGAACTGGTGAATCCGATCAATCAGGAGATCGTCACCATCAGAAAGAAGCAATATGGCGAATACATCGTCAATTTGTTCTTTTACGACTCCGGTCCCAAGTCCAGTGGCGATTCCATTAGCACCGGGCAGATGTCAGTACCCGTGGAAGTCAGAATTGACCGGGTCAACCCAAAATTCGAGAGAATTTTTGCCGAGAGCGTGATCATGCGCGATGTGGATCATGAACAGACCGTGATTCGATTTACGGTGAGGCCGGACGGCCAGCCCGAAATTTTCAATGACCTGCCGGCGATTTTGACCCCCTACCAGCTTGACCACATGCCCCTATGGCCAAATTGACGGTCAGTCTGCTTTACCTCGTGCCTGTTGCGATTATCGCCTCCAGTTGGGTGCAGGGTCGGATGACGCCGGCCATTCGAATTGGCGCCTTGATGCTGTTGCCGATTTGCTATCTGATGCATTGGCATTTGCTGGAGCGCATGAGTGGCTGGCCAACCGATCTGCAGATACCCGAGCAATTCGAATTGGTCGCGGCCAATGTGGTTGAACCGAATAGAACCCTCAATCGGGACGGTTCAATTTATCTATGGGTCCGGACTCGCCTAGGGGAGCCGCCTCGATCGTTTGAACTTGAGTATTCAAGAGATATGCATACGAAAATTGTCGAAGCACAGCGCCGTCTTGATCAGGGCATAAGGCAGTATGGCGATATTTCCTCTGGTCGGGAGTCCGGGGATGAAGGGTCGCCGGGTGAGGGAGGCATAAGTCTGGAGCTTCGGGATTTAACTGAGCGCAATCTTCCGGTCAAGACATTCTGAAGGGGGGGGCAGCGAATTGCAAAGGCCAGGAGGCGGATGATAATCTCCATACTGTCAACCACGGAGAACCGTCATGCGCAAGAGCTTGCCGCCAGCTGGCCTGCGGTGAACGATGCCAGATCAAGGCCCTGATGTCCAGAGGCGGCTCGATTCGGGAGATTGCCCGATACCCTGGCCCGGGCCACGATCAGCCGCGAGATCGCCCACAACCGGAGCCAGCGCGGCTACCGTCACCCCAAAGGGATGCCGGAAGATTGCACTGCCAAGCTGCAGCTCGAAAGCGACAGGCTTTATTTCAAACTTGATATGGATGACTTGCCAAATGAACGGAGAGAAAAGAAATGGGAATGGTGCGAGCGCATCACCAGCCAATCAGAATTTGCAGTTAAGCCAGAAAGAATGGGATCAGGCAAGGTAGTTACAGTTGCTGTGTACAAGGATGGATACGCTTTCACGATAGGGGGTCTTGATCTCAAGAAAACAGTTGAAGCATTACGCAGTGCTGAAAATATACTTAGACAGGCAGCAAACAACTAGCACATCGTTTCAGTATAAAGCCGAGTCATATTCCGGCATCAGTCTGTCCGAGAGATTCCAGCGAGAAGACCGAAAGGTACGGGCCATTTTACGAGAATGCAAATTCGGCCAGATTCAGTGCAAGGCGTGTATGGACTCATGCACTTACTATATGAAAATACTCTAATGATACGATGTACTAGCGTTCGTTCAGACCGGACCACTCGACAGCACGGTCGCAGATTAGGCCAACAACTGCGCGAAGAGCTACTGTGAGAAGACAAAGCGCAACCAGTGCGGCAAACATCAGGTCGATTTTGACGCGGCCATTGGCCAACAGCATCAGATAGCCCAAGCCATTCGAGGCACCAACCCATTCTCCGATAACCGCGCCGATTGGTGCATAGACGGCAGCTAGCCGGATACCGGAGGATAACGACGGAACCGCTGCGGGAACCCGTACTTGCATCAAGGTTGATCGATTGGGGCTACGCATGGTATGGGCAAGATCCAGATAGCCTTTTGGCGTATTCGCCAGGCCATCCAGAAATGTGGAGGTGACCGGAAAGTACACGATCAAGACAGCCATGGCAACTTTCGAGGCCAGACCATAGCCTAGCCACAGGGTTAGCAAGGGAGCCAGTGCGAAGACGGGGATAGTCTGACTCATGACCAGAGCTGGCATAATGAGTTTGCGGCCCCGCTCTGAGATGGTGAGATGCAGCGCGGTCAGGATGCCAGCCGCCACACCCAGCACCATACCCACCAGGACTTCTATGGCAGTGATCAACGTATGGTGCCAAATCAATGCAAACTGATTGACAAATGCGCTGGCAACCGCCATCGGGCCCGGGAGAATGAAAGACTCCACTTGCGTGATCCATACCACTGCCTGCCAGATCAGAATCATGAACAGGCCCGCAAACAGGATTTCCCAGACCCGTATTAAAGGCAGGCTGTCTGATTTGGATTTCATGAATTCAGTACCGAAAATATCCGGGATTGAATATCCATCGTAGCCGGATCATCAAGCTCACGGATTGATCGACTGGCAGGCAGGTTGAATTGTTTCAGCCTGCCTTGGGTCATCGCATAGATTCGACTGCCCAGCCTAAGCGCCTCGGCTAGGTCGTGGGTGACCAGAAGGACTGTCCTGTCCTGCAGCGTCGATGAGGCCAGAGCCTGCATCTGCCTGCGTGTAGCGGGATCAAGTGCCGAAAAAGGCTCATCAAGAAGAACCAGAGAAGTGTCCTCCATCAGGGTTCGGGCCAGCGCACATCGTTGCCGCATGCCTCCCGACAGTTCCCCGGGTTTATTCGATATGTATTCTTCAAGCCCGACCCTACGGATCAAGTAATCAATTTTGGCATGGTCTTGCGGTTCTCTTCGCAAGCTCGCGCCGAGGGAAACATTCTGGCGTACCGTGAGCCAGGGCAACAGTAAGTCCGACTGGGCCATGTAGGCAACACGCCCATCTACAGGCAGGCTGTCGCTGGCTGATATTGACCCTGAAAATGAACCGCCAGTCTCCAATCCAGCAATCAGCCGAAGCAGGGTTGATTTCCCAATGCCGGAACTGCCCAGCAAGCATGTCCAGGATCTAGCCGGCAATTCGAGTGCTAAATCACTGAACAGCGGCCGTTCGTTGTAGGAAAAATCGCCGGAAAGTCGAAGTCCGGGAATCATCTGATCAGGCGCATCCATCGGAATCGACTTGTTTTGATATCCGTTCTTACTCTTGCGTGATGTCGATGGCCAGGAGATTAATCGGATTGGGTTCGGGAATCAGGCCGTATTCAAGGAAGAACAGATCCATATCCCGATATCGCCCGGCATCCAGAGCAGCAGGTCGAAGCGCAAAGCGGGGCAGGGTGTCGAACCATGCTAGCCGGTTCAGGTCATCATTGAGTTCAGGGGATGTCGAGGCGAAGATTTCCCAGCTTTTCTCCGGATGGTTCACGATGTATTGCACACCCTGCTCCACTGCTTTCATAAATCGGCGAATCCTGGACTGATCCATGGTCTTTGAATTGGCGATAAAGATCAGTTCATCATAGGGCGGCAGTCCCTCTTCCTCAAGATAGAAGCACCGGCCCTGCACGTTCTCGAGTTTCATCTGATTCAATTCGAAGTTTCTGAATGCGCCGATTACGGCATCGACCTGATTGCTCATGAGTGCCGGAGACAATGACCAGTTGACGTTGACCAGTTCAATGTCCTGCATTCCTAGTTCGTGCGGGCTCAATATGGCAGTGAGCAATGCTTCCTCCACGCCTGCGACCGAAAACCCCACTTTGCGCCCAGCCAAGTCTGCAATGGATTTGATCGGACCATCTTCGAGCACAAGAAGACAGTTCAATGGTGTTGCAACCAGCGTGCCTACCCGGATCACCGGGAGTTTTTCGGCGACCTGAAGATGCAGTTGGGGCTGATAGGAAATAGCCAGGTCTGCCTCGCCGGCAGCTACGATTTTCGGTGGCACCGATGGGTCTGCTGGCGGCACGATCTCGACTTCAAGGTTCTGTTCAGCAAAGTATCCATTTTCCTGCGCAATCAGGATTGGGCCATGATCTGGATTGATGAACCAGTCCAGAATCAAGGAAATTCTATCCATTGACCAGGCCGGACTTGCACTGATGAGAGCGATAATGAAGATAACCTTTTTCATGTTTGAACTCCGGTGAATGAGGATTTTCGATAGGGATCGGTAATTTCGAGCCAGTGGCTGACTTGCTGTTCCGGTTGGGAGTTGAGAGTGATATCGGTAACCACCGATACACAATCAGCGCCGCGTTCCAGTGCGGCGATCCCCCTTTCTGGATTCAGGCCGCCAATGGCAACGATCGGGGTTGATCCAGCGCGTGATTTCCACTCGGTAATCCGCTCAAGTCCCTGAGGCAACCAGAGCATTTTCTTGAGAATGGTTGGATAGATCGGCCCAATTGCTACATAGCATGGGCTTGTCGATAACGCTCGGGCCAATTCCTTTTTTGAGTGCGTGCTGACTCCGAGACTGATGCCGGCTTCCGAGATTTGCGAGAGGTTGGCCAGTTCCAGGTCTTCCTGTCCCAGATGTACGGCATCGCAACCGAGTTCAATGGCCAGCTGCCAATGATCGTTGAGGAAAAGACGGCAATTGTTTCTTTGGCATATTTCCATGGAATCCAGGGCTTCCGTGCGGACCAGATCAAGATCATCGCTTTTGATCCGAAGCTGCGCCTGGCGTATGCCCAGAGGCACAAGACGCTTCATCCAGGCGCTGCTGTCAAAGATTGGATAGAAGGGATCGAGAATCATTCTCGCAGGTCTGCTTTATTCGCCAGACTGGTTGATGTCTGCGGCATATCCGAAGGCTGCATGGGTCCGGCCAGATAGGCGCTGCGCCCGCCCCGGATTCCTTCTGCAAATGCCTCTGCCATCCTCGCCGGATCTTCGGCTCGTGCCACGGCAGTATTCAACAAAACGGCATCATAGCCAATTTCCATGGCCCGAGCTGCATGGGAGGGGAGTCCGATACCCGCATCAATAATTACCGGAATAGTTTCAAAGCGGGACCGCAAGGTCCGAAGACCGTATTCATTGCTGAGACCGCGAGCTGTTCCGATCGGAGCCCCCCAGGGCATCAGGACTTCACAGCCGGCATGCAGCAGCTTCTCGGCGACCACCAGATCTTCCGTGGTATAGGGAAAGACCTTGAATTCTTCGGCATTCAGAATTCTGGCCGCCTCCACCAAGCCAGCGGTATCGGGGTGGAGTGACTCCGAATCTCCAATTACCTCCAGTTTGATCCAGTCCGTTTGAAATAATTCGCGGGCCATTTGGGCCGTGGTTACCGCCTCTCTTGCAGAATAGCAGCCTGCCGTATTCGGCAGAATTGTGACGTCGAGCGACTTGATCAAATTCCAGAATTTTTCGCCGGCATGACTGCCCCCAGCCTCTCTTCTCAGGGACAGCGTCACAATTTCGGTATTCGAAGCCTGAACAGCTTCGGCCAGCTTGCTTGGAGAGGGGTAGCGAGCAGTGCCAAGGAGCAACCGGCTTTCGAATGATTTCCCATAAAGTTCAAGCATGGTCATGGCTTTCAGCCTCCGGCATTCGGGGCAACGACTTCCACGCGATCACCCGGCATAACCCGGGTTGATTCCCTTTGCTGCCTGTGAATAAATACCCCATTCAGTGCGGTTGCGAAATGCGCTTGCTGATAGCCGCATTCGACAAGAATCTCGCTCAGCAGTTGATTGCTTACTTCCCGGGATTCACCGTTGACGATTATGCGCATCGCGGCAACTCCTGCCATTGCTTAGGATTGAGCACTGCTTCAGCAGCCTGAATGGCAAGAGAGGGGCCGAGCAGGAATCCGTGTCGGTATAGACCGTTGACAAAGACTACATTGTGTTTTCGATAAAGCCTCGGAATGTTGTCGTCGAAGGCTGGACGTATATCTGCGGCAGATTCGACGATTTCAGCCTCGCCAAAGCTTGGCGACAGGAGTACTGCCGAATTCAGCAAGTCAAGCATTGACCGAACACTGAATCTTGCGCGCTCGTTGTTTTCGAGCAATGTTGCGCCCAGCATAAATTGATGATCCTCTCTGGGTACCATATAGATGGGCTGTCGGGGATGCAGAAGCCTCACTGGCCGGGCCAGGCTGAGATCCCTGGTTCGCAGAATCATCATCTCGCCTTTCACTCCCCGGAGCCTGGGCAATGTATCGTGTGAGTGGTATCCTCGACAGTCGAGAACAATTTTTGCATCAAGGTCTTCTATCCTGACGGCTTGATCGAATTGAATCGAGATTTCCCGCATTTCCAGATAATTCGCCAAATCCTGCAGTGCCTTGCGGGGGTTTAGATGGGCTTCCTCAGGAAACAGCAAGCCAGGCCCTGAAAAATCTGCCAGGTCAGGCTCGATGTCCTCAATTTGCGACTGATCAACCCATCGACATTGCTTGCCCAATCGAGACAGTCTCTCAAGCTCATTCCGGTCGCGAGGAAGAGCCAGAACCAACGATCCCTTCTGTATAACTTCGGTGATGTGTTTTTGCCACCACTTGGCTGCCACCAGCCCGCGTTGCATGACTTCATGCTCAGCTGTATCCCGTTCGCAGTAGGGGGCAAGCATGCCTCCTGCGAACCAAGAGCATGATGTACCTCCCAGTCTTTCGGACTGTTCATAGATGCTGATATCAATGCCTCGATCAACTAGCTCGCAGGCACAAGTCAGTCCTGCAACGCCCGCTCCGATTATCGCGACCTCGTTCACTGCCAGATTCCGTGAAAATGGTGAACCGGTCCATGACCGGAACCGATATTGAGTTGATCGGCAGACTGAATTGCACGGGCCAGATAATCATGCGCGTGCGCAACTGCATCCACCAATGATTCTGATTTGGCAAGATGAGCAGCAATAGCTGCAGAGTATGTGCAACCGGTTCCGTGTGTATTTGGTGTAGAGACTCGAGGTGAAGCAAGTTTGATCGGGGGCTGCTTGTTGACAATCAACCAGTCGGTGCAAATCGAATCCATGCCATGTCCGCCTTTGATCAAAACAGCCTTCGCTCCGAGTTCCATGAGAACATGGCCTTGAACTAATGCTTGATTGGTGTTGCTGGTTGGCTGATCATTCGCCAGTATGGCAACTTCGGGCAGATTGGGCGTGATCAAATCCGCCCTGGGCAGAAGCAGTGTGCGGACAGAGTCAATGGCATCTTCATCGAGAAGGGAATCTCCGGACTTGGCAATCATGACGGGATCCAGTACGACATAGCCCTGGTAGTTGCTGATTGCTTCGATGATTTCCCTGACTATGCTCGCAGACAAGACCATGCCGATCTTGATGGCGTCTACCGGGAGGTCTTGAAATACAGCTTGTATCTGCTGTCGGACCATGCCTTGTGGCAATGCCTCGATACGTTCCACATTGAGAGTGTTCTGGGCAGTAATGGCAGTGATCGCGCTTGCCCCATAAACCCCAAGAGCGCTGAAGGTTTTGAGATCGGCCTGAATCCCAGCTCCTCCGGAGCTGTCGGAGCCGGCAATCGTCAATGCGATTGGGGTTTTTGGTTTTGCGTCCACGTGTATCGTATCGCTTCTTGCTAACAGGCGAAGAAACGGTGTTTACCGAGACTTGTGGCAGGCAGTACCGTTTCCTTCGCCAGCATTATCTGGATCAGGTTCGATGGGTCGACAACCTATGTCTCTCAGCTCGTTCAGTAAGCTCCCCAACGGTATTTCAGACGATAACAGTCAAAGCAATTTTTTGCAATACCAATATCTTTCCATTTCGAATTGAAACATTGGCACGAGTCTGGAAAGACAAAGCGACAAAGCCATTGCACATAACTTCATTCAATCAGGTCGTCGATTGGCACTTTCAGCACCTCTGATAATTTCCGGTAAAGCGAAAGAGTGCCCGGTTTGCAGCGATTTTCAATTTGTGACAGATATCCCTTCGAAACGCCGACCTGACTGGCGAGACATTCCAATGTCGGCCTGGCATTTTCTCTCCACGCACGTAATGGCGTGACACCGGCTAATACTGCATTGACAATCTCAGCAGGAATTGTCGTACCTTGCCTATTGTCAATTATTGCCTGGTCTATTGCGGAGTGGTCATCAGCACCCTTTAGCTTTTCGATAATCTCCCTGTACATCCCAATTGGCATCACAGCGAACTGCGGATCTCCGTCTTTCTCGATAATTTGCACGCTTGAATCGTTCATCTGTACGCTTGTCCTCTTTGCTCGAACTTTACTGCCAATAGCGTCCTGGATTCGTTATCGAGAAAAATCAACAACCCGCACCTGCCAACTCTGAGTCTATAGCAATTCGGTCGGCCTTTCAGTGGTTTCACAATCATGGAAGCTTCGCAGGGGGCTTGAGCTGTTGATTCCACTTTATCCCTGATTCTATCAGCAAGATTCTTTGGCACTCGAATTAGCTGTCGAACCGAGTCTTTCTGATAACAAACAAAACTTTAAAATTGTTCGTGCTCTTATGTGCAATCATGATATGCATGAAAGCCCTCAAGTGAATCCAGCCTTTCAGTTCATGTGATTTCTGTTCAAGTAATCGTTGACTGTTGCCAGAAAAGGACCGGACAAGTTTTTGAGCTTTACGGCCCCCACTCCGTTTACAAGGGCAAATTCTGCCATGTCACGCGGCTTGCGGTTGACCATATCGATAAGCGTTCGATCTGAAAATATCACAAATGCGGGCACTCCCTGTTTGCGGGCAATATCCAGGCGTAGCTTCTTTAGAGCGGTCAAAAGACTCTCATCTTGTCCATTTAAGATCTGTGCTTGCTGTTCATTGCCTGTTCTTTTTTGTGATCGTTTTCGCAGGCCAGACTCGAATACTGCATCTTTTCGATACATGAATTCTCCATGTCCATGCAATAGTTCACGGCCCTGTTTCGTGATGTTCAGTGCACCATAGCCGGCAATATCGATTTGCATCAATCCAGCTGCCACTAACTGTCGAATCATTGATTGCCAATCATTCGCACTGAGTTCTGCGCCTGCTCCAAAAATCGCTAGGTGCTGATGGCTGAACTGCTGGACCTTTCTAGTTTGCCGGCCACGTACTACATCAATCAGATGCGCCTTGCCGAATCGCTCTCCTGTTAGCCTGACAGCCGAGAGTATTATCCGTGCCTCTTCAGTTGCATCAATGCGTTCCGTTGGATTGAGGCAAATGTCGCAGTTGCCGCATGGATTGATATCTTCTCCGAAGTAATTGAGTAGCGCCACCCGCCGGCAGATTGGTGTTTCACAATAACCGAGCAGGGCATCAAGACGCTTGTGTTCTCGGTTGAGCCGTTCCTCACCGGCATCCTCGTCGTTGATGAATTGGCGTCGCATCATGATGTCGGTAAGCCCATAAAGCATGTGCGCCTCAGCGGGTTCGCCGTCGCGTCCGGCTCTTCCGATTTCCTGATAGTAGGCTTCAACACTTCCCGGCAGGTCGGTATGGAAAACAAAGCGCACGTCGGTTTTGTCGATTCCCATCCCGAAGGCTATTGTGGCAACGATAACCACACCATCATTGGTCATAAACTCATTTTGGTGTGCTTTTCGTTCCTTGACGTCCATGCCCGCATGATACGGTAGAGCATGGATGCCCTTCGATTTGAGCAAAGCCGCTGCTTCTTCTGTCTTTCGTCTGGAAAGGCAATACACAATGCCGTTGCTCCCATAATGTTGCTCAATAAATCTTGCTAGCTGCTGTTTCCAGTTAATTTTTGCCTCTACGGTTAAACGTATATTCGGGCGGTCAAACCCCATTACGACTTGTTTGGCTTGACCCTGGAAAAGCTTGTCCTTGATATCTTTTCGGGTTGCTTCATCGGCGGTGGCGGTCAAGGCTGCGATAGGAACTTCTGGAAAATGTTCATGAAGTCGGCGCAATTCAGCGTATTCGGGACGAAACGCTGGCCCCCACTGAGATATGCAGTGAGCCTCATCAATCGCGAACAATCGAATCCGGAGTTTTGAAAGAGCATTGAGCATTCGTTCCGTCATCAATCTCTCGGGAGCCATGTAGAGCAGGCGGGTTTCGCCGCTTGCTGCACGCCGCCATGCCGATACGTTATCGTCATAACTGTTGCCAGAATGGATGCCCTCCGCAGCGATGCCTGCAATCTTGAGCGCAGAAACCTGATCTTCCATCAAGGCGACGAGCGGTGAGACCACTACGGTAAGTCCGTTCAGCACAAGTGCCGGGATTTGATAGCAAAGTGACTTGCCTGATCCGGTTGGCATAACGGAAAGAACATTATTCCCATCAAGCAGTGCCTGAATGACGGCCTCTTGCCCAGATCGAAATGTCCTGTATCCAAACACTGAATTGAGCACTCGATGTGCCTGTTCCATTGATGGTTGGTTCATGCCGGCCTCATGCCAGAAAGATATGTAAAATGGCAAGTAAACACTTTTGGCTTTTCGCAGGGTTTTTCAACAGCCCTGATCGAAAAAACGAGTGTGCGTCAATATCATTGGCGGTTTGGCAATTGACACTTGGATATGTTTATTGTTCTTTAGTTCAAGGACTCTTTCGTGGGATGTAATGATATGCATTGCTGAAAACACATGGCAACTACCTGCCTTGGATGTGATGGTTGCTCAAACAGTTCGCTTGCTTTTTCCTTGACCATCCCTGTGAATGTCGTAGCGTGTAATCTGTATTTAAAGTCCGCGGTCGGCGCTGAGCCTTGTGAATACCGAGGCTTTTCGCATTTAAGGAAGGGAATTATATACATTCTACACCATCGGCACGTTGAGAAATGAGGGGTGCAAAATTGCCGGTTTCAGGATTTCGGCTTTGACTGCATGAACCGCCATTCCTTCTTTGGCGGTCTCTGCATAATTGTTTTTGCCAGCTGTTCAGGCGTTACGCCCCGGATTGGTTCTGGCAGTTTCCGGTTTTCGTTCTTTTCAGGCTTCATGGTATTTCATTATTTGCATTTATCTCATATATCCCTGTTTCCTGTTTTCATTGCGAGAAGAAATTCAAGGTTGTCTCTGTGGAAGAGGGGGCGGTTCTTCCAGTTCTGCCGTGAGGGGGGCTACTCATTGATATTCCTCTTTTTCGGGTGCGCAGCATCCCGTCATTGGGTCAATTTCTTATAGGGCAACTGTCGCCCTTCCATATTTCGGACAATCGATCCCATCTGGTCAATGGCGTCGTTGCTTCTGACATTGTGCCGGTCCGCAAACTCGCCCACATAGCGATTCAGGTGCTTTTTGCTCATATGATGACAGGTGCCGTGACAGCCCCCGCTTGAGCATTGCCCAGAAACTTTCAATGCCGTTGGTGTGCTCCTGATCCCTGACGAATTCACTGACTGAGTGGTTTACGGCCTCATGGGCGCGTTTCAGGCCGTTGCGCCATCGGTATAGACCTGCGCATCCTGATCCGTGTTTTCGGCAACGAAACCCTGTAGGGTATCGGCATCGGTGCTGTTCACTGCCTGTGCGGCAGCTTCATTGGCCTCCCTGTCCTTGATGCCCACAACCGCAGTCTTGCCGACTGAACCCCTGCCCGTTTCCTTCAGTGCCTTGCGTTTCCTGCTGGACATATTGCTGCGCTTGCCGCCAAAGCAGGCTTCATCGACTTCAATGGGGCCGCTAAGCACAATGCCCAGTTCGTCATCAAGGGACTCGCGGATCTTGTGCATCATCATCCACGCCGATTTCTGGGTAATCCCAAGATCGCGATGCATCTTCATGCTGGATACGCCCTTGAGACTGGTGGTCATCAGGTATATGCCAGCCGCCCAGGCACGATAGCCAATGTTCGACTTGTGCATAAGGGTATCCGTCTTGACCGAGAAATCGGACTTGCAGGTTCGGCAGCGGTGCGGCTGGTTGCGTCGCTTGCCTTCCGGCCTCGTGTAGATGTCGCGTGATCCGCATTTTGGGCAGGTTGCGCCGTTGTGCCATCGCTTGTCTTCAAGCCACTGTTCGGCTGCCCTGTCGTTGGGGAACAGGCCCATGATCTGCATAAACGACAGACCGGTTCGGAAGTGCTTGCCGGGTGCTGAATGAGCCATATCCAATTCTTCTCAATGTCTAACAATATGGAAGATTATACACTATTGAATGGCTGATGTCAAGCGTTTTTCAGTTTTTTAGGGAATTGCGCTAACTGCATTGGCCGAATGTGTCAACTGGCGGCTGGGTTTTCAGGGCAGCGAAATGACCTGCCAGGTGTCGATGGTGTAGAATGTATATAATTCCTAATAAAAATGTCCTGGAACTTTCGGTTTAACCGTCATTATTGTGCCCTTCAATCACCTATCAGACATGAAATATTTGCCGCTTGATTTTGCGGTTTTTAGAGCGATTGGACTTTCAATCCCGACTGTTAATGGCGACCCGGGCGTACAGGGCATTGCTGAATTGCCAAACATATTGCAGAGTAGGCATCTGAAGCACGTTCTTGCTTCGGGACGCATCCGGAAAACCTGCCCAACAAAGCCTAGATAGCTGTTTCCTGAAGTCTCGGTCTGGATTGTCCGGAATCGACTGATCAATCTTCCGGCAATGCCCGCAGGTAATCGCCAAAGGAAGGAATGGGAATACGGTAATATTTTGGGGGTTGTAGTGTTTCCATGAGGACACCGGCATGCAAGGCATTGGTCAGGAATTCGTCAAAAGTTGTGGCCTCCAGCAACAGAGGTGCAGTCAGGCTGCGTAATCTGGTGCGAGATAAAGTCCTGTCTGCCATTTCATTTTCCACTAAGGCGATTTTCTTATACAGAGACAGATCCTGAGTGCATGCTTCAAGACGAAAGGCATAGTAATGATCCTTGAATTTCCGGCCGCTCTCAATGGCCTGTTGCAATAAGCTTTCATCCAGGCTTCCGCCATGACTGCAAAGGATCCGTATGGCAGCAACTGATACGCTGTTAATGTGCTGGGGCCAGCCTTGCGACAGATCTGCTAATGCTTCAACCCACGTTGTCTGGCTGGAGCCCCTAAAGCCATAGGCATCAAAAATACTTTGTATCGCATTCGTCGTATCCTCATTCGAGAGAGTGTCCAGCGTGACTACCCGGTCTCTGGGAGGCCTCGACAGACCACCCCGTTCCAGTACGCTTCTGGTATCGCTCAATCCAAAAAAGGCAGCCACCAGAGGAATGTCCTTCGGGTTCTTGTGCAGGCACTTCAAAACCGCCTTTGTGGATTGGGTGACCGGTATGTTCTGGGCCTCGTCGACAAATACCACCATGTGGATGTCTTTCAGCAGGGGAGCCGCATCACGAAAAACCCTCTCGGCGAGGATTGTTTCCGGGTTCGATGCATTTTCCGACTTTCCATGCATTGTCATGCCCAACCCGCCGGCACTCACAGTGTAGTCGCGTTGAGAGAGTTCGGAGATGAGTTTGTGTCCGAGATCCTTGAGTTTTTGGGAACCCCTGGAAACCTGACCGGGAAACTGCTCTGCAAGCCGCTCTCTTTCACGATTTGCCTCCTCAATCAGGATCATTACCACATTGGCCGCTGACTGCAGCGTATCGGGTTCAATGGATACTGCTACCCAGGGATCCTGTGGGGTTGAATGCAGGAGAACTGCCTCCATGCATTCGCCCATCAGGGCAGTCTTGCCTGCGCCCGGCGCTCCCTGGAAAATCATGGTGCCGCCGCCGACATGTCCCCTGCCAAGGCTCTTGGCGGCTCTTCGAAACACCCCGTACTCGGCATTACGCCCCCGAAAAAAAGGCTCGCGTCCGACTTCAGCGCGATCAGTCAGATCCAGCCAGTCTTCCAATGGCAATGGAGTGGCTGGCGGCGGTTTGGGAAAAGGATATTGATTCATAGATCAATCATGCCATTTGTCTATCAACAAATCCTGCTCGCAGGCAAGTGTCAATTATAAGTAAAGCCATCTTCTATAGAAAATAGACTGCTAACAACACTCTTGTTGCGGAATCTCCCGCAATATTCGAATTGGGAGAAATCTTCTTAAGTTATCAGTGATTTCGATCAATCAGTTTCCATGCAGTGGGCAAAGCGATCATGGCAAGCACGATCTTTGTCAGGTCGCCGAGCACAAACGGTGTCAGGCCCCAGGCCAGAACAGGCTTGTCCCAGCCGACAATGCTTCCCAGCCAAAGCAGGCCGGGAACATAAATGATGATGTTGCCAATCAGCATGGCCAGAAAAGTAGTGGTTAGCTTTCTGTCCCAGCCTCGTTCAGCGAGCCAGCCGACTGCTACTGCAGCCAGCAAGAATCCGACCAGATATCCACCTGTCGGACCCAGCATGTAGGCGATTCCAATGCCTTTCTCCGGGGTGCCTGCAAAAACTGGCAAACCCAATGCGCCACAGGTCAAGTAAGAAAATAAAGTTGTACTGGCGATTTTCCAGCCGCAAGCCATGGCGAATGCAAGGACGATAAATGTCTGCATGGTCAGAGGTACAGGATAGAAAGGTATCTTGACCTTCGCAGATATGGTAAGCAAGGCAGTTCCGGTAACAACCAAAATCACGTTTCTGATCCATGCACGGTCGGTCCACAAATGGCTGGCAAGAGTAGGGTATTGCAAAGTCTGCACCATAATTATATCACCTCAATATAGAAGAATGAAAAATTGAATCTCATCAATTTAATATGTAATTTGCTGAATTTATAGCCCAAGAATTATTAAATTTCAAGTACGGGTTGGATTCGTATCAAGATTCATATTCGTTTAATAGATAGGTGCGTTTAATGATAGATATCTATTTTTCTGGATTTTTATATCTTAATATTATGCTTTACGATGGCATATTAGGTTGATATTATTTTCCATATAAACTTGAACGGATTGTGGAAAATTTAGCGAAATAGACTAAATCTGAACTTTTGGCTCGTAAGGTTCAGCATCTTGAAACTTGATAAAACATCGCACACGGTCATACAAACTAAAAACCAACCAGAGAATTAGAGAATTGAAAAATACTGATCGATTGAGACGCATGGTCGGCTGGTTTTTGCAAACCGGACGGGGGCTTCTACAGGTACATATAAGCTTCAGAGATTTCATAGCTGTAACGGCTGCAATTGTGACGGTCGTTGGCTCTACGGTAGTTTTTCATCCTCCCTTTATACCTTGGGTAAAGGGGGTCATGGTAGTCTACTCCGTGCTTGCATTCTTGCTGTTCCTTTTTGGGTTCCTAACACATTTTCGTTTGCAAGAATCGAAGCATAGATGGATTCGCAACATACATTCTGTCATACCAAAAGTCATCAAAGTAAGCCCCTTGAATGCATGCTTGCTTATGTTAGCAAGTGCCTCTTTGCTCTTCATATCGCTACTCTGGCCCACCCCGGACAAGCGACAAATAGCACAGCAAATGTTGAATGACCGAGGCATGTTTCTGACCAAAGAGTACTTCAAGACGGCACTTGAGGTAGGCAATAAGGGTGGTATAGATTTATTTCTCAAGGCAGGGTTTCCTCCTTCGCTCGCGGTGAACTTGTTGGGTCAGAGAGCGGAAACAGTTCCTGATAAGGAAGTGATTGACTTACTCTTCGCACTGGATGAGGAGACTAGACACACAATACTGCGACACATGGCCAATCATGAGCACAACGAGCCAAATGATGGCGAATTGTGGGCTGTTAGCAGGTCCGGGCATGCTCAAACGATTTCCAGCTTGATTTATGAAGCAGAGGAAGATGTTTATTTCAGGGACAGGTTGCCCGACCAGCAAACCCCCTTTCAGAATGATCCAGTCGAAACGGTTACCCTGTTTGATTGGAATTTTCCAGAACTGGTCAATAATTCCAAGGATGGGGCGTTCGGCCAAAAAGGAATGCCTGAAAACTTTAGTACTGTTTATCAGGTGCCCGACTCCTATATTGGCATGCCGGTTGCGATCATCGGTGCAGGTGCCGCGGGATTAGCGGCCGGTTACGAGCTCATGAAGATCGGATTGAAGCCCGTCTTTTACGAGATTCAAGAACAACTTGATATAGATAAAAGGGCTTATGCGCGACCTTATGGACGAATATACAGTTGGGATTTTAGTGGCAACGGTGAGCTTGATCCTGCAGGTGCAGGCTGGTATCCAACAACAAAACTTACACCGTCTAGCGTAAAGCCAAACGAGAATAATACCCACAAATGGGGACGTCGTGTAGCTGAACTGGGGGGCATGCGCTTTCCAGCCACACATCTCACATTGCGAACGTATTGTGATTCGATATTTCGATCTGATTATTTCTACGGGAGTTCATTGGCAAGTCCCTGGGTACCGTTTCGCGATCCCGGGTTGTACAAATCAGCGAACGTACCAGACCCGGACCGTGGAGGAGTTATACATCCCAGCGATGAAGACACGCTTGTTTTTGATACCGTGTATCATACGAAAGGAATCTTTAAGGAACCTGACAATGCTGACCCGCCTCAGCCGGGCGGCTATTCAGAAACATATCGTGCTCAGACAGGCATCCAGTTAAATGAATCCAATCTTGCTATACAGACACTAACCTACAAGTATTTCGACCTGCTTTATGGAGATATAGATGCGAATAATCCGTATAAGGGAATATTGACACCAATTCTGCAACTCTACTCAAGATACACAGCCAGTCCTGACCCGGATCTGGCAAGGGTAATCAGTTTTGAATGGCAACAACTCATAAATAGATTTGACCAAATGTCCTTGGCAGAGGTTTTGATTGAGGCTGGATGGCAAGATGAGCCAGCATATGGCTCAAATTGGGGAGATCTCAATATTTCACTCTCTGAAATGTTCGGCGAAATCGGCACAGGTACCGGACCATTCGCCATGTTTTACTACTCTACATTCATGGAGTTGCTCCGAATAGCTCTGCAGGCCGCAGACTCGAATCAAGACTACTTTCTTGGCGGTGCTGGCTATCAGCTACAACCGTTTCTTACGCATTTTACTGACTCAAAACTATCGGATGAGCCCACGTGCTTGTGGAATGTTACACAGGATCAGGTAGTCACCGATAAGGTTATATCAATCAACAGAGCCGAGGGAGGCGGTATATCCGTCACAACCCAGAATGATTCCCTTGATACAACTTCGAAAACTTATACAGCAGTTATCGTTACGGCTTCTCCATCATCTCTACGTGCATCAGAGATGTTTCCCAATCCTGACGGGCTTATTCCGAGTCGCGCAGTCTCTTATATCAAACGAGTCAGAATAAACAATAACAGCAAGATCGCAATCAATTTTCCCAATATCAAATCAGAAGAGAATAGTGCAGCATTCTGGATGCAGCGGGATGATTCAAACCCCAATGATGCCAACAATGATCTAGTCGTTACAACATTGACAGACAAAACAATACGGCAAATCTATACCTTTGACAACTATCACTGGGCAACGGAAGTTAAAGATACAAACAAATATGGATCGTTAAACCAGTCCGGGATTCTGATGTTGAATTATGGATGGGACTATAACGCACAATCTTGGACAGCCGATGATGTTAATTCCGCGACACGCAAGGCATGGCGGCAAATGACGGATATCTATGGTTTTGGTAGTACTTATGACCAATACTTGGAATGGGCTCTTGCAAATAATCAGGCTGTATATATCGTTTGGGAGAAAGTTGACGGGTTTAATGGTGCGTGGCGCATGGCTCAGCCAGGGCGAGGTACATCATATGGTCCTTTAAATAGAGAAGATTATTCAGAATTTCGGACTATGCAAACATATGGAATGACAAGCTACAACTATGAGACCAGTAATTACACGGGATTGTTTTTTGCTGGGGAGGCCAGTGCTTCACCGGGACTCAGTGGTTGGGTTGAAGGATCGATACAAACCGCTCTTCAGTCCGTGGGAGGCATACTTAAGTATTTGAATGATGCATCGCCCACTATACATGAACCGAGCACTCAAGGTGTTTCTTTTGCTCTACATGCACACCCGGGAGATAAACCGCTAACTTAATTTTATTTGTATACGTTTAATCCATGTTTTAGTTGAGGCAACCATGAAGTAAAAAATTAATTCCAGAATATATCAAATATATCGATAGCAGGTGTTGCCTGCTTGTAGTTGCAGTTCAAGCAAAGCCATCATCGTGATAATTTGCATCTATTGCCGCTAATCTATAGAAAACTAATCTCACAACCAAGAGGTATTAATATTATGTATTCAAGACAACGATTAACAAAGCACTGGAGTTCGGTACTGACATCTACCATCATTGCATTTGCTGCATCAGCGATAGTCCCGGCCAATGTAAGCGCTGATGGCTGGTATCCCTATCCAGTAGAAGTATGGGATCCTCCATTTAATATGGAAAGTCCCAGATCAACAATGGATTATATGCCTTTGGACAAGTCTGAAAAGCAATGGGATATTTGCGTATCTTTCCCGCATATGAAAGACGCCTACTGGCTGGCGGTTAATTATGGTGTTGCTGCTGAATCAGAGCGGCTGGGTGTGCAGATGCAGCTTGTAGAGGCAGGTGGCTATACCAATCTGAATACTCAGATTTCACAGATAGAAGATTGTGTCGCGGGCGGTGCCGATGCCGTTGTGATCGGTGCGATATCTTTTGACGGACTTAACAATCTGGTGTCCGAAATCCGCGGAAAAGGGATTCCAGTGATTGATGTAATCAACGGCATGTCTTCGCCAGAACTTTCGGCAAAGTCTCTCGTTTCCTTTGGTGAGATGGGATTCAAAGCCGGTGAATACATTGCGAAAGCCCACCCTGCCGGTTCAGGCAAAGTCAAAGTTGCATGGTTTCCAGGACCTCCGGGAGCTGGATGGGTTGAGGCAGGCAATGCAGGCTTTCAGGAAGCGGTTGCCGGTTCAGATATTGAAGTAGTCGAGACGAAGTATGGAGATACCGGGAAAGAAGTACAGCTGAAATTGGTTGAAGACACCTTGGAAGCCCATCCGGATATCTCATATGTGGTGGGCACCGCTGTGACAGCGGAAGCCGCTACCGGCCTGTTGCGAGCACGTGGACTGACTGATCAAGTCAAAGTGATGGCTTATTACTTTACCCCCGGCGTATTTCAGGGGATCAAGCGAGGTCAAATGCTTGCAGCACCTACGGATTCAGCCGTCATTCAAGGAAGAGTCGCAATCGACCAAGCCGTAAGGATTTTGCAGGGGGAGTCTTATCAGAAGCATGTTGGTCCGGCTCTCTACGTAATCGATTCTGGAAATGTAAATACTTTTGACAGAGGTTCATCGCTCGCACCAGATGGTTTTAAGGCTACGTTTTCGGTGAATTGATTCATTCATAGATGCAACTTTCCAAAATCAAGCTTACGTTTATTGATAGACAGGCGGCGATTCGTGCTTTACGGATATGAACGAGTCGCCGCTTCTTGAATTAAAGGGCATCACGCGGGAGTATTCCGGGTATAAAGCCTTGGATAACGTGGATTTCACTCTTCATTCAGGTGAAGTACACGTGTTATTTGGAGAAAATGGTGCCGGCAAGTCAACTCTGATTTCAATCATTGCCGGTGCTGTCAAGGCTAATAGTGGTCAGATTAGGTTCAAAGGTCAGACTCTCAAGCTGTCTTCGGTTCACCATGCAAGAAAACTGGGAATTAGTGCAGTCTTTCAGGAGTTTTCACTCATCCCAGAACTCACGGTTGAAGAAAACATTTTTTTGGGTGTCGAGGAGACCAGATATGGATGTTTAAACAGAACGGCAATGCATGATCGGGCAACTAGAGTATTGGCTCGTTTGGGGTTTCAGTTGCGGCCTGATGCCAGCACCGCTTTTTTGTCTCGTGCAGAGCAGCAGATGGTCGAGATAGCTAAGGCTTTTCGAGATGATCTGTCAATTCTCATTCTTGATGAACCCACTGCCTCATTGACAGAACGAGAGACCAAAGATCTTTTTTCGTTGGTGAACCATGTCAAGTCACAACATGTCGGTATCATCTATATTACACATCGAATGAATGAAATCCGACAGATTGGAGACAGAATCACGATTCTTCGAGATGGCAAATTCATAGACACAGTCAAGGCAAATACCCCGGATAATGAGTTGGTTCGAATGATGACTGGAAAAGCGATTGATCAGATTTTTCCAGCCATTCGTTTCAAGCCGGAAAAAGAAGTCCTCAAGATCAGGAATCTCTCAACAACTGACAAATCGGTCATTGATGCTTCGATCAATGTCAGAAGAGGGGAAATTGTAGGGATTGCCGGTCTGGTTGGTTCAGGAAAATCCGAAATCGCAAGGTCCTGCTTTGGACTGATTCCGAAAATTGCAGCTGAAATCACTTTCAATGGAGAAGAAATAAGCCAACTGTCCCCGAAAGAAATCCTGGATCGCGGGATGTTTTACATTCCGGCTGACCGTCGGGAAGAGGGCTTGATGATGATGCGTAGCGCTCGCGAGAATATCGCATTGCCAGCGTTGACAACTCCAAGCTTTTCAAGTGGAATCGTGCTGAAAAGAATGGCAGAACAAATACAGGTGAAAAAACTATCAGCAATATTTAATTTGCAGCCGTCCAATACTGAACTTGACGCTGGACTTTTCTCTGGCGGCAATCAGCAAAAAATAATGCTTGCAAAATGCCAGTCTCGACAAGTTGATCTCTTCATTTTTGATGAGCCGACTGTGGGGGTTGATGTCGGCACGCGGACGGCAATATATAAATTTATTCGCGATTTATGCGAGCAGTCCGGGGCAGCTGTTCTGCTGATTTCATCGGACTTGCCCGAGATACTTCACCTTACTCATCGTGTATATGTTATGTGTGGTGGTAGCATAACTGCTGAACTTGAGTCTGATGAGATTGTTGAGAAAAACATCTTGAAACATTTTTTCAGAGATGGCTCGTTTATGCTAACTAATTATGAACATACTTTGAATTGATTGTGGATGCCTTTCAACCATGAGCAAGACAATTTATTTCCTGAAATTAGCATTGATTAGGCTTGGTGTCTTACCTTTTCTGTTGTTGATAGCGGTAGCAATTTTTACTGTTCTTTCGGACAATTTCCTGACCGGGCGTAACCTGGTCAACGTAGCTCGACAATCCACCTATCTGACCCTGGTTTCAATGGGTCAAATGTTTGCGTTGCTGACTGGCGGTTTTGATCTGTCAGTGGGCACTATTCTGGCACTCACATCCGTTGTTGGTGCCACATCAATGGCGATGGCATACGCAGCGATGCCGGATTCCGTGATGCTGTCGATCTTTATCGGCATTCTGGCAGGCGGAGCGGCAGGCACTATGATCGGTGTTGTTAATGGTATAGGTATTTCCTTGCTGAATGTTTCGCCATTCATGATGAGTCTGGGCATGGCATCCGTCGGTTTTGGCTTGGCGCTGTATCTGACTGGAGGAACGCCGGTTTATGGAATGCCCATCGAATATGGAGATATTTTTGGCTTTGGGACAATTTACGGATTGCCAGTTCCTATAGCCATTACTCTTGTCTTGATTGTTATTCTCTATTTCATTCTGAACTGGACTCGTTTAGGGCGTTATTTTTATGCTGTAGGAGGCAATATCAAGGCAGCGCGTTTGTCCGGTATCAACACTAAATTGACCTTGTTTTCTGCCTATGTATTATGCGGTCTGATGGCTGCATTTGCAGGCCTGTTAATGACCGCGCGTCTTGATACTGGTGAAGCAAATATCGGGGCAACAATGCCTCTTGAATCGATTGCCGCATGCGTCATCGCAGGAGTCAGTCTGCGCGGCGGTATAGGAAGACTGGAAAACGTGGTATTTGGAGCACTTTTCATCGGCTTGGTTCAAAATGGAATGAACCTGGCCCGAATCGAGTCATATCTTCAAATTGTCGTGATCGGTGTGTTGCTGATCCTTGCGGTGGTTGCAGATCAGTTAAGGCTTAGGCTTGTTGCTACGATGCGGAACTGAATTCTCTGGCGATGGTGAATAGTAACTAGATGGATTCCGAAAATTCTATGAATGTATTTTTTTGATGCATCAAAACCGTAAAATAGAAACAAAATAGAGGACAAGAAAATGAACACTGAAATTAACTGTGACATGGGCGAAAGCTTCGGTATTTACCGGATGGGTGATGATGCCAGCCTGATGCCATTGATTACAGAAGCAAATGTAGCTTGTGGGTTTCATGGCTCGGATCCAAATCATATGCGAGCAACCGTGAAACTGGCGAAGCAGCATGGTGTGCGAGTTGGCGCTCATCCTTCTTTGCCGGACTTGCAGGGGTTCGGGCGGCGAGCCATGGCGATAGAGAGAGAGGAACTGGCAAACATCATCATCTACCAAGTCGGCGCATTGGCTGCCTTTTTGAAGGCCGAGAACATGGAACTCAATCATATCAAGCCGCACGGAGCGCTATATGGCATGTCCGCGAAAAATAGCGAAGTGGCTCATGCGGTTTGTGATGCCGCTGACGTATTTGGCGTTCCCATTTTTGGCATGAAGCATACAGAACATGAGAAGGTTTATGTTGAAAGGGGCCATACTTTTGTTGCCGAGTTCTATGCCGATCTTGGATACGATGATTCAGGCGGTCTGATCATTACCAGGGAGCATGATGCGGTGGAACCGGATTTCGCATCAAAAAGGGTGACCAGGGCCATCAGTGAAGGGCTTGTGGATTCTGTCAACGGAGTGTCAGTCAAAGTCGGGGCAGAGAGCATTTGCGTGCATTCCGATACTCCCAATGCTGTCGAAGTTGCTCAGGCTGTTTATGATGCGGTAGCTTCGTAAGCAAGGCAACGAAGTTTTCTACAATCCAGATTGAATGACTGGCATGCAAAGAAATGATCAAGAGAGTGGGAACTGAAAATCGCAACTGCTCATCACAACTGGCTTATGGGGTGAATAGTTGCCTGAATATCCAAAAACATCTGATACAAGCAAATATATATATTGAAAGGAGATTGCTCATGACAACAAAAACTGTTTTATCACCTCTGCCAGGCATTTTTTACCGGAAGCCATCTCCGGAGGATCCCGTATACAAAGCCGAAGGTGAGCCATGCGAAACAGGTGCTGTAATTGGCCTCGTTGAAGTAATGAAGTCCTTTCACGAAGTGAAGAGCGATGTAGACGGAACAGTAGTGAAGTTCCTGGTCAATGATGAAGAGGCGGTGGTAGCGGGCCAGCCCTTGATGGAAGTCGAGGAATAATTTTTGCATCAACATAAAATAAGGAGACTGATGGTCGCCAACCGGGGCGAGATCGCCTGTCGGATTATCCGCTCAGCCCGTGAGATGGGAATAGAGACGACAGTCATACACAGCCAGTGCGATGATGATTCGCTTGCGGTGAGGCTGGCAGATAATGCGGTGGAGGTAGGTCCTCCTCCCGCATCAAAATCATATCTGGATATACAAGCAATCGTGAATGCTGCCATTGACCATGAGATTGATGCCATTCACCCGGGCTATGGCTTTCTGGCCGAGAATGCGAAATTTGCCGAGGCCGTCGAGGATGCAGGAAAATTATTTGTCGGTCCAGACAGTCAAACGATTCGACTGATGGGAGACAAGCTGGCCGCGCGAGAAACAGCCAAAAAGGCCGGAGTACCTATTGCCGAGGGAAGCCAGTCGCGTCTGGATTCACTGGAAGAAATGTGCACGGTAGCAAAAGAAGCCGGATATCCAGTATTGATCAAGGCTTCAGCGGGTGGAGGCGGTCGAGGGATACGGATTGCCAATAATCAGGATGAGCTCAAGCGCTTGGCTCCTCAAGCACGTGCCGAGGCTCAGGCAACGTTTGGTGATGGCACCCTCTTTGTCGAAAAGTACATTCCACAAGCCCGGCATATCGAGGTTCAGATTCTCGGCGACGGAAGCGAGGTCATACACTGTTATGAAAGAGAGTGTTCATTGCAAAGAAGGCGTCAAAAGGTGTGGGAGGAGGCTCCTGCGCTTGTACTGACTGATGAGATTCGAGAGAAGATTTGTGCATCTGCAGTAACCTTGGCCGAGCATGTGAATTACCGGGGTGCTGGAACAGTTGAGTTTCTGTATGACGAAAGCACGGAGGAATTTTTCTTTCTAGAAATGAATACCCGAATTCAGGTGGAACACCCGGTGACCGAAATGATTTGCGGACTTGACCTGATTCGTGAAATGATTTTGATTGCACAGGGCAGTCCATTGTGTTTGAAACAGGATGAGATTCGAATTCGCGGACATGCGATTGAATGCCGTATTAATGCCGAAAACCCGGATCAGGACTTCATGCCAAGTCCAGGAACCGCAGAGTCGGTTACTTTCCCTGCTGGACCGGGGGTTCGTTTTGATACGATGCTTTTTCCTGGCTGCAATATTCCTCCCTACTATGATTCAATGATTGGGAAACTAGTGGTTTGGGATGGTTCCCGTGAGGCAGCATTATCAAGATTAAGGCGTGCGTTATCGGAGCTTGAGATAGAGGGAATTCATACCACGAAATCACTGCATCAGGCTTTAGTGGAGAATGGTGATGTCATCGCTTTGAATATACATACAGGATTTCTTGAGCAATGGCTAAGTCGGCGTCAGTCCTTTCACAATAGATAGACATTATGTAGGAGGTCTTCAAATCATGTCAGTACGCTATTCTTTTGGTGGTGATGACCATATATTCGTGGAGATTGAAGAGCAAATGTCTCTTGATGCGTTTTTCAAGAGCTTGTCAATAACGAATTCGGTCAGGGAAAGTCAAATAGGCGGAGTAACTGAAATCTGCCCGGCCAATGCGTCCTATCAGATCAAGTTTAATCCGGATATCATCAAGCCTAGGGATCTTTTGCTGGAGCTGAAAAAGCTCGAACAGGATGCAGAGTCCTCAAAGCAGCAATTGAAGACAAGGGTTGTGGATGTCCCTGTTCTCTACAACGATCCATGGACTCATGAAACCCTGATGAGGTTCCGGGAGCGCCATCAGGACCCATCAGGAACTGATTTGGATTATGCAGCCCGGATAAACGGGTTCGATTCAATCGGCAGTTTCATAGAAGCTCATGCAGAGAGTCCATGGTTTGTAACCATGGTGGGATTTGTTGCAGGACTGCCCTTTATGTACCAGATGGTCGATCGAGACCGGCAGATTGAAGTACCTAAATATCTGCGTCCAAGGACTGATACACCTAAATTGACAGTGGGATATGGAGGATGCTTTTCATGCATCTACTCTGTCCGGGGTGCTGGTGGATACCAGATGTTCGGCATTACCCCAATGCCAATCTATGATCCTGATCAGAGAATTTCATATTTAAGGGAGTTCATGGTGTTCTTTCATCCTGGCGACATAGTGAAGTTCAGGCCGATCGACAGGGAAACCTATGACGAATACCTTAATCAAGTGGAGAGCAATGCCTATGAACCGAAGATAAAAGATTTTGACTTTTCATTGGATGACTTTTACAGCGATAGGGATCAATACAACCGCAACATTGGGGAGGCTCTAAATGGCGATTAGGATTAAAGAGTCGGGACTTGCGACTTCCGTACAAGACTTGGGCAGGCCTGGATATTATCATTTGGGAATTCCAATTTCGGGGGCAATGGATCGCTTTGCGATGAGAGCTGCCAATCTCTTGATTGGCAATGATGAGAGTGATGCAGGGCTTGAAGCAGTGTTCATGGGACCTGTTATGGAATTTACGGAAGACTCCTTTGTGGCAGTCACAGGTGCCGAGATGCAGCCCCGCGTCGATGGAGAACCGCGAGAAACATGGACTTCTTTTCCGATCAAGGCCGGACAGACACTGAGCTTTGATTTCTTGAAAAAGGGGGCTAGGATTTATATCGCCATCAAGGGAGGCATTGATGTGCCGGTGGTGTTAGGCAGCCGGGCTACATATGCTCTTGGCGCATTGGGTGGTCTGGATGGGCGTTCGCTGCGCCCCGGTGATGAATTGCAGACTTGGGCATCCGTTGTGAAACCTGTTGAGGGCGCGACCGTCCCGGCTGATTTGCGGAGACTGCCCGGAAATCCTGCGCAGATTAGGGTCATGCCCGGCCTCTACTGGCATCGGTTGACGGAAGAATCAGGTTCCCTATTCTTCAGGGACATATGGAAAGTCGCGACCGAAGCAGATCGAATTGGCTATCGCTTCCGGGGCGGAAACGCGCTTCAATTTGTAGAGAGAAAACAGCCATTTGGTGCTGGTTCTGATCCCTCGAACATCGTTGACAGCTGCTATCCTTACGGTTCTATTCAGGTTCCTAGTGGCACCGAACCTATTGTTTTGCACCGAGATGCAGTATCAGGTGGTGGATATTTCATGTTGGGTACTGTCATATCATCCGATATGGATCTGATTGGGCAGTTGCAGCCAAATATGGAAACTCGATTTGTTGCTGTAAACATGGAAGAAGCCATTAGCGCCAGAGAGCAAAGAAATGCTAATTTGAACCAGGTGAGAAAATTGCTAAATTAAAGTTGTGCATTTATTGCATGAACTTGACTATCACCGAATTCAGTTCCGTTGTTCTGTATTTGACCGTAATATATTCAGGACTCATTGATGAAATTGCGGCCAATTTGCAATGCTGACCTTCCGTCAAATACGTTATTTCATCGCAACAGTTGAACAAGGCAAGGTCTCTTCGGCTGCGGCTGAATTGAATGTTTCCCAGTCTGCGGTCAGTGCGGCGATTAAAGATTTGGAAGAGGAGCTTGGCTATCGCTTGTTTACGCGCAAGGCTTACGGCGTAGCATTGACTTTTCAGGGGCATCAGTTTTTTCAGCATGCCCGGAATATTCTGGCAGCCGTATCCGAGGCGGTAAATGCCCCACACGAACCAAGCGAAGGTGTAGAAGGAGACATTGTGATCGGTGTCTCGTTCACGGTTGCCGCATATTTTCTGCCTAATTTACTGCTCCGGTTTAAGCACATATTCCCAGGGGTGACGACTCGTGTTGTGGAAGATGATCGAGAAGAGATTGAGCGAGGACTGATCAAAGGCAGGCTCGACCTGGCGTTAATGCTGGTTTCCAACTTGAAAAACAGGTCTGAAATCGATTCGGAAACATTGCTACGCTCACACAGGAGGCTGTGGCTGTCGGCCAATCACCCTTTCAATCAACTGGAAACGGTATCATTGGCCGAGATTCAGCAGGAGCCATACGTAATGCTGACTGTTGATGAGGCAAGCAAAACAGCCATGCGGTATTGGAAAAAGACCGAGCATCGACCTAATGTTATTTTTGAAACAAGTTCTGTTGAGGCGGTACGGAGCATGGTGGCCCTGGGTATGGGCATTACCATACTTTCGGACATGGTATATCGGCCATGGTCATTGGAAGGGCATAGAGTCGAGACTAAGAATGTGCTACAAGATGTGCCAACGATGGATGTGGGAGTTGCATGGCACCATGATGCACAACTGTCCCTGCCATCTCGCACTTTTCGTGATTTTGTGATTAGGGCCTATCAAAACTCACCGCTCTTTTGATTGGACATGCACATTTGCGAATCCATCCGGGCATTGATAGAGCAGTGGTGGATTGTCAATGTTAATTCTGGTTGCAGATCATGGACTGGCTTGTATGCGCGGGTCCGGGAACACGTAATGGAATAGTCGGCTGTTTCGATTCCGCTTCATTCTCCTTCTGTTCGATTGCACCGACCGGCTAACCCGTCTTTCGCAACTGGGCCATTATTTAAAAATCAAGTCATTGATTTTATTCAATAGCACCCTCACAGGTCGGCAACACAGCCTGTCATTTTTGGGAGCCTGGCGAGATCCAGTCTGAAACCGAGGTCGCGGTTGATCGGGCAATGTCAGACCCAGTTGATACAGCAACAGCTGATGATCCTGACTAGGTTGTGCATAACGAGACATCACCAAGCATCGTCCATCGGAGGCTGGCAGATGCACGTCCACCTGTTGCCTCGAGGCGAACTTCTCCAGGATCTCCCGAGGGGTGAGCCCCGAAGCTTGTCGTTTGGCCAGA
>JAPOSW010000033.1 GCA_026709505.1 Gammaproteobacteria bacterium | reverse complement strand
TCCACCGAAAATCGGTGGATGAATGCACTTGTAGTGCCACTCGATTTTTTTAATTGCAAATTATCAATAGGTTGGAACACTACATGTTAAACTTCGGTTAGCGAGCTTACCGGATTGTCAGCAATGCTTATGGCAGCTCTGATACTGGCCCAATCTCGAAAATTCGTCCGAAATGGCAGGTTGGTATTTGTGCGTCCTGAAATACCTATCACTGTTTCTTGTATCTGCTGAAAACCCCCTGCACACGCTAGGGGACCGTACAGGCCATCCGTTGTTACTTGCGCCCCTGCCGGCCCGGCCATAAGCAAGGCTACCAGCGCGGCGGCCAGTGCCGTTAATTTACGAGGGGGGGGGGGTGAATCTCATTAGTCGTTTCATGGCTTTCTCCGGATCATTTGACAGGGGTTGTTGCACTTGCCGCCATTATAAATGGTTTTTCTCCCTGAAAATGGGGTGAATTTTCATACGGGTCCACTACCATAGTCTCTGTCTGGCGATTGCTTGTCTATCCGCAGACTCAGCTTACTTGCAGAGCCTCGGCTTGGAAATGCTCATAGTCTCGCAGATCTTCCAGACAGTATGCGGTTTTTTATCATGCGACTTGTCAGATTGAGCATCTGTTCAAGCCGTAAACTGTGAATAGCACCCAGTAGTAAAATACCCTAATCACACTCTGTAGGGATGGTTCTGTTATTCTCGAGTCTGTTACGTCCAGTTTTGGTGATGATGGCTGACATGTAGAACCAATACTATTTGATTATGGCCTTGAATACAGAAACTGGTCAAAGTCATGCACTGCAATCTTGTTTCAATACTAAAATATGAGGCTTAAGATCAATATCAATCCTGTCAAGTCAAGGAATCAACCATACAATGCAACTGCACAGCAAGCTGCCGGATGTCGGCACCACAATTTTTACCGTGATGTCGAAAATGGCACAGGAATTTGGAGCCATCAATCTGTCTCAGGGCTACCCAGACTTTGAGCCGGATCCTGTGCTGATTGACCGGCTTATGCACCATGTCCACTCAGGCAAGAATCAGTATCCGCCAATGACCGGCATTCCGGAACTGCGGCAGGCGGTATCTGCCAAGTTGAAGAAATACAGCGCTATCGAGGTCGATTTCGATAGCGAAATAACCATTACGAGCGGTGCAACCGAGGCCCTGTTTTGTGCGATTTCCTCGGTAGTGTGCCAGGGCGATAAAGTGATTGTGTTCGACCCGTCCTACGATTCCTATGGTCCGGCAGTCACCCTGGCCGGGGGAGAGATGATCCACATGCCCATGACCCTCCCAGATTACCGAATTGACTGGGAGGCATTGAACAGGCATATGGATGATTCGGTACGCATGGTCATTGTCAATTCTCCCAGCAACCCAAGCAGCAGCGTTCTCCATCCAGACGACCTGGACTTGCTGGCCGAGGCCATCCGTCCGTACCAGTGCACTGTGCTGAGTGACGAAGTCTATGAACATATTATCTTCGATGGAGCAGCACACGCCAGCGTACTCACCCATCCGGAATTGCGCAGTCGGTCATTCGCGGTGTTTTCATTCGGCAAGACCTATCATGTGACCGGCTGGAAAATCGGCTACTGCATCGCACCGGCCGAGATGACTCGGGAATTTCGCAAAATACACCAGTTCAATGTATTTACCACCTCGACCCCCATGCAATGGGCACTGGCGGATTTTCTCGAATCCAATCCCCGGAATTACCTGGAGCTGCCGAATTTCTATCAGGCTAAACGAGATCTGTTCCGATCGCTGATTGCGTCCTCCAGATTTGAGCTGCTGCCCTGCGCCGGTACCTATTTCCAGCTCGCCGACTACAGTCAAATCTCCGATCAGAAGGATGTGGATTTTGCCGCATGGATGACCCGGGAAAAGAAAGTGGCCGTGATTCCTCTGACGCCGTTTTACCGGCACGCACCCGATACCCGGATTGTGCGATTCTGTTTTGCCAAACAGGATGAGACTCTAAAGGAAGCGGCCGAGATCATTAATGCGATCTAGGAGGAATTCATACAATGGGTGATCTCAGAGCATCAGTCGTACAGTGTGACTTGGTCTGGCAGAATCCAGCGGCGAACTGTAAAAGAATCGGACAGCAGCTCGGCTCGATTGATCAAACGGACCTGGTTGTCTTGCCGGAGTTCTTCAGCACCGGTTTCTATCAAGACCCTCAGGCGAAATACGAGACCATGGAAAGCGATACGGTGCTCTGGATGACCGAAACGGCGAGGTCGCTGGATGCGGTTGTGACTGGCAGTGTGGTGATGCAGGTCATTGACAAAGGTGCCCCGATCTACCTGAACCGAATGCTGTGGGCCTGCCCGGACGGTACCCTGGACTGGTATGACAAGCGGCACTTGTTTCGTTACGGCGGAGAACATCTTTCCTACACGGCAGGCAATGAACGAAAGATCATGCAGCTTAATGGCTGGTCGATCGCCTTGTTTGTCTGCTACGACGTGCGGTTCCCGGTCTGGTGTCGCAATCGGTCCGATTATGACGTGGCCCTCTATGTGGCAAATTGGCCTAATGCCAGACAGTATGCATGGGATACTCTGGTGCGCGCAAGAGCTATCGAAAACCAGAGCTACGTGCTGGCAGTCAACCGGATAGGCGAAAATCCTGAGGGTGAAGAATTCCGGGGAGGCAGCGCGGTCATCGATCCGCTGGGCAAGCCGCTTGCCTTGTGCCGGCAATCGGAAATGGTTCAAACTGCAGCGCTGTCCATGTCCGCCCTGCGGGAGATTCGGGCAGAGTTTCCAGCGGCCATGGATCAGGATAGCTTCACCATTCTCGACGATTGAGCATGGGTTTTACCCGGGACATTGCCCAATTCGCGATTGGCACTTCGGGCGATGAGATTTCGAAACCGGCCCTTGCAGTCATGGCCTTGTCGCTCATGGACTGGTTCGCCGTGGCAATCGCGGGAACAGATGAGCCCGCCAGTCGTATCGTGTCTCAAGTCATTCGGGAAGAAGGAGGCGCTGCACAGTCCAGCATACTGGGAAGCTCCGCAAAATATCCGGTACGGGCGGCGGCGTTGGTCAACGGAGTTGCCTCTCATGCACTGGATTATGACGACACGCATTTTGCCTATGTCGGACATCCCAGCGCTGTGGTTGTTCCGGCAGCACTAGCGCTCGCCGAGAGGCATGATTGCACGGGCCAGGAGTTTCTGGACGCCGCCCTGATTGGCGCTGAATCTGCCTGCTTCATCGGTACATGGCTGGGCAGGAGGCATTATCAGGCCGGGTTTCATCAAACGGCCACCGCCGGTTGCTTTGGAGCCACTCTGGCGTGTGCCCGCCTGTGTGAGCTTGATCTGGAGCAGACACAGCATGCTTTGGGAATTGCCTCGACACGCGCAGCGGGACTCAAGTCGCAGTTTGGAACCATGGGCAAACCCTACAATGCGGGAACCGCAGCAGCGAGTGCCGTTGAAAGCGCATTGCTGGCAGGGCAAGGATTTACCTCGACGGATAACGCTCTGGAATGCGGACAGGGGTTTTCGGCAACCCACGCTGGAGAGGAGCATCCGCTGGGAGACCTCATGGAGCGCTTCAGGAACAATTGCCTGTTTGAATCCGTACAGCACAAATTCCATAGCTGCTGCCATGGGATTCATGCATCGCTTGAGGCCCTTGTTCAAGTCATGGAGGACCGCCGCCTTGATCATGAGGCAATCAAGCGGATATCTGTGTCAGTCAATCCTCGCTGGATGAAGGTTTGTGATATCAAGCAACCCAAAACCGGTCTGGAAGCTAAGTTCAGCTATCGTTTCGCCATTGCGATGCTGGTCTCCGGTATCGATACTGCCGCCCCTGCCAGCTTTGTCGATGAAATGTGTCAATCCATGGAACTTTGCAGCCTTGCAGACAGGGTTGAGGTTGAACCGGATGCAGAACATTCCGACACCGCAGCAACGGTAACGGTTGAGACCCACTGTGGCTCGATTCACAACCAGTACCATGATCTCGAAAACCTGCCTGATCTCGCAACACGCACCAGAAAAGTTCGGGCGAAAGCCGGGTCGCTGATTGGTGAGACAACCGTACAGCAAATCTGGGATTCGATTCAAGCGTTGCCGCACACCAGCATCGACCGGTTTATGCAAGGCGCAAACTGCTCCTGATTGAACAATAGCAAGGTTATGTCTCCGGTAAGGACGGTAACGACCGCTGCAAGCGGCGACTGGCGCATTGCCAAGAAGCTGCTTCCCTATCTTGCCGAGCGCTGGCGACGGGTTGCAATCGCTCTCGTCCTGTTGGTCCTTGCCCGATTGGCCAATGTTTCAATTCCCCTGATCCTCAAACGGATTGTTGATGATCTCGGGGAAATCCAGGCTGCAATGGCCATCCCTCTGGCACTTCTCCTCGGCTATGGGTTATTCTGGTTTGCCTCGATTTTGTTTGCCGAGCTCCGAAATGCGGTGTTTTATCGAATTGGCATCGATATCATCTGCAAAATCTCGTCCAGGGTATTCCGTCATTTGCATCAACTGTCCTTGAAGTTCCACCTGGAACGCAAGATTGGTGCCCTGTTTCGGGACATTGATCGAGGCAATCAGGCCATTTCGCGATTTCTGATCATCATTGTATTCAGCATCGTTCCAGTGATGCTGGAAATGACGCTGGTTATCGGAATCCTGTGGAACCAGCTAGGCATTCAATATGCACTGCTCATTATCATTTTGGTAATTGCCTATGTGGTCTATACATTGGTGGTTACCCGATGGCGAAGAAGATTCCAGATACGCATGAACGAACAGGATTCCCATGCCGGAACCAGGCTTATGGATTCATTGATGAATTTTGAGACTGTCAAGGTGTTTGGCAACGAGGATCGGGAGCAGGATCGCTATGATCGGTCCATGCGAAGCTGGGGGGAGGCTTCCTACAGGAACAACCTGTCCCTCTCGTTGCTGAATGCCGGTCAGGGACTGATCATCGCGATTGGGCTGGCGATACTGATGGTGATGGCCGCAACCGGAGTTCGTGATGAAATATTGACGGTTGGCGATTTTGTGATGTTGCATGCATTCCTCCTGCAACTGTATGTTCCACTCAATGTTCTGGGTTCCGTCTATCGGGAAATGAACAACTCCCTGATAGACATGGATCGAATGTTTCAATTGCTGGATGAGGAGGTGAATATCAAGGACAAGCCGAATGCCGGTCTGCTTCGGGTCACGATGGGGGGGATTGAATTCAGAAATGTCGATTTCAGTTATTCCCCGGGTCGGAAATCATTGAGCGACATTTCCCTGCGAATTCCCGGAGGCCGGCAACTGGCGATTGTCGGTCCATCCGGGGCTGGCAAGTCGACCCTTGGCCGCTTGCTGCTCAGGTTTTATGAGCCGCAGCGCGGACAGATTCTGGTTGATGGTCAGGATATCCGGGATGTGAGCCTGGCCAGTCTTCGTGAGGTGATCGGCATCGTGCCGCAGGATACAGTCCTGTTCAATGATACAATTCGCTACAATATCGGTTATGGAGATCCGGATGCCGGGATCGGGGCAATCGAGGAAGCAGCGCGGATTGCCCAGATTCATGATTTCGTTCAACAGCACCCTGATCGGTATGAAGCACTTGTCGGCGAGCGCGGCCTGAAGCTGTCTGGCGGCGAAAAGCAGCGCATGGCGATTGCGAGAACTGCCTTGAAAAAAGCCAGAATCCTGATTTTTGACGAGGCGACTTCATCGCTTGACAGTCGGGCGGAGAATGCCATTGTGGAAGCGATGGACAGGGTTTCGCAAGAGGCCACGACATTGATCATCGCTCACCGGCTCTCGACGGTGGTCGGGGCCGATGAAATTCTAGTGCTGGACCAGGGGCGCATAGTGGAAAGAGGCTCGCACGCAACACTCTTGAGCAATCAAGGGCTATATGCCCAGATGTGGGAGCTTCAACAGCAAAGCAAATCCGGGGCTGATGCTTCAGGAACCTCGGATCATGGCGAAATAATCAATGAAGGTAAAGTCAACGATGAAAGCAATCTGGTATGAAAAGACCGGCAAGGCCGACGAGGTCTTGGTGTGTGGCGAGCGGCAAAAACCCGCGCCCCGTCCTGGTGAAGTCCTGGTTCGAGTCGAATACTCGGCCGTGCATCCGTCGGATGTGAAAAAGCGGGCGGGATTTCAGCCCGCCGGGTTTGAAGATGGTTTCGTGATTCCGCACAGCGATGGCTCAGGAATCATTGAAGACGTTGGCGAAGGAGTTGAAGAGCGCCGCGGAGAGAGGGTCTGGATATACCAGGCGCAGTATGGCCGGCACTGTGGCTCCTGTGCCGAATACATTGCATTGCCTTCATGGATGGCCCCGAAACTGCCGGACAGCGCTGACTTCTCAATCGGAGCCTGTATCGGAATACCCGTCATGACCGCGCATCGGTGTCTACATGTGGCGGGGGACCCAGCTGACAAGGTTGTTCTGGTGACCGGGGCCTCTGGCCGGGTTGGATATTACGCCGTCCAATGGGCCAAGCTTGCCAATGCCACAGTCATTGCAACCGCTGGAACGGATGAAAACTGCCAGACAGCGCTTGATGCAGGAGCAGATTGGGTACTGAATTATCGAGAAAGTGATCTGGCCCGCCGCATTCTGGAATGTGCAGGATCGAGAGGGGTTGACCACATCATTGATGTCGAGTTCGGACAAAATGCAAAAGTGAGTGCTGAAGTCCTTAATAACTGCGGCACTATCGCCACCTACTCTTCATCCAGTGATCCCGAGCCGCTGATCCCATTCTACCCGATGATGTTCAAGAATATCTCCGTGCATACGGTTTTGGTCTACAGCATGCCGGATGCCGCCAGGCAACAGGCAGTCAATGCAGTGAATGATGCGCTTTCCGGAGAGCAGTTGAAGCACCGTGTATCGGCGATTTTCAGTTTTGCAGAGACCGCAAAAGCGCACGAACTCATTGAGAGTGGCGGGGCGGCTGGCTGCGTATTGATTCGGGTGCCCGGATAGGGCCGGATTGATCATGCATTAACAGGGGATATCGGGATAGGTGGCCGAGCGGGTGCCTGCAAGTGGGTTGTTGTTGATATCCCGGTACGTGAACACCAGCGACAATTTGAGCATGTCGCTGTGGTTTTGGCTGGCTGCATGCAGCGTTCTGCCGTGAAAAAACAGCACATCGCCACATTCGAGATTGGCATTGACAGCGGTATCAATGACTCCCTTGTTTTCATTCAGGTCTGCACGAAAGAATAGGGAACCATCGAATCGGCCCCTGTCAAAACTCAGTCGGTGCGAGCCCGGAATCAGGCGCATGCCACCATTGGTCTGGTTTTCGTTGCCAAGGGCCAGCCACACGCTGACCAGATCAGGCTTGTCGAATAGCCAATAGCGAATGTCCTGATGCCATTGGGTGGAGCTGCTGAAGCCGGGATGCTTGGTCATCAGGCAGTTATGGTGATTTTGGGAGAGGGCGATTTCCTTGCAGTCGAGAAGACTGCGTACTCGGTCGGTTATCGGCTGGCCTGTTGCCCAGTTGCGGATGATCCTGTCTCGGGTATATGCGTTCAGCAGACGGCGCGGGGTATCGCCACCGATTGACTGACGGTCATGTGGAGAACCTGGATACTGGACATCGGTTTCGTACTCGACCGGAGCCAGCAGTGGATCGATGGATGCCAGCGCGACCTTGCGGATGGATTCACATAATGATGCGGACCCAAGGCCGGGAACGACGATGAATCCATCTTCGTGAAACTTTGCAATCGATTCTTGTTCGAACATAACGAGTCAAGTTAATGGTCGGGGTGAGAGGATTTGAACCTCCGGCCCCTGCCTCCCGAAGGCAGTGCTCTACCAGGCTGAGCTACACCCCGTTCACCTACTTCCGAACCTATCCACAAGCTGGTAAAGAGTTTATCAGCAGCAATACATATTGCATGCATGAATTTCCATGAAGAATTATTCAGCATACACTGGTTTTACGCCATGCGGCTGTAGAATATCAGGTTTGCATGAATAGTGATTCGATTATATACCATGCCTTTATTGTCGGAAATGCATTAGAGTGGTTTTGGGCATTTCAGGGCTTGCTGTGGTCCTTAGCAGCATGAGCATACGCTTCCAGTGAGTGGTAAACTTGGCAGAAGATTGGCATGGTGGTTTTTCCGGGCTTGCATGTCTCCAGAACTCAATTGAATGATCGGGATATTTTGAAATTATGCGTGAAGTAAAATGCGGATACTGATTATAGGTGCCAGAGGTTCAGTGGGTCGCACGGTAGTCAATGCTCTTGAGGACCGCCACGACCTGATCCGTGCCGGACTGGCTTCTGGCGATATACAGGTCGATCTCGAAAACCTCGACAGCATACGCAACATGTACAGGAATGCTGGCAATATCGATGCTGTGGTAGCAGCAATCGGGCATGGCCATTTCGGGCCCGTCGAAGAAATGACCGGAGAACTCTGGATGAAGGGGATACTGCACAAGGCATTGCCGCAAATCAATGTGGTGCTTGAGGGGATTCCCTGGGTCAGTGATCGGGGGTCTTTCACCTTGACCAGTGGGGTGCTGAATCGTGATCCAATTGCCGGATGTGCATCCGCAGCTTCTGCCAATGGGGCGATTGACGGATTTGTGCTCGGAGCAGCCGGAGACATGCCAAGGGGTATTCGAATAAATTCGGTAAGTCCGGGCCTGCTTGAAAATTCGACAGATCGATACACGGGAAAATTCCCGGGCCACGAACCGGTTTCATCAAGGCGAGTCGGATTGGCCTTCACAAAGAGTATCGAAGGCGTAGTGACCGGCCAGACAATTCGAATCGACTAAATCCAGTAGTATTCGCTCCTTGCTCTCAGAAGAGAGGATAGCGGATCAGTCTGAAAACTGCACGGCCTGACTGCGGGCAAGGGCGACCGGAGTCGCCCTGGTTCATGTCCGGCCATGGGGGTTGCGTGTCCTGTCGCGTGAAGTCAGCATCCCGTAGCGTTTTCGGCCCGGCCGTCAGTTGGCGTTGGCACAGCCTAGGCTGCGCCGTTGTGCAGTGTTCTGGTCATTGTCATTCCAGAGCCTGGACCGGCCGCACAGGCAGTTGCGGACATCGAGACGGGTGAGGGGGCTGATCGAGAAGCATCCGCTTGAAGCCGTATTGTCGAAGCCGGGCTGCCCGCTCTCGTTGCTCAGGGTGTAGGCGCCGCCCGTCATGAAGCAGCGCCTGAGAAAGGGATTGGACTCGCCAAACCCGGTGGCCGTTGTGTAGACCACGGCAGTATAGGGGGGGTTTACGGTCAAGCCAGAAAGGGTAATGGTGAAAACAGTGTTAAGCTCGGTATATGCCTGGCGAAAGCTGGCAAGAATCTGGGTACTGCCTGCCTGTGCGCCTGTCCGGGCGTTGTAGACCTTTATATTGGTGGGAAATTCAGTCGGACCGCCATCCCCTGACCGGGATCTCAGTTGACTGTATATGTTTACGATTACTGGAGCGCTAAAGGTTGCGCTGTTATTCGCTACAGCCGAAATCGTTCCAAAGTTGGTATCGACAAGCTCGCCTTGCCCCTGGCAAGCGGCTTGGCCGACCAGCCCCGGCGCGGTTATGGTCTGCGCCCCCGCCGGAACGGCCAGTACCGCAAGCAGTAGAAGGGCTGTTAATTTACGAGGGGGGGGGTGAATCTGGCGGGTTGTTTCATGATGCGGTCTCTCTGGCTGTTAACGGACTATTCTTTTTCTGGCTTGCCTGAAGACCCCTGCAGTCAGGGCGCAGGAGTAGAGGTCAGGAGAAGGCCCAGTACGGCGATGACCAGGACCGCAGACCCCAGCACGAAGCCGGCAATCCACTGCATGT
>JAPOSW010000087.1 GCA_026709505.1 Gammaproteobacteria bacterium | reverse complement strand
CCTGTCCAACTTCGCAGCCCCTCCTACGAGGGGCTGCACCCTTAATTCCGGGTCCCTGAGTGCAGTCGCTTATTCAGTCATGGACTTGTTTCGGCAGGAGGCAGAAGAATAGACTGTCCGCGTCAGCCCAGTTCCTTATTCAACCTGCTCTCCTCGGCCTCGAACACCTCGATTCCATGCTGATGAATGGTGTTCGAAATCGTGATAAGTTCAAGAGTGTCCATGACCCTGATTTTCGAATTGGTACCGAACTCGGAAATCTTCTTCAGAAGACGTCTCTTATCGATAGAGCGTGTTGCTTCCGTGGGCTTGGTTCCTATTAGACATCCTTTTACCCTGACTTTTTTTTCAAGTTTCGATTCGAGTTCTTCTTCGATCATGAAAATGTACTTTTCAAGTTGATTTAGATGCTCGATTTCCAGCTCAATGCTGGGAGACTTCAACTCAACGACCAGAATGTCATCCGGTTTTGGCTGGTTCACCGCAAGAAATACCAGGTCGGGCCGGCTACTATCGTATTTCTTGGCTGGGTCAGCATGATCGTCAATGTTCAGAACTTTATTCAGCTAAGAACATACTGTCTTGATAGTGCTGTTGCTAGTCAGATGGTTGGCGCATTCGGGATTCACAAGCCAGGGAGAGTCTTTAAGGAGAGCATGCAGCTCATTTTCATATCCTTCTCCCTTTCGTACATGCAGGGATTCTTCGTGTAGTTTTTGCAGGGAGTCAATTGCTTTGGTTCGACCTCTGTACAGCTTGAGGAGATCGCTTTTTTCCATACGGGCCAGTGCGGGATGCCTGTGCCTGACCGTCATTGCCTGCAGCCTGCCGGTCCTGATGCGGCTGTCGCTGCCTCCCGAATGGCGCACGAGACGGGCCGGCACCTTCCGGCACCGCCTGTACGCGATGGCCGGGCAGGTGGTCCGCCATGCCCGGCAACGGGTCCTGAAGGCCGTCCCGTCCAGCCTGGGCCTGCTCGAGGAAACCCTCTGGCAGATGCGCACCTGCCGGCTGCCCTGATCTCCCGTTCCTTCCGGACCCGCCAGGGGCCTGCCGGAAACGGCCACGGATTCGCTCGCCCGGAATTCGCCATCAGGCCAGGAAACACGACCCGCCACTGCGTTCCGGCATGGAAACCGGCGCCGCCATGCCCCGAATCCGGCCTTCCGGACAGGTCCGGAACACCCCGGCACCGCGTCCGACCGAATCCCGGCCTGGAGCGGACAAGAAAATTTCTATCTATGGATTAGGGAAAACAAAAACGCTTGCATTTCGCGTTTTGATTGTGGTAGAGTCCATTTCAACAGTGGCTGGCATCCCGAACTGCCGGCATCCGAAAACCGCCGAAAGGCGGCATGCGGCACCCTCGCGGATGCAGCCCTTCCTTGCGGAGGGGCCCGGTGTCACTCTAAATGCCGTGCCTTGACAGGCACACAGCCCGCGCATGGGGAGATTTTCCCCTGCGTGGGGCTTCTTTCGTCTCCCCGTGTTTTCCTTCAACCGTTTACATGAGGAACCAAATTATGAAAGAAGCAGACAAAGGCGGAGACTTGGTCTCCAAAAGCGAACTGGAGCAGCAGCGCCTGAAGATGAGAATCATGACCGACAGGCTGATTGACCGCAAGGTCGAGAAAAGCGAAAGCCGCGTGATTGCGGCCATCCGCGAACTCAGATCCGATCTGAAATCGGAGATCAGTGCCGTGAACCGGAAGGTTGACGGCCTGGCCGCCGAAGTAGCCAGCGTCAGGGACCGGGTGGGAAGCCGCCTGGTCATCCAGACCTGGTCGGTTATCGGCTGGACCACGGTGATGTTCTTCGGACAGGTCGGCTTTCTGACCTGGCTGTTCCCGGGACTTGTCGACAAGTAAGTAGTTCGCTGTCCAACTTCGCAGCCCCTCGCAGGAGGGGCTGCACCCTTGATTCCGGGTCCGCAAGGACCCGCAGCCTGCAGCCGGATGCGTGCCTGACCAGGCTGACAGGCAAAGCCGTGGGCTTTTCCCTACTCCCCTTTTCCAGGCTCCTTGATCATTTTGAGCCCCTTGATGATGGTTCGCTGGGAAGAGACATTTGACTCAATGTAGCCGATGGTCGTCGTGATGTCCTCGTGGCCCAGAAAGTCCTTTATGCTGTTCAGCGTGTAGGGAATGGTTCCCTTTTCATGAAAGTCCTCCGTGTCCTTGTTCGCGAGGGTCGTCGCAACAAGGTGCCGGATTCGGTGGGCAGATATCCTGATGCCGCTCCGGTCGGCCGTGCGTCTCAGGATTTGCCCGAGCTGTTCGGGCGCCATCCTTGCTCCCCGGTAGTAGGAACTGTATCTCTGAATCATGAATACCTGATCGCTCTCGCTGAATGACGGGAAGTGCTGCATGACGTCCTCCTTCATTTCGAGAAGCCTGGGCCGCAACTCGTCATGCAAGGGGATTGCCCATTCCCTGCCAGTTTTCGAGTGCTGCTTGCGAAGCATGATGGTGTTTTCCTGAAAGTCGATGTCCTTCCAGTCCAGGCCGCACAGCTGGGAGCGGCGCATGCCGGTATAGAAAAGAGTCAGCACCATGTTGAGAATCAGGGGCGAGAGTTCCCGGCTGTCCCGGGCAAGAAAATCACAGACCTCCTGTAATTCCTCCATGGTACATCCCTTGCCGCGGACGTTGACACGCCTGAACTGCCTGATTTTCAATATCGGGTTCCGGTCGATCAATTCGATCTCCACGCAGAAGTTGAGGAGGGCGCGCAGGTGCCGGTGGTAAGTGTTGTAGGTCGTCCTTGATGCGCGCTCGGCGATCAGTTCGCGCCATTCAAGAAGCACTTCCTGGGTAATATAGTCAACGCGCCGCACCGACGTGTCCCTGACGAAGCGTTCCGCATGCGACCGGTAGGTCTGCTGAGTGGCCGGGCGGAGCGGGCGCTGCCGACAGTATTGTTCTACAACATTGACCAGGTCATATTCACTATTGGATGATTCTGCGGTCATCAAGTTTATCCGTGCTCTGGCTGGACTCTGGATTATGGCTGAACACTGGATTATACGAAGTGATATGTTGTGCAGAAGCTTTTGCGTTAGCGCAAATTTTTCCGATGCCGGAGCTGCTGACTGGTTTTGACTGCAGTATTCTCTTGCGCCAAAACTGCAGCGAACGGAATCGCAAGATGAGAGCGTAGAGATTCAATCTATGCATTATCGAATAAACGCACAGGGCTAATCGTGGCTTGCGGTGCATTTTCCAGGTCTTTTTGAAATGGGCAAAGAACTTGCTATAACGCTCAAAAATGCCCGAAAAGTAGCTGTAACCGGCTTTCTCCAGTCTTGTTCTGGGACAGGGGAAGGTTTCAGTGCTTGAAAATGATCGCCATGTCAAGCACTTTCAGATAATGCACATGCCTCTATGTTGTGCATATCACGGAATGAACAAATATCATTTTTCATGCTAAAATACCCTTGGATCGGATAGTCAACCCGAACTAGATAATTTTTCGGGACTCATAATCCATTGGTCGCAGGTTCAAGTCCTGCCGGGCCCACCAGCATTCCCAACGTCAATGTAGAACTATCTGATTCGGGGACATCGCAGCACGAAACACTGACACCCCTGCGTTAATGTGCACAGCCGAACCCTCAAGTCTTTTTGGAAAAAAATCATAGCCATTTGAATTTAATCGATATTTCAAATTTGATCCCGGTTTGGAAAAACTCCCTCAAACTCACCGGAAAACCAGATCGTGTATCGTGCAGCACTCTTACAAGTCATCGTGAAAATCTACTCATGACACAGGTTTCCTTGATGACGGCGTCTCCGCACCGTAGGGTGGGGGCCTCATATGCGGCGAACCTGCACAGTAATGAATCAACCAAGCGGTAAAATGCATGTCTGTCAGAAAGTGATGCTTAATCTCGTCAAATTCATATAGCGTTCTTGACTCAAAGCTGGGCATGACAATACATGAAGAAATTCGTTAAATTTCTATTCCCTTTTGTCTTCCTGATGATGGGATATGCAGGATTTCAGTTCATTACCAGCAATCGGGAGGAAGCACCAAAGCTGACGCAGAAGGCCTCCGAACAATTTGTTTTCGTTCAAAAGGCTCAAATCAAAAACGAAGCACCCACTATTCGTCTCTTTGGCACGGTCGAAACGCCACTTTTTGCATCCCTAACTGCCGCGGTCGAAGCGGATATAGCAGATGTGACTGTCCTGGAAGGCGACAGCGTTCAAAAACAGGATTTGCTGATCTCCCTGAACCAAGAGGATATCGAGCTTGACGTGCAACAACGCCAGGCTGAATTGAAGGAAATAGAAGCGTTAATTTCAAGCGATCGCGTGAGACATGCTGCCGACAAACGCGCCTTGGAAATTGAAAAGGATCTGTTGGACCTCACTCGCAATTCTGTCGAACGGGCCAAGCGGCTCGTCGAAAACAATGCCGGCAGCCAATCCACGCTCGACGAAACGTTGCAGAATGAAGCCCGTCAGCAATTGAAGATCATTCAGAGAGAACAGGCAATCAATGATTTTCCGTTACGCCAGCAACAACTTGAGGCGCTTCTCAACAAGACAAGAGCCGCTCTCGAGAGAGCGAAGCGAGATCTGGAGCGCACAAACATCAAAGCACCTTTCGACGGCAGAATAACTGAAGTCATGGTCACGATGGGAGACCGCATCCCTCGTGGTGGAAAGCTATTGAGCCTCTATAACGAATCCGAACTGGAAGTTCGGGCACAAGTTCCATTCTCTTTCGTTCCATCATTGCAAAAGGCTATAAGCAACAATCAGCAAGTCATGGCCCAGGCCATCTATGAAAACCATCGCATCAGTCTGACTCTGCACCGGTTAACGGCCTTGATTGAACAAGGCCAAGCCGGAATCGATGCCTTTTTTCGTTCTTCATCAAGTCAATTGCCCGCACTCGGATCGACTCTCGACATTTTGGTGTACATGCCCCTGCTTGAGAATGTTGTTGTGGTTCCCCCGGATGCCATCTACAGTGGCAATCGGGTATATGTGGTGATTAATGGAACCCTGGAGCCGAGAGAGGTCAATCAGATCGGCATGCGTATTGAAGCCGACGGATCTCAGGCCATCATCCTCGATGGTTCCGACTTTTATCCTGATGAGGATATCCTCACTTCCCGGTTGCCTCAGGCAGTCAGTGGCCTGCATGTTCAGATACTAGAGCAAGACCAGAATGACTGATAACACCCCTGATCCAGCCGGCCGAGGCGGACTGATAGGCATATTCTGTAACCACCCTGTAGCCGCCAACCTGCTGATGGTAATGATGCTGATGTCGGGAATATGGTCGATCCAGCAACTCAACACTCAATTTTTTCCTGCTTATGAAGTCAATTTCGCTCAGATTCGAGTCTTGTGGAGTGGCGCAAGCGCCGATGATGTGCGGGAATTGGTTACCATACCGCTTGAGCAAGAGCTTCGGGACATCGACCTGCTCGAGGACATGCGCTCTACTTCGTCTGAAGGAGTATCCTTAATAATCCTGGAATTCAGCGAAGGGGCTGACATGGCAGAAGCCGTGGACAAAATCAAGGAACGGGTAAATGCCGCAAGCGGCTTGCCCCTGGAGACCGATCTCCCAGAAGTTTCCAATATCATCCCATATGAACAGGTCGGCCGCCTGCTTTTGACAGGCACAGATTCCAGAAGTGTGGATGAATTGCGCAGTCTGGCTTATCGATTCGAAAGCGAATTGCTGGATAGGGGCATTGCAAAAATTGAAATCAACGGTCTGCCCGAGGAGCGGATTACCATTGAAGTCCCCACTTATGAATCGAGACGCCTGGGCCTGTCACTTGATCAACTCGGTCAGAGAGTAGCGGCATGGTCCAGAGATGTCCCGTTGGGAATTATCGGTCGAGAACAGACATCCCGACAACTGCGTTTTCAGGAACGACGGGAAACTGTGGCTTCGTTTGAGGAAATTTCCATCATTGCTGACCAGCAAGGTCGGCTGTTAAAGCTTGGAGATATCTCGGAGATATCCCGGAAGAAAAAACCAGACCAAGAGACCATTCGTTATAAAGGCCGTCCAGCCATAGAGATGATCATACAGCGCACGGAAAAGGCGGACAGCCTCGAGTCTGCCGGCATATTGTCAACATGGGTGAGCGAGACCCGGCCCCTGCTGCCTGAAGGAGTTGATCTGGTGATGTTCAGTCAGGACTGGGAGCTGATTCAAGACCGTATCAACATCCTGGTCAAGAATGGCCTGAGCGGACTGGCATTGGTTGTGATGATTCTCTACTTTTTCATGGCGCCCCGTGTCGCATTCTGGACAGCCGTGGGAATTCCGGTCTCATTTCTGGCTGCGCTTTTTATCCTCTACTTATGGGGAGGCAGCCTAAACATGATCAGCATATTTGCCCTGATCATGGCACTCGGCATCATCGTTGACGATTCAATCGTGGTCGGAGAAGATGCCATGTCTCGTTATGTGGGTGGAGTCCAGTCAAGCATCGCCCCTCTCTCGGCTGCCATAAGAATGCTGGCGCCAATCCTTTGCTCATCACTGACCACTATCTCCGCCTTCATGCCGTTGTTTTTGGTTGGCGGAGTCATTGGTGCCTTGATGAGCGCCATACCACTGGTTGTGGTCTGCGTGATCATCGCTTCACTGATCGAGTGCTTTCTTATCCTGCCTGGACATTTGACCCACTCCTTCCGAAGCATGGGAAAATACGATCCAGGGCATTTTCGCAGAGCGATTGACACGGGCTACGTTCGTTGCAGAGAAAATTTTTTCAGGCCATTCATAGGTTTCGTTGTCTCAAACCGCTGGAGCACTCTGGCGCTCGCCTTGTCGATCATGCTCATAACGATTGCCTGGGCACAAAGCGGTCGAGTTGGCTTCGCATTCTTTCCAACTACCGAGGGTGACAGGATTTACCTGAACGTGGGGTTTCTTTCGGGAACAGCCCCTGACCGGGTCAAGGACTATCTTGCCAATGCCGAAGAAATGCTGTACGAAATCGAACGAGAATCAGGCGAAGACTTCATCAAGTTACTGATAACACGGTATGGAACGACCGAAAGCACGGAAACAACCTCTCAAAAGGGCGATCATTTAGGTGCAATCAGGGTTGAGCTGATTCCTCCCGACCAGAGACAAGTACGAAACAGCAGCATCATTCAAGCCTGGCGTAGCAGGCTCAATCGAGATCCGGGAATTGAAACACTGGCCTTGATTGACCAACGTGCCGGTCCGCCGTCAACAGACATTGATCTCAAGATCTTCGGAACAGACATCAGCCAGATCAAGCAGGTCTCCGAGTCAATCAAGAACGTCTTGTCGGACATACCCGGAGTAAGCGGGATTGCTGACGACATCCCTTATGGCAAAGAACAACTCGTGCTGTCGCTCAATCCTTCTGCAGAAGCCCTGGGCTTGAGCATCGACTCCGTATCCCGGCAGCTGCGAGCAGCATATGACGGCTTTCTGGTGCAAGAATTGTCTGACGGGTACGAGGATCTGGATGTGGTTTTGCTTATTGCTGAACCAGAGCGAAACTCGTTGGCAAGTATTTCAAGCATGGATATTGTCTTGCCAAATGGTCACACCGAATCGATATCCTCCCTAGTCAATATTTCAGCCAAGAGGGGATTTGACAACATTCGGCACTCTATGGGACGCCTGGCGATAACCATAAAGGCGGATGTCGATCATGATATCAGCAATGCCAACTCGATCGTTGAAAAACTCGAGTCCGACATCCTGCCTTCACTGGTTACCAAGCATGGGATCACACACTCCTTTGAAGGAAGGCAGAGCACGCAACAAGAAACTCTGGGCGATATGCAGCTAGGCGGCATTCTCGCCCTGGTCATGATCTATCTTGTACTGTCCTGGGTCTTTGGTTCCTATGGCTGGCCATTGGTGGTCATGCTCATCATCCCTTTCGGGTTTATAGGCGGGTTTTGGGGCCATGTTCTAATGAACAAGGACATAACTGTCCTGTCGCTGTTCGGTTTTTTTGGATTATCCGGGATAGTAGTCAACAATTCGATCATCCTCCTCGTGTTCTACCAACGACTCCGGAAAAGCGGAATGTCCGCCCATGACGCTATCGTTGAGGCGGCCTGCAGCCGATTAAGGGCTGTATTGCTGACTTCACTGACTACGATCGGCGGCTTGACGCCATTGCTTTTCGAGACCTCCATACAGGCGCAGTTTCTCATACCAATGGCAATCACGCTGGCATTTGGACTCGCCTTCGCAACACTATTGGTGCTGTTTCTGGTTCCCTCGCTACTGCTCGTCTACGAGAATGCGCTTGCATACTTTGATACGGGCTCAAAACAAATTGCAAGTCAGGACGAGTCGCAAAAGGCCAGCGCCTGAACTATTTTCGGGTTTTCTTGAGCAAGTCGCTCACCAGAAACGCAAGTTCTACAGACTGCTCTGCATTTAATCTTGGGTCACAATGCGTATGGTACCGGTCTGAAAGGTCCTCAGCGGAAATAGCTCGCGCACCACCGGTACATTCCGTCACATTCTGTCCGGTCATCTCGACATGGATACCGCCAGGATGCGTGCCTTCCGCTTTGTGAATTTCAAAAAAACCCTGAACCTCGGACAGGATATTCCCGAAAGGCCGAGTCTTGTATCCGTTGCTGACAATGTTGTTACCGTGCATCGGATCGCATGACCAGACAACCTTTCTGCCATGCTCTTCAATTGCCCGAATCAGGGGCGGCAAGCCGTCTGCAATCTGCTGATGGCCGAAACGCGTAATCAGGGTCAGTCGCCCCGGCTCATTATCGGCATTCAGTATTTCAGTCAAGCGAACCAATTCGATGGGATCCAGGCTCGGACCGCACTTGATTCCAATCGGATTTTTAATGCCCCGGCAATACTCCACATGGGCATGGTCGGGTTGCCGGGTGCGGTCTCCAATCCAGAGCATGTGTCCTGACGTCGAATACCACTCTCCGCTGATCGAATCAGTTCGTGTCAGTGCTTCTTCATAGCCCAGCAGCAGGGCTTCGTGACTGGTATAGAAACTGGTTTGTCGAAGCTGGTGGTTAGCCTCCGTGGTAATTCCGATTGCCTTCATAAACGCCATGGATTCGCTGATGCGTTCTGCCACTTCTTCATAATGCCTGCCTTGCGGTGAATCAGCCACAAAGGCAAGCATCCAGTTGTGAACGTTCTCGAGTGTCGAGAACCCTCCATACGAGAACGCCCTGATCAGATTCAGGGTAGCAGCCGACTGACGGTAGGCCATCTTCTGCCTTTCGGGATCTGGCACCCGGGCCTCGGCATCAAAGTCAATACCATTGATAATATCGCCTCTATAGGACGGCAGGGTCACCCCATCCCGGGTTTCCGTGTCGGAAGATCTGGGCTTGGCGAACTGACCGCTGACCCGGCCAACCTTGACTACCGGGCAGGAAGATCCATAGATCAGCAGAATGGCCATCTGCAGCATGACCCGGAAGTAGTCACGGATATTGGTACTGCTGTGCTCTGCAAAACTCTCCGAGCAGTCTCCGCCCTGCAGTAGAAATGCCCTCCCTGCACAGACTTCACTCAAGCGCTTTTTGAGTGATCTTGCCTCGCCGGCAAACACCAGTGCCGGCCATCCCGCTATCTGTTTCTCGACCTTTTCAAGCTGCTCTGGATCCGGATATTCTGGAATCTGGCATACCGGAAAATTTCGCCAAGTTCCGGGACTCCATTTCAATTCGCTGTTCATAGTGGCGGCTCCTTGGGGTAAGCGGTCAGGTCATTGACGGGGGCATACCAGTTTGCGATGGAATCAAACCAGATGTTGCAGTCCGGATGTTGTTCTGGATCAGTATCGAGCGCACCCAGTGGAGTAACGGCGATTTTCCGCTCAAGACTGATTCGGGGCATGCCGGATCCACAAATTTCACAGAAGACTTGCGTGAAGTATTTCGCCTCGGGCAGCCTGTAGGATTTAAGGTGCTTCTCGCCGCAGGTAAAGACCACTTCACTGTGTGCTGTAAAGCCATTGGTGGTAAACGGTGCGGAACGGGCTCGACGACATCGCCGACAATGGCAATTGTATATTTTCCTAAATGGCGCCGTGACCTCGAATCGGACCCGCCTACACAGGCAACTCCCTTGTAGCCCGACGGATTCAATCGACTCTTCAACCCGGTCTGAAGCGATTGGGGAGTCCACATCAGGCGGAAATTCATCATGTTTCGGCAGTTTGTCCGTGATGTTCAGCCATGGTGCCCTGGATGCGGTAAAGATATGGCAATCCACTTCCGGGCCATCGTCCTGGGAACCAATCGGAATATAATAATGAGACCCATTCTCATCTTGATTTGGCACGACTGACCCGCACTTACTGCAGAATGAACGCACCAGCATGGGCGAGGATCGGTAGTTTGTCAACGTGTCAAGTTTGCCAGTCCATCGAAAATGTTCAGAGGGGGTGTAGGCATAAGTACCAAAAGCCGCTCCATGCATCTTCCGACACATGGAGCAATGGCAGTGGTAGACCGGAACTTCGACCGGATCCACTTCCCAGGATATGTTCTCGCAAAGACAGCTACCCCTATACATGATTTATTCCCGTCTATTTGGGGTATTGTAACTGACGTTTCAACCCTCCTCGTTTACTGGATACCCGGACATGAACCAATCTTTTCAACAAACCGCCTCCCGACCTGAACTGGTAGTCCGTGCTGAGCAGCTGAGCGGCATCCTTGGCGATTATATTCGAATTGTCGACTTGAGGCCTGATTCTGCAATCAGTCACGACTTCATACCTGGTGCCATCAGGCTGGGCTATGGAAAACTCATCAGGGAAATCGGACATGCCGAAGGCATGCTACCTGACCTTGGGGCATTGGCGACGCTCATTAGCGGTCTCGGCATTGATGCCAGCACCCGGGTCGTTGCCTATGATGAGCATTCCGGTATTCGCGCCACCCGACTGTTGTGGACACTGCTGACCTGCTCGCATCATCATGTGGCATTGCTCGATGGCGGCATTCAAGCATGGAAGGCGGAGGGACTGCCGGTTGAACCAGCACCCGCCACACCGACTCCAAATCCCTGCTCCTGCACTGTTGATGAATCAACTGCTGCAGAAATGGACTACCTTATGGACTCACTTCGCAATAGTGATCGATGTATTCTTGATGTTCGAAGCCGAGAGGAATATGACGGCATTGACATTCGGGCGGGGCGGGGAGGCCATATACCATCAGCAGTCCACTATGAATGGAAGAATGTACTGGATACGCATCAACAACTGCGGGATCCGGATGAGCTTCGGTCAGAGTTGCTTGAAGCCGGAGTCGACCCGAGTCTCGAGATTATTCCCTATTGTCAATCTAACCGTCGCTCTGCTCACATGTTCTATATTCTCAAATGGCTGGGATATCCTCGTGTTCGGGCCTATCAGGGTTCCTGGTCCGAATGGGGAAATTCCCCATCCACGCCGATCGAGGCATAAATGCATGTTATATATTTCACGGTCATTATCCAGAGGCATTGCTTGAAGGCAACCTGTTCGAGATTCTCGGACAAGGCAGTCCGACCGATAAAGCGGTAGCGGCTCAGTTTGACAATCAGCCTGTTTTCTGGAAGACGAAACTGTTACAATGCCCGCAATTGCAGCAACTCGCGTCAAGCGATCCGGAGAAGGAAATGAAACAACTGACGAAACTCACCCCCCCCCCTCGTAAATTAACAGCCCTTCTATTGCTTGCGGTACTGGCCGTTCCGGCGGGGGCGCAGACCATAACCGCGCCGGGGCTGGTCGGCCAAGCCGCTTGTAACGGGCCGGGAGAAGTTACCGATATCGATTTGGGAGATATATCGGTTAACACTATGAGTGTGTCTTTTGACCGCACTGAAATTATAAACCTGTACAGCACGCTGAGATCCCGGTCAGGGGATGGCGGTCCGAACTCATTTCCAATTTTGGCCAAGGTCTACAATACTCGGACAGATTCACAGGTGGGTAGTACCGTGACTTTGGCCTCCATAAATTCAGGATTTACGGCCCTCATTAGTGGATCCAACCAGCTTGCTAATGGCTTGACCGTAAACACCCCCTATACTGCCGTGGTCTACACAACGGCCACCGGGTTTGGCGAGGCACGCCCCTTTCTCAGGCGCTGCTTCATGACGGGCGGCACCTACACGCCGAGCAACGAGAGCGGGCAGCCCGGCTTCGTGGCCAACACTACAAGCGGATGCTTCTCGATCAGCCCCCTCACCCGTCTCGATGTCCGCAACTGCCTGTGCGGCCGGTCCAGGCTCTGGAATGACAATGACCAGAACACTGCACAACGGCGCAGCCTAGGCTGTGCCAACGCCAACTGACGGCCGGGCCGAAAACGCTACGGGATGCTGATCTTGTCGGTGGGGGCAGTCTCCAGGATGCCCCCTTCCTGCATAGGCCCTGTAGTTACCAGAATGACCCACTACGGATAAAACAGCTTGCCTAATTCGGAATCAGATGCTGATGGTTGATTTCTTGATCATGCATGCCCGATTTAGAAATGCTCCGACAGGAGAAAGGTCGGATTAACATTTCCTAATCTACCCAGCTGACCTGCCTTTCCTCAGTCAACTAGGTCTTCATGATCAAAATCCCTCATGCCATGAGCCGGGACAAGCACTCTATTGCCAAACCTGCATGGAAGCGTTAAGTTCATGTCCAAATGTGAACCTCAGTATTCTACTCACAGCAAATCCAGGTGGTGGCAATGTACTTGATGCCCGACTCAAGTGTCCTGCCTCGATGCAGGTGCGTCCAGAATGGAGGAAACAAGACAAGGGTGCCTTCCTCCGGACGCACGGAAACGTTCTGAAAATAAAATTCTGTTTCGCCACCCGGTCCTGAGCAATCATTCAAATACCAGATTGCAACCAGTTGGCGCTTTGCAAATTGACCCGGTCCGGCATCAATATGCCAATGGTAAAAATCGCCGATTTCGGTTTTTTGCAGGTTGTATCCGATATCGTGAAAGCGATTCGCCCCAAAAAAAGGATGCAGTCCCGAAACAGCAGACAGCCCTTGCGTCAGGGAATGCTTGAGTACCTCATCGATATCCCTCCAGTCTTCCCTGCCACTGATCCGTAAATCCGTTGATCGCTTGATGCTCTCTTCCAGGCTTGCGTCTTGTCCAATACGCCCCTGAACCTGCTGACCAGGGTTGGCTTCAAAGCGGCGAATCATCTCCCGGCAAATCCAGGAATCCAATGCCTGCTTGTACTCGTAAATGAATGAACCCGGCTTGACCTCTCGAAATGTCCCTGAATCCTCTGACTCTGTTGCCGAATCGGGACCGGACATTTTTTTGCTACAGGTCTGCCGTGCTAATTCGAACGACGCCCGCATCATCCATCCGGTCGATCGCAGCCCGCTTCGAGCCATTCATGTCAATGGCCCGACAGGCATCTTCAATCAATACCACTTCAAAGCCTTCGCGTCTTGCATCAAGCGCTGACCAGGCAACACAGTAATCGGTAGCCAAACCGGCAAGAAAGAGACGACGAAACCCCCGATGGGCAAGATAGCCCGACAATCCGGTGGGAGTGGTTCGATCATTTTCGGCAAATGCGGAATAAGAGTCTATAGAGGGCCTGAACCCCTTGCGAATAATGAGCTCAGCGCCAGTTGTATCCAGACCGGCATGGAACTCGGCCCCGAAAGTGCCCTGAATACAGTGATCCGGCCACAATACCTGGGTCCCGTAATCTAGCTCAGCCGTTTCAAATGGTGACTTGCCGTCATGTACAGAGGCAAATGAATGATGGCCGGCCGGATGCCAGTCCTGAGTCAGAACCCAATGAGCAAATTCATTCGCGAGCTGGTTGATAACGGGTACGACCTCCTCCCCGGACGGCACTTCAAGAGCTCCACCCGAACAGAAATCGTTCTGTACATCAATAACAATCAGACAGTCAGCGGTGTTGTTGATCATGCTGTCTCCGGCCGCTGGCGCCGGATGATCAGGCTGTACAAAATCAAGCAGGCTCTCATCATCGATTCAGGGATAAACCGTTGGAATAAATGTCTGTGATTCCCAATCTGAGCGTTCATACATGTCCGTTACCAATCGGCGAGGCGGAAGTTCAAGCGGCGGGTCCAGTGTTTTTCCATAGTCGAAACAGCTCAGCAAGTGGTGAATGCAATTCAGCCGCCCATGCTTCTTGATGTCCGAGTCGACAACATACCAGGGAGAATAGGAAGTATCAGTGTGGGCAAACATCGTGTCCTTGGCCTTGGAATATTCGACCCATCGGTCTCTTGCAGCAATATCCATGGGGCTCAACTTCCAGCGCTTGAGCGGGTTCTTCAGCCTGGCCTGAAATCGCTTTTCCTGTTCGTCATCGCTGACCGAAAACCAGTACTTGATGAGGCGAATGCCGCCGCGTATCAGCAGCTGCTCAAATTCAGGACAGGAACGCAGGAACTCCATGTATTCCTCATCCGAGCAAAATCCCATCACGCGCTCCACGCCCGCACGGTTGTACCAGCTTCGATCAAATAGCCTGATCTCTCCAGCTGCGGGCAGATGCTCCGCATAGCGTTGAAAATACCATTGTGTTCGCTCACGGTCCGTTGGTGCCGGCAAGGCAACCACGCCGCAAACCCGAGGGTTCATGACCTCAGTGATGCGTTTGATTACGCCCCCCTTCCCGGCTGCGTCACGCCCTTCGAAAATGACCGCTACCTTGACGCCTGTCTCGACAATCCATTCCTGCAGTTTCACCAGCTCCACCTGCAGCCGGTTTAATTCCGCCAGGTAGACACCTTCCCGCATGACGCCATCCTTTCGTGTTCTGGATCTTTTCTTCATGAATATTCTGTCTGGTTCTCTGGAGAGGCACTGGCCAGCATTGAATAGAAGCAAGTATAGCGAGAAGTTCCCGTCATTTGCACCGATTCTCAAATGCCTGATGAAGACATGCAATCCGCAAAATCTGACCAGAGGCAGCGATCAACCCGATTGCCAGCACTTGATCCCGGTCAATTGACCGCTCAATTTCGAGTACAATATCCGCCAGTTCAATCCGCCACTGCGGTCTTGCAATGAGCAAGTATACGCCAACCGAAATTCACCTCAACCAGCGCACCCGAATTCTCACTGTCTCATTCGGCGACGAGAAATTCGAGATGAGCTGCGAATATCTCAGAGTCTTCTCGCCTTCGGCAGAAGTTCAAGGCCACGGACCGGGCCAGGAAGTGCTTCAGCTCAACAAGGAGAACGTCAACATCAGTTCGATCCAGCCGATGGGAAACTACGCCATCAAGCCAGTTTTCGATGATGGGCACGATACCGGCATTTATTCATGGGATACCCTGTATCAGCTGGGCAAATATCAAAAGGAGAACTGGCAACACTACCTGTCCAGACTGGCCGAGGCTGGACACGAGCGCAAGCTGGACTCTTGATCAAGGACACCGCTTGAACGCTAACCCAATGCAAGGAGAATGCAACAATCCGGCCCATTTTGGATACAGATCGGTCAGTGAATCTGAAAAAACCCGTCTGGTCAGCGAAGTTTTCTCCTCTGTCGCCGGACGCTATGACTTGATGAATGACCTGATGTCATTCGGACTGCATCGAATCTGGAAAAGTTTCGCAGTCATGCAAAGCGGCCTTCGCAAAGGCGATCATGCGCTGGATGTTGCAGCCGGCAGTGGCGATCTGGCAATCCAGTTTGCAAGACGGGTTGGCGAACCAGGTGAAGTCGTGTTGACCGATATCAACCCTGACATGCTTGAACTTGGCCGTCAGAATATGGTCGATCATGGGCATCTTCGGAATGTCCGCTATGTCCTTGCCGATGCCGAAAACCTGCCTTTCGAAGACCACAGTTTCGATTGTGTTTCCATTTCGTTTGGCCTGAGAAACATTACCCGGAAAGAACTGGCCCTGAAATCCATGCGACGGGTGTTGAAGCCGGGCGGCAAGTTGATGGTGCTGGAGTTTTCCGAACCCACCAGCCTGCAATTGAAGCGCATCTATGATCAGTACTCATTCAAGGTCATCCCCAGGATCGGACAATGGGTCGCGAACGATGCATCGAGTTATCGCTATCTGGTAGAGTCAATCCGCCGCCACCCCGACCAGTTATCGCTGAAATCCATGATGGAGAATGCAGGCATGGACTCGGTGCGCATCCACAACCTTGCCGGAGGCATCGTGGCTCTTCACACTGCAACCCGATACAGCTGAAATCGAATGAATTCCCTGTGTAAACTACTGACCCTTGCCAGCCACAGGCTTGCCGCAGCAGACCCGGGCACGAGAGAGCGGCTCGGAAAACTGGAAGGCAAGGTTTTTCACTTGATTATCCATGCCCCGGATATCGATCTATTTGTCTTGCCGATCCCTGAGGGACTGGTGTTCCAGCCCCGGTGCGACCGCGATGCGGATGTTACGCTGATCGGTTCGTTCGAGGCTTTCGCCGTATATGGTTTTGGCGGTCTTGGTTTTCAAATTGAGTCAAGGAAGCCGGTTTCCATTCAAGGTGACCTTGAACTGGCGCAGTCTCTCCAGCAGATTCTTGCCAAAATGGATCTGGACCGGGAAGAGCTGCTTGCCAGCATAATTGGCGATACTCCTGCCCGCAAACTGAATGTCCTAATGACCTCGACGATCCGGATGTTTGGCAATTCCGCCCGTCTAGCACAAAAAAACCTGAGCGAGTACTTGCAGGAGGAAAAGCAGCTACTGGTCAGTCAAGCCTCTATGCGACGACATGCCCAGGAAGTCGATGCACTGAGGTCCCGTCTTGACCGGGCCGAACTTCGCGTTGCTGCTCTCAAACAGAAAACTGCTGCCAATCCAGGCTAAACGGTGAAGGCCGGCATGCGAACTAGAATTACCATCAAGGATCTGTACCGTGCATTGCGCATTGTGCGGATTTGCACAAGACACGGTCTCGACGAATTCGTGCGCGCCCTGCAGCCCTTACGACCGTATGTGTTCCTGTTCCGGTTTCTGCCCAGAAAAAGCGGTCTTGATCTATCCCGGGGAGAACGACTGACTCGGGCGCTCAAGGAGCTCGGACCGATTTTCATCAAGTTTGGCCAAGTGCTCTCGACCCGGCCGGATCTCATCCCTCAAGACATATCGGAGCATTTGGCAGAGCTTCAGGACCGGGTCGAGCCCTTCCCTGCGGAACAGGCGATATCCATAATCGAGTCGGCTCTCGGTACGTCCGTAGACACGCACTTCAAGAAGCTCGAGCGAGAATCAGCGGCTGCGGCATCCGTCGCCCAGGTTCACTACGCAACTCTGCATGATGACACCGATGTGGTGGTCAAGCTGATTCGTCCCGACATCAGGAAAACCATTGACAGGGACCTGGCGTTGATGTGGATTGTAGCCAAAATCGCAGAAGTGTACTGGCCCCAGGCAAAACGCTTCAAGCCCATGGAACTTGTCGCAGACTATCAGCAGACCATTTATGATGAACTGGACCTGATGAGAGAGGCGGCCAGCACCAGTCAGTTCAGCATCAACTTCAAGGACTCCAACGAGTTATACGTTCCCAAAATCTTCTGGGACTTGACTTCTCATGAAGTCATGGTCATGGAACGAATTTACGGCATTCCGATTCGCGATGTCGAACTGCTCACTGAAGCCGGAATCAGCCTGCAGGAGCTTGCAGAACGGGGGGTTAAAATCTTCTTCACCCAGGCACTTGATCACGGGTTTTTTCATGCGGACATGCATCCCGGCAATATATTCGTGCTGGAGGATGGCAGATACTGTGCGGTTGACTTCGGGATTATGGGTACCCTGAGTACCCCGGACAAGCGCTATCTTGCGGAGAACCTGCTGGCCTTCTTCAATCGCGACTATCGCCGGGTTGCCGAAGCGCATATCCTGGCAGGCTGGGTTCCCCCTGACACGAATGTGGAACATTTCGAGTCGGCTATCCGTACTGTTTGCGAACCTATATTTGCCAAGCCGATTAGCGAGATTTCGTTTGGTGCTTTTTTTCTTGATCTGCTACGCGTGGCCCGGCGCTTCGACATGCCGCTTCAGCCGCAACTGGTCCTGCTGCAAAAAACCATCTTCAATATTGAAGGCCTGGGTAGACAACTGTATCCGGGTCTCAACCTGTGGACGACAGCCAAGCCGTTTCTTGAAAAGTGGACAGCTGAACAATTCGGCCCCAGGTCACTGCTTAAAACCGTACGTCGTGAATTGCCCTACCTGATCAATCATGCTCCTGAAATCCCGGGACTTTTCCATCAGCTGCTCTACAACTTGAAAAACGAGCAGATGACGATCACTACCCGGGACAGGGAAATTCGAAACCTGAACCGATCGGTACAACAGGTATATCGCGTGATCATCATGATCGCCTTTGGCTTGTTTATTCTCGCTTTCCTGTCATTGTATCCGGATACCTTCACGACCATCGTGAACACGAGATGGGGAGGGATTGCATTGTTTCTGGGTATCGTAATTACATTCCTGGCAATCAGCCTGAAACGACCGCGAGAATGATTCACCCTTAACCCGAAAACCACCCATGCCAACATCTGTATTTCAATGGGATGATCCCTTTGATCTGGATACCCAGCTAACTGAAGAGGAACGTCTAGTCCGCAACAGTGTGCGCAAGTTCTGTTCTGACGTGCTGATGCCCGGCATTACCGAAGCCAACCGCAATGAACATTTTGATACTGGAATCATGCGCCGCTTTGGGGAACTGGGCATGCTCGGGTCGACGCTCCCGAGCGAATATGGGGGCAGTGACCTGAATCACGTGAGTTATGGCCTGATTGCACGTGAGGTGGAACGGGTAGACAGTGGATACCGCTCAGCCATGAGCGTGCAGTCCTCACTGGTCATGTATCCGATTTACAGCTACGGATCCGATGCACAGAAACAGAAGTATCTACCGGCGTTGGCGGAAGGTTCCTCAATCGGATGTTTTGGACTCACCGAACCCGACCACGGATCAGACCCGGGAAGCATGCAATCCCGGGCAGAACGGACTGCGGATGGTTATCTGTTAAATGGCTCCAAGGCATGGATCAGCAATGCTCCGGTTGCCGATATGGCTGTGGTGTGGGCAAAACTGGAGGGGGTCATCCGCGGTTTTATTCTTGAACGTGGCATGGATGGATTTGAGACCCCGAAAATTGAAGGCAAGCTGAGCCTGCGAGCATCCGCAACCGGTGAGATCGTGATGACCAACCTGCTGGTCCCCGAGGAGAACCTGTTACCCGGTGTAGCTGGGCTCAAGGGACCATTCGGGTGCTTGAACAAGGCTCGTTACGGGATTGCCTGGGGCACGATGGGGGCAGCTGAATTCTGTTGGCATGCTGCACGCCGCTATGCAATGGAGAGGATGCAGTTTGGAAGACCGATTGCACAGAACCAGTTGATCCAGAAAAAACTGGTGGATATGCAAACCGAAATCACGCTCGGTCTCCAGGGTGCGTTACGACTCGGTCGCCTGATGGACGAAGGCGTGTGCCCGGTTGAATGTGTCTCCATGATGAAGCGCAATAACTGTGGAAAATCCCTTGAGATTGCCCGCATCGCCCGGGATATCCACGGTGGCAACGGTGTTTCGGACGAATACCATGTAATGCGGCATATGTGTAATCTCGAATCGGTCAACACCTACGAAGGCACCCACGATATCCATGCCCTGATTCTTGGTCGTGCACAAACCGGATTACAGGCTTTTTGCTGAACTCTGAAATGAACAAACTGGCTGAAATGCATCTCCTGCTTCGCTAAAATCGTGTAATAATAAGTCAGGTTCGCCGAATCCATCAACACGTTATCAAGCCCAGCAGGTTTTCAAATGATGTCGGAAACAGGTTCATGCCAATCCAGAGACCGGATTGAGAAAATCCGGCTTAGCACCGTTGGCATTGATATGGAACATCTACTCGCAACCGGCGAGAAATCCCGGCGAATCTATCTCGATAGCACAGCCAGCACCCTTCAGCTGGGTGTGGTCAGGGATATCATTGCACAATACACCCCGTATTATGCGAACACCCACACCACTGTCCATTTCAACGCAAAACTATCGACCCGTGAATATGAGTGGGCGCACAAGGAATGTCTCAGGTTTGCCCATGCCGATCCTGAGACATATGGCTGCTTTTTTGTTGGCAGCGGCACGACTGGCGGCATCAATCGCATTGCCAGAACCCTATGCATTAAACGCCCTGAACGGGATATTGTAATCACCTCGATCATGGAGCATCATTCCAATGATCTGCCCCATCGAAAACACTTCGGCAAGGTGGTTCACATCCCTGTCGTGGGCACGGAAGAGGGGATGGGTGCGGTTGATTTGGATGCCCTGAAACGGGCGCTGGCTCAATACGGCAACCGGGTGAATTATCTAGCGGTGACCGGCGTATCCAATGTGACCGGGATTGTGAACCCGATTCATGACATCGCCGAGATGGCGCATGAATACGGCGCCCTGATTCTGGTTGATGCCGCGCAGATGGCAGCCCATCTGCCTATCCGGATGTCCGGTCATGCAAACCCAATGCGTGATATCGACCTGTTGGCCATGTCCGGACACAAGATTTATGCTCCTTCCTCACCCGGTGTTGTCATCACCAAAAAGGCATTGTTCAGCGATGTCGAGCCGGACGAGGTAGGCGGCGGGATGGTTGACGATGTGTACACCGAAGATTATCTGTACACTGGCAATTTCCCTGATCGGGAAGAGGCAGGCACGCCAAACATTGTCGGGGCAATCGCACTTGCCACTTCACTCTATGCGCTTCAGTCAATTGGCATGGACAAGATCAGCGACCATGAAACGGAGATCATCAATTATGCAATTGATCGCTTGAAAAGAATCGATGACGTAGTGATTTACGGTCACCATGATACAGAAAAATATCGCCGGGCCGGGGCTATCTCCATCAATATTCGGGATCTTCATCACTCATTGACTGCTGCAATACTGAATGACTACTTCAATATCGCCGTGCGCAATGCCTGTTTTTGTGCGCACCCCTACGTCCGTGAGATGATTTCGGAAGATCTGGGTGAACAGATGGAGGGACTTACCAACGAGGAACTCGAGGCTCTAGCCGAGCTGCATCGAGGCATGGTGAGATGCAGTTTCGGAATCTACAACACGAGCGAGGATATCGATATTCTGGCTGATGCCCTGGAAGAGATTGTTCGGAACAAGCATCACTACATGTCCCAATACCGCAAGAATCATTGTGGGGACTACATTCACGAGTCATTTGAGTTTGACAGTACTACTCTGTTCTCGACCACTGATGCAGTCGACAACTGGCTGCAGCACTGAATAGTCCGAGAGCCGAGCCCTGCCCTGCTTCCAGAATCTGGCATGCCTGCTTTCTGACCGGCCTGAAATGGACCAGATTGCAAATGGACTTGTTCGCGGTCTGGCGGACTAGCCGAGTTTTTCGTTGACGCTGTCGATCTTGTCCTGCATGGACTGGTCGCGATCGGTCCTCGTTCCCAGGCGAATCGTGGTACTGATTCTTGGAGCTCCGGCGACATGCACAGCCTCATGGCAGGACTTGATTGCATCCATCACCTGGTCCCACTCACCCTCCACATTGGTGCCATAGGAATGCATCGAATAATTCAGGCCGGCAGCCTTGAAGATTTTCTGGCAGGTCGCCACATGCTCTGACACGGAAAGACCGACACCCATGGGAATGACACATACATCTGCAAGCACTTTCATAACGCATACCCCGGAATAAAGCTTGTTATCAGAAAGACAGGCCCTGAATACGCATGGTCATGCAAAACAACATGTGCAGACTTCGCTGTCTGGATAATTCCATTGTACACCAAGCCATGCACTACAGTTGTGCCATCTGATCCTGGTTGGGTTATCCTTGAGAACGCTGACATCGGATTTCTGAATTTTCCGCTGGAGCATCCTTCAGGTTTTCGGCAAGGTATATCCCCCTGCACAAGCGGGTTGGCCGGGGGATATGTCAATCAAAATACAAACATTGATATAGGTACCAGCACAGCTTCAGTAATCAATATGGGCGGCACTCAAGCACTTTTTGCAAACAATTTCTTTCGGGTTACATACTCCCTCTTGCGCGGGGGTGTGGGAGACGGCAGTCCCACCGTTGAGTTTCCCATGAAGCTGAAAGTTGTAAACACGCGCACAGGTAGTGATGTCGGTACTGCCGATGCGGGTACGGTCACTTCAACCGACACGTCCGCACCCAGGGCAAGCCACAGCTTCACTGTAACCGAAAAAACGCCCTATGTCGCGATTTACCACGCGGATGTAACGGAATGGGGACTCGACAATCCGATTGCGACATGGTGCTTCATGACGGGCGGAACCTACACCATCACCAATCTCAGCATTGAGAACGGAAGCAACGGCTGCTTCTCGATCAGCCTGCTAACCCCTCTTGATGCCCGCAACTGCCTGTGCGGGCGGGGCGCAACCGGAAGCGTCACGATTAATGAAGTGCCCGTTGCTTACGATTACACCTCAATACGGAGCAACTGGGGGTGCGATCCGGCGGGTTGACTGATCCTGCAATGAAACAGGGCGGCCAATGCCGCCCTGTTTCATTCTCCAGATTGAATCTTTGGCTACTGGATAGGGGTACCCCTCAAAGATTCACGCCGGAGAAAGCAAAGCCCCGGCTTTTAGAGGTACTTCGCAACCGCCCCCCGCTGCGCTTTTACGCCTGCAAAGTAGTGGGCAACCATGCCGGCGGAAGCAGTGCCTTCTCTGGTTTATCTGCAAGAGCTCCCTGTTATGCCGAAATTTATGCAGATCACTCGACAATACAACTCCAAATTTTTGCAGGATACTGCTTCATGACAGGCGGAATGCATGCCATGAATGTAACCCCCCGACAGTGGCAGTTGGACGAGCGGGTGTTTCGCCATCAGCCCCCGATCCCCTCTGGATGTCCGCAACTGCCTGTGCGGCAGGGGCTATACTGGAACCGTTGGCGGCAGCAGCTACGACTATGCCTCAATACGCAGCAACCAGGGATGTCGCTGACGACCTGAATGGCAATTGCCCCTGACGGACAGGAGGCGATTCCGGGTCGCCTTTTCTGCAATCAGACCTTGCAGTTTCGAGACCCTTTACCCCGACACTTTTGAGTCCGGAATTGTCCGGATGAGGACTTCCCGCATGGCATTTCGTCGCGGGAGAAATGCCCGGAAACCGCCACAGCGGGACCGGGTGCCTATCGGAGTTCGTAAAGATGAAAGTTTTCAAACTGATCCACTACCGTGCAATTGATCTTCATCGAATCCCAGTACCGATCAGGAAACTCGCTATGCGCTCATGCTAACGTTTCGGCATGATGGTGAACATGCTGATTTCATTGAACGAACCCAAGCGCATCAGAGGCCCCCATGTGCCTGTTCCCGATGAGATATAGAAATAGCGGTCATCATGACGGTGCAACCCATGAATGCGCTTGAAGTATTTTCTGACTACGAAGTTAAATGGGAAAATCTGTCCTCTGTGGGTATGTCCACTAAGCATAAGGTCAATGCCTTGATCGATTGCAGACTCCCACCCTTGTGGACGATGGTAAAGAAGAATATTGAATTTTTCCTGATCGCGGCTGATGCTGGGCAGTTGCCTGGCAACCTGACCCGGGTCGGGAGCATCGTCAATGCCGGTGATGCAAAACTCCCCAAACTCATCGGACTGCTGCCGCAGTGTCCTCAGCCCCAGCTTACCTGACATATCCATGACCTTGCCCATGTCGGCATACAGCTCGTGATTTCCGATCGAAAAATACACCGGCATGTCCAGCCAGGTTAAAGGCTGCAAGGACTCGATTTCGACAGCACTGCTGTCAATCAAGTCACCGGTAATCACCACAAAGTCGGGGCTCAGTTTTTGAACCTTCCGGATTACCCGGCCAAAATAACCGGCCTGTCGAGAACCGACATGCACATCCGATAACTGGATCACACGCCAAGTACGGGATACCTTGTGATTCGGTATGTCCATCTTGCGTACCGCAATGTGGTGCGACAAGAGGTTTGCAGCAATCATTACAAGTCCAGCACCGATTAGAGTCCCGTTCGCGACCACTGGATCCGGATATGCAGTAACCAGTCGGAAGAATTCTGCAATGATTGTAGCCACCGCAAGAATAAATCCGGCACCAAGCCAGTGCACAACAGGATACCGGACTTTCAGGTTCGGGCCAACAAAAGAATAATGCATGCCTGCCATGCCCAGTATCCAGAGCACTGCAGAAACTCCAATCGCAAAGCCTGTATTGCCGGTCGTCCAGTCAACATAGCGAAGCCATGGATAGGCAAAAACCAGATAGGCTGCCAATGTGAAAAACACTCTGCCCATGGATTTTCTGAAACTAATGCAGATTCAAACAGCTGTTTTACCGGTTCACCTCTCCGATCAATCGGAAAGTTCCCGGATCACGGTTTTCTGAAGAAACCAGACTCCGACAAAGCAAAACCACATTGCAAAGACCGGGCCATATATATCAAGAAAGATGGTTTTACGACCGTGTTTCAAGGTCATCAGCTGCGTTGCCGCTGTCCAGATGGAATATGCGATGCAGCACAGCACAGTAAAATGGACGTAGATCATCCACCCGGGAAGTGCATGGAGTACCCCGTTGTGGAGAGGAATCAGGACTGCGTAGACATAAATTGCCAGTCCGGCAAATGGCATGATGAATGAAAACTTCATCAAATGGATTCTGAACGGCGAGATCTGATACTCGGGATCAAGTCGAGAATTTGATGCATGGCAGATACTGTAAATCCAGCCAAGCATGGCACAGAGAAAAACAAACACAAGAATCGCCCACTGGATCGGATGATTGCTGCCGAATGCCGTCAGTTTATAGACTGCATAAGGGGTAACCATCAATATGCAAAGTTCTACTGGCTGGGAAGTTGTGAAATACTTGATAGCAGCGTTCATAAAGGCGGTATCGATGTGTTGATGATGCGGGTCTGCATAAAAAAGGATGGTGAATTCCAATTATAATTGCAGATGCTTCACACTAGGACAAAAACCCTGAACCCGCAACCCAAATTCAGAAAAACCAAGGTCATTGCCACGATTGGACCGGCCTGTGATTCGCTGGAAGGGCTAAAAGCGCTAGCTAAGGCTGGCATGAACGTAGCCAGATTGAATATGTCACACAGCGATGAAGCCGAGCATCGCCGCATCCTTGGCCTGATCCGTGAAGCCAGTCGCCAAACCGGGCTGACAATTGCCAGTATGGTCGATACTCGCGGTCGGGAAATCCGCTCCGGCCCACTCAAGGAAGACAGTATTCTGCTGGAACGGCATCAGCCTTTTTCGATCTATTGTGACAATCGAGCTGGTGATCAAGATGGCGTGTCGACTACGCATGGAACACTTTACCAAACCGTCGGAAAGGGACATCGCATCCTGATTGACGATGGTCAGATTGAATTGGTTGCAGAGGGTGTCAAGGGCCGGCAAATCCAGACCCGGGTGATTTGCGGAGGAGTCCTTCGTGGCGGCAAGGGCGTGAATTTACCGGACAGTCCCGAAGCATTTGAAGCAGTCTCCGACAACTCCGATTACGAGATTAATTTTGCGATCGGCAATGATGTCGAATATCTGGCTGCTTCATTCATCCGCAACGCAGGAGACGTGAATCGGCTGCGCAAGATGATCAAGGATCGTAGCGGAACCATACCGATTATTGCCAAGATTGAAACTCGAGAAGGAGTCAATAACATTGACGAAATCATCCATGCCGCGAATGGGGTCATGGTTGCCCGCGGCGACCTTGGCGTTGAACTCGAACCCGGCGAGGGGCCGATCGTGCAAAAGCACATCATCCGGGCCACCGTTTCGCAGGGCAAACCTGTAATCACCGCTACTCAAATGCTCGACTCAATGGAACGCAATCCCCGCCCGACCCGAGCCGAGGTCAGTGATGTGGCAAATGCCATATTCGACGGGAGTTCGGCGGTGATGCTATCAGGAGAAACGGCGGTTGGACGACGTCCTGTTGAAGCGGTAGCCATGATGGACGATTTGGCCAAGGCGGCCGAGTCTTCCCTGAGCAAGTTTGGTCACTTGCAAAGAATCGATCCTAGCCCATCCCGTCAAGTAACCGATGCCGTTGGGCTTGCGGCGATTGCCATATCCAATCAACTCAATGCCAGCGCAATCATCGCTCTTACCGAGACCGGCATGACTGCACGCCAGGTATCAAAATATCGACCCACTTGCCCGATACTGGCCATTACCTCATCACCAAAAGTGGTCAATCGGCTAGCGATGAACTGGGGAGTATTGGGAATGCTGTATTTGGGAGGAGGATCCGATGAAGAGCGCCTACTGTTTGCTACCGAGCGTGGCAAGGAGATCGGGCTTGTGCAGTCGGGAGACCAGGCAATCCTGATCGCCGGCAGTTCAAACCAGGCCGGAAGCACGAACCTGATACGAGTTATCACTGTTCCTTAACATGAGTTTACCGAGTTCGGCAAACAAGAAGCTGTTGATCCCTGAATCAGTTCCAACTCGGCAAACTCACGTTAGGCCAAACAACCCTGAATATCTGGCTTATAATCTTGATTCGCAAACCGATGGAAAGTCACAAGCATGTCTCTGAACAAGAATCTTCAGGCGGTCAAGCGCGGCAAGAACGACAACTTCTATACCCAGTTGTTAGATATTGAAAACAAGTCGCAGTGGAAACTGAAATCCGTCCTATCTTCTATCTTCAGCAGGTTGTTTTGGATCGTTTTATGAACATCATCGTATAAGGGCTTAGTTCTAACCATGCCAAACCTAAGGCGGCGCACCAGATAGCATAAATTCGCAGACGAAAATTACATCAATATCACAATTCGCGCAACGATAAAAAATAGACAAGTGAATGTTGCCGAGATTGTTTACTTGACTGATAGGTAATTTGCCAAGGAATTACCAAATGCAAATCCCAATCTCAGTGATCAGGCGAGCGTTTTCCAATCCAGAACAGTATATACATTACGAATTACTCAGTGATTCTTGTGGGAGGCGCAAGTTCCAAGCACACTGTGCCCGCATAGTATTAGGTCTTGGGATGTTTCCCATGGAGTCGAAAAGTTTTATGAACTTTCCTAGATCAAAATTCGGTTGCTAAGCCAAACAGGTGAAGAAATCGTGTTTGAGTTAACCCCAGCGCGGCCCAAGATTGTTCGTAGAAGGTTGGGCATGAACACCTGAAAGGTGATTATTAATAGCAATAGCCAACTCCCATCCGTGGTTCTGCGTATTATTGGTTATCACTCTTCGGGCCCCTGTAGATTCGATATAAGCTAACGTTCCATCAAAATCCGCATGATTGGATAATGCAACACTATATGCTCGCTCTGAATAAGCTTTGCGGGGGCGATTGCTATCAACCATGAATGCACTGCATGTGATAGTAGTGCCTTCAATCAGTTCATTGCCGAACCCATCTCCCTTTGAGTAAAGCCGGATATAAGATCGTTCTTTTATGGCAGAGCGTCCAACATCAGAATCAAGGGTATACAGTTCTCCTATAGCAAAGCCGTACTTTTGATAAACTCCTACTTCCCTAATAAGTCGTGTGCTTGCCAGAATAGGCACATTTACGCTACCGTAAAGCACCTGTAATACCCGTTCAATTGTTCCCCGGTAAGCACGTATATGTACGGAACCGTGAGGCAATCGTTCACAAACGGTACTCAACAGGCACTCTTCAGCCTCCTCCTGCGTATAATTTCGCACACTATTAGGCCCTCCATAAGTGCTATCCACAACAAGTTCGTCAACCTTTATCACTTGATCAAGAGGCCAGCCGAAATCCCCTGAATAACCGATCTTTAGTCCATCCGGTTTTGTTAGCATGACTTGGCACGAACCAAGCATGTGGTTGGAAGGTAAAAGAAATAGCTTTGAACCGCTTTTGAGAGTATGTTCAGCACCTCGATGAATCGGATGAAGATTATCGCGATATTCAAGATCTGCGTTGAGCTCCGCTACCAGAAGGTCATAGGTTTCATGACTCATCAACAAGTCTTGTAATCCCTTGCTTGTATCGAATCCCCTCATATGATCATCATGTATATGTGTTTGGACTCTATATGGATAACCGCTGGCAAATCCATCACATACCACTTCTGGGCCTAGGCAAACGGTCCCGTTTGCAAGCACATCAACTATCTGGGCTGACATTTTCTATCTCCTTGCTGATATGAGATCGAAGTCTTTGCTCAATATTTTGTTTGCCAACGCATCTCATTGACTCATTAAAATGCTCCCTTCCCACCAAAGTGAAAAACTGTTTTCCCAGTCGGCCCGAAACCTCGCTAAAGCCAAGACGTTGGAGAGATGAGTCGAGAATCGAATCCCGCTCCATTTGCGTTAATTTTATGAGGAAATCCTGGACATTCTTATCCTTGATCGAACCGATAAAGACATAACGCTTTTCAATTATTGTCCGCATGCCTAATATTTCCGAAATACAATCTGAAATTGGATGTCCTGCCCGATTTCTCAACTGCACTATTTGTCTGACTTCGGTTTTATTCAGATGAGTTTCCATAATCGATTCAGCAACTGCGCGTTGATCGTCAGCCGTTTCCAGATTGACCAACTCAACTGCAGAAGAAAAGCTAATGAAGTCCCTACCAGATCCCCAGTTGATCAGATGCTGAAGATCACTAGGCAATGCCAGAATACGCAGGAAACGTCCAATATGTCCTGTTCCATTAAGCTGTATTGCCCTCGAACAATCTCTAAGCGTTTCCCCGGCATCCAGTGCACGGCGAAGATAGAGCCCCACCTCGATAGGGGAAAGTGGACGCCCTTTCTTATTTGTTCCATATCCCACAGAAATGCGAAGGCGTCCGAGTTCCAACGGACTTAAGCCCCGCATCACTGGGGTCATCCTTCCAAAAATCCGCGCTCTACCAATGCCTCTTCAATAAGCATAGTTGCAGCCTCGTCTTGTGTTGTTTCCTCACTATTTGCAAACTGTTGAAGGGCATCGTGTGTATCTTGAGTAACCGTCGCTATTATCTGGGTTACTCTTGACCCAGTTTTCGATTCCTCAATTATGTCGTCAATGGGTTTCTCAGGATTTTCTTTGCGGGTTTTAGCAAGTTTTTTTCTCTGAACACCAGTCATCGAAGCCATCTCCTTGGCAAGTGTGATTGCAATTTCCGGGTCCGGCTCAACATCGTAGCCAACCGCTGCATCTTGTGCTTTTACAGCAGCATTAATATCGATTTCATGATTATCCACCATACGTTTCAATTCTGGCAACAGTCGTGGATATTTAATATGATCCTTTACATCCTTGTACGGTAAACCGGTAGTTTGTACGACAGCCCTAATGGTTCCATAAATATTGTACAAATACAAAATTCCATCCGTCAGTTCCTTTCCAGACAACTTTCGACGCATCAGGTTTTCTGTGATCGAAATTGCCTTGGCTTCGCCCTCGGGGGCGCGTTGATCAAGTACAGCTGCCGAGATAGTTTGTTTTCCCAATTTCCTATGCGCCAAAAATCGTCTCTGACCAGTAAGAATTTCCCATTTACCGGATTCCTGTGCAGGACAGACGATAATTGGTTGAAGTAATCCTTGGACATCAATACTTGTAGCCAGCTCATCAATACCCTTGCCAATATCCTGCGTACGTGCCTGACCTTTCCCAATTGTCAATTGATCAAGTGGTATATCACGATATTCAATAATTTTTGCCATGTAAATTTTTCCGTTTAGGTTTGGTTTTCGATTTAAGACAGATCTCTGTCCGAAATTTTCAGAATCTGCATAAGCTCTTTCTTCGTAAAAGAATAGGAACTAGTCTCAACAGACTCAATGACACAGTCAAACAGAGCACTTTTCTGATCAAGTATATCAGCAATCTGTTCCTCAATTGAATCAGCGATCAGGAAGCGTACAACATGCAAAGGACCAGCACGATCAAAGCGATGTGCACGATATATAGCTTGAGCTTCAACAGCGGGATTCCACCATCTGTCGAATACAACTACATGAGTGGCCTCACCCAAGTTCAGACCCACTCCCCCAGCCCGAAGAGATATCAGGAGCAAACGCGGAGACTTGTTGTTCCTAAATTCATCTACGTTCTTTTGCCTATCCTCAAGAGACATTGAACCTATCAGGAGACCATGAGGTAGTTCAATTCTCTCGGAAATCCACTTGATCGTCTTGACAAACTGCGAGAACACAAGAATCCTAGCAGATTCTCCAGCGCTTTCGATGACTTCCTTAAGAGCGTCCAACTTCGATGAAACATTCGCTTCTTCATCCAGATTACAGACAATTTTCAATTTGGTGATCAATCCAAGCAGGGCAACACTACTATCTGTTTCAGTGTTGCCTGTACTGATGGCGGCTATACGATTTAGCCATAGCTCGTCATACACCTTTCTCTGCGGTTTTGAAAGAGCAAGTACAAGATCCTGATAAATAACAGGAGGGAGTTCGGTTCTGACATCCGATTTCCGCCTTCTCAGCATCATTGATCTTAGTTTCTCAATAAGATGTGTATCCGAAAGGTCCTCACAGATCGACGGATCAAGAAAACCGAGAATAGATTTAACATCATCATCTTTGTTCTCAAGAGGCGTGGCTGAAAGAGCCCAAGCACGCTTTCCCTGCAATATTCGACAGGCCAATGCTGTTGTGGAATTCTTGTTTTTTATGCGTTGAGCCTCATCAAGAATAATAAGGTCGAATGTATTCAATGGAATAAGTTCCAAACCATCTTGTCGGATCTGCTCATAAGAACCCACAAGAACAGGTATTGGTAACAGATAGAAAGCTTCCCTATTGCTCGCAGACCCATGTATGAGCCTGACTGCCAAAGAAGGAGCCCAGATTGAGAGCTCTGAAACCCAATTCATTGTCAGTGATGCAGGTGCGACGATCAATACCCGATTAACATCGCTTCGTCCATTCATGAGAAGAGCTAATGCAACAGCAGTTTGGACCGTCTTGCCAAGCCCCATTTCATCAGCCAGCAACGCCGCGTGGGATCTGAATAGAAAGGAAACTCCTTCCCACTGATATTCATGAAGTGGTGCGGGTACTAATAGTTCAGTTTCGGCAAGATTCCGAAGTCGATTGATATCGTCCGAAATCACTTGAACGTCCAGACATCAGTAGCATATTCCACCATCTCCTCTTCTCTTTCTATGATCTTATCCGGGCTCCAGTAATCATGCTCGCCTAATTTACGTGTAAGTTTAATACTGCTATCAAGGTAACTCTGACATTTCTTAGTAAAGCTTCCGTTGTATTTCTCTCCGGGTTTGTTGTCCGCCACTCCCATGAGCGTCAGGTTGCCGATTCTCTGAATCCAGTCGGATTGATCGACATCCTTAAATTCCGGCCAACCAACCCAATGCTTCGGCGACTTTGGAAATATGTGCTCAATACTACACTGTCGCTCATTTATTAATTTTGCATCGGGTTGTAGCTTGCTGTTTACTCCGACTAGAAAATGCCTGACTCTTACGGCTCCGGTCATCTGACCCTTTTCAAGCATTGCTGACTTGAATCTGGAATCATTCAAAATTCCAAATGCTGTACGATCACAATTTTGCAAGAACTGGGCAAAATTTTCATCCGGGAGGTTATGGGAGCACGTAATATTCTGGGCGTAGTTCGAAAACTCCGTCTCAAAATGCGACGGTTCAAATTTTGGTGCGGCAAACGCTGTTCTGAGAATAAAAGTTGCCAGCCGATGAAGGTTTCTATTTGCAATTCTAGCAATTCGTTTTTTCTTTCGGCCATCCGTCTCACGCATGTAGCAAATCAAAATTGCAAAAACTAGGGGAAGACTGACTTTATAACTGTTCAGCTCTCGAAGGAAAACCGTCAGGTTTCTTAGCGAATTGGTTGTACCAGATGCAACTTCGAATGCTCTGATGAATTCTGGATCAGGACTTGAAGCCGTTATGACTTTGAAGAGTTGCAGATTTTCTGGAGTGGCGAGTTGTTGAATGAGATTAAATACATAGTTTGTTGAAGATTCTTTCTTGTCATGAGATTTATCTTTCTGATTCCTTATCACTTCCCTAACTTTGCGGTAGAAGTCGTCTTTTGGCAGAAAACCATATTTACACTGCAAGTGACATCGTAGATAGTCAGATGCCTTCCTAGTATGGGGAATTGTTATGCGAACTCTTTCCAATCCATCATGTACGGAATTCATCTTTTCTGAATCATCTGTTTCGCTGAAGTGGGAGTAGAAATAGTTACGAATCAAGTCCAAGTCTTCAAGTGGTTTGCCTCTGCAATTGATAGTCTCATAGATGGCGTTGGGGTCTACATGATAAGGAATCCTTAAATATGCAATCTCAAGTTTTTGAAGCAGAAAGTCGAAATACAACTCTACTTTTTCCAAACTCATGGGGGAAAAAAATTTTTCAATCTCAAACCATGCGGTCGTAAGTAAACCGTTCGAACCAATAGTATTACCTCGGATCATCTGTTTGTAACGCATCATGTCGTTCTTTGGTGGTGTTATCCGGGGAACATATTCTTCCGCACTATCCGGGGTGCAGCATTGATTGCCACTCAAATCAAACAACATTTGCAATGCAAGCCCCACACGCTGAGAACTGTATGATTCTTCAATGAATCGACGACACAAAACAGAACAAATCAATGATATCGTTATCATACGTTGCTGACCATCATTTATCTTCCACTGATTCTCCCCATTTTCCACCAGCATAATAGCTCCTAGAAAATAACAATCACGGCCCTCCTTGATCGCATCATCAATATCCTGCAGTAGTGCTCGAACATGGTCAGCACTCCAATCGTAATAACGCTGGTGCCACGGCACTTCAAATCGCCCTTGACGAAACAATTCAGAAAACACCATGGCCCCCGCTTGAATTACCGTATTTTGTTGAGTAATCAAGTTAGAATCTCATCAGTTTCCCGAGTAACTGTGGCAGACAAGGCATCTCGGCAATCTTCACGAACCCGATCACGGTGCCAAATGTCCTTGATGACATCGAGTTCCGATGTGGAAATGAGTCTCTGTCCGATCTCTTGTTCTAATTCCTGCAACCGTTTAAGGATTTTTCTGCGAACCTCAAGCTTGAAGGGTCCCATGATCAGAGTACCATCGGTACGATATCGCGAATTTCCGTCTCTACGCACATTTTCACGATTGGAATTTTCTTCCCGCAATTCGATTAGCCATTCTCGGAAGTTGAATAGGCGAGAGAAGTTCTTTGCATCCTCGTGTCCAGAATCGATCAACCCCCGTAAGCTTCGATCCTTACTTATGACAGTGCATGTCCAGCAGCCGAATCTTGGAGATGTGGTTCCACAGGATGGTGCATCATCCTTGGTCAATACCAGTGGGCATTCTCCTCCACCGGCATTTCGATAGAGCGTGATCAGGTTGCGATGTGCCCCCCCCCATGGTGGCTTCCGTTGCAACAGAAGCACCCAAACATCATCATCTTCAAACTCTGCAAGTGGAGCAAACATGCGACAGCCGTCAACGGAACTATGCGGATTCATCTTGACTCCCGACACACCATGCTTAGACATGTTACGACGGCGATTCACGGACTCACTCTTACGTGTACCCACCAGCAGTATAGTACGCTTATGTATACTGATAAGCCTTTTGAGCAATTGACTGGTTGGGACGATTTTCATCCGATCAGTACACCACCGAAAATTACGTGTCGGGGGTATATAGCCGCGGCCGATAACGTTTACCCAAAATGTCTGATCAATATGTGGTTTCGTAATCTGTGTTTTAATCGGCAATCCTGCGGCCGCGGCGGCATAAGCAATTGTACTAATTGTATCTCTGAGATGCCGTATAACCAGTGGAGATTCAACAAGCGTGTCATTGCCTATAACATATACCTTGCGTTGACGGTTATGCTCAGGAAGAGACAACAGCATTTCCCAAATGAGCTGGAGTAAAAGGGTTGAGTCCTTGCCACCGGAATATGCTACGACCCAGGGATCACTATGCTTGCGCAGATATTCTTTCCGAATAACCTTCATTGCGAAGTCGAATCGCTCAATAGCTCGCAATATTTTATTTTGCTGTTCGACTGGTGCTATCTTCACCAGGGTAGCCTTGTTCATGATGTCAATGCATCCCTATCTTGAGAAAAGGAATCCGTTGTATGAATATCTCCACGAAGACTTTGCCACTGTGAGGACAGTTGACGTAATGCATCGACGGTATGGTAAACACGGTCTGCCACAAAATCAATTTCTTCTATAGTTGTAAACCTACCGAGGCTAAAGCGGACGGAACAGTTTGCCATGTCTTCAGACAAACCTAGAGACAGCAAAACGTGAGAGGGTTCTATGTCAGAAGATGTACACGCTGACCCTGAAGAAATAGCCAAATCTTTTAACAACATCATAAGTGACTCACTCTCTACGCAGGCGAATCCGATATTCAGAATTCCTGCAACACGGTTCGCTTGGCTACCGTTTATAGTGATACATTCAATAGCCCTGAGATGGTTAAGCAAACGAGAATCAAGTGTTTCATATCTTATCGTATCCCGTGCACGATACTCAAGAATCAAATCCGAAGCTTCGCCCATCCCTGCCACCTGATGTGTGGCCAGTGTACCAGGGCGCAATCCATGCTCCTGACTACCACCATGTATTTGCGGCTCTATATGAATATGGGAAGATCGGCGTACATATAGCGCCCCAACGCCCTTCGGTCCATACATCTTATGACTGCTAAGTGAAATTAGATCCGCTTTGATTGATTTCACATCAATCGGCAGACGTGCTACGCTCTGTGCAGCGTCCACATGAAATATAATGCCGCGGGGTTGAGTTATCTCTCCGATCGCCCTGATATCTGTTATAGTCCCGACCTCGTTATTTACATGCATCAGAGACACAAGAATTGTATCGTCCCTTAGTGCTTCCTTCACACTCTTAAGGGATATTAATCCTTGCATGTCAGGGTGGAGGTAGGTGACCTCAAAACCCTGTTGCTCAAGTTGCTTGCATGTATCAAGAACCGCTTTGTGCTCAAGACTTGATGTAACCAGATGTTTTCCGAGATTTTTATTGCCATGAGCTACACCCTTGATCGCTAAATTGATAGATTCAGTAGCTCCAGAAGTCCATATGACTTCAGATGGATCAGCACCAATAAGATTTGCTACTTGCTTCCGTGCTTTTTCAACGGCTTTCTCGGCCTCACGTCCGAAACCGTGCGATTGCGATGCTGGGTTACCGAAAATCCCATCAACCCCCAAGTATTTAGACATTGTCGAGATAACACGAGCATCAACAGGCGTCGTTGCAGCATAGTCAAGATAGACGGTGATATGTGCCTCATCCCTGATATTTTCGACACATCCAGCTCGATTCAAACTATTTAATCCCCCTATATTTTGTTTTTTTACGATCTCCACCATTACAGCAGAATTATCGTACAGAAAGAAAATGCTTAATTGAACATGCAGAAGCCATGGGCATATAAGCCCAACCAAAATTTTTAAAATTACCCCCCTGAAGCAGGCTATAGTTGAATATAAAAGAGTTCATGACCTCAACAATTTATAATTACTCATAGCTGTTCATTCTAAGTATCCAAGTCTAATTTAATTTCCCAGCTTTCCGATGGCAAACGATTCTCATGCCGCTCAGATAGACCTCCCGAGTTTTAGTCAAGACAGGCCTCGACCGCCGCAGACATCTTGACAGTCAGCACTTCAGGTTCAGGCGCACTTTCCATCCGGATTTTGAAACACAGTCCCAGTCAGATGGAAAATTAATTCAGGTCAGCCTCCTAAGCAGTCGCGTATATTAATGATGCCGCAAAATTATAGCATGGGTCATGACAATAGGAATCACTATCAATCTGCTCACTTTCACAAAAAACCAAAAGACCAGAGCCTACGAAAGACAGAAAGGCATATGCAAGATCTGCGACAACAAATTTACGTTCAACAAGATGGAGGGAGATCACATCATACCTTGGAGAGAGGGAGGCTTGACTGTCGACAAGAATCTGCAAATGCTTTGCAAGAATTGCAACTTGAAAAAATCTTCAAGCTAGATTCAATATGCAAAGGCTGTAAAGGCCAAATTCTGGAGTCTGGGAAAGACTTTTGGCTTGTCAGCACTTAAATGTCGATCAGGTAGCATTCTTGGGTGAGGTAACCAGCACCGGATCGGGAATGTCGAGCGTGGTGGTCGGGAAGGCACAGGACGCGCCATGACCTTCGACAATGTCTAAAATCCTAAGCAGAATATCCTGCTTGACTCGATAGTATTCCGGTCCGGACTGGGTTCGGGTAAAGCAGTAAATGAAAAAATCCAGGGATGATGCCGAGAATGCAGTAAAACCGACCATTAGCGTTTTCTCCTGATCAACATCCTGATGAGATTCAAGATAGGAGCGCACATCATCGACTATCTGATTCATCATGCCAGCGTCCTGATAGCGAATTCCGACAAGTTCATAGATTCTGCGATTGCTCATTCTTGTGACGTTTTCAATGGTTATACAGGAAAAGCTTGAATTTGGCACGTAAAGGGGGCGGCTGTCGAAATTGCGAATCAGCGTGACTCGCCATCCGATTTTCTCGACAATGCCCTCAATCTCGCGGTCCGGCGAACGCACCCAGTCCCCGACCTTGAAGGGGCGATCAAAGTAAATCATGAATCCGCCAAAAAAGTTGGCCAGCATGTCCTTGGCGGCAAATCCTACCGCAAGGCCGCCGATGCCGCCGAATGCAAGCAGGCCGGTAAGGCTGAAACCCAGACTCTGCATGGCAATCAGCACCGCAAGAATCACCACGATGAGCTTGATCAGCTTGCTCACTATGTCGACCAGCGATTGATCGATAGTCCCGCCGCTCAAGGTGGTTTTGCCCACTAGATTATTGCCGAATGATTCAATCAGGCGAAACAGAAACCATGAAAAAAGAGCAACCACAATCAGGAGGCGTGCGACCTGCAACATCCCGGCAACGTTTGCCGGCAATATCCCCGAGACATCTAAAGCAACAGTCAAGCCAACAACCCAGATCAGCCAGTGGATTGGTGCACCCATTGACTCGATCAGCGCGTCGTCCCAGGCCGTCTTGCTTTTTTGGGTGAGTACAGCCATTTTCCTGATCAGCAGCCGACTCGCAATATCCAGAATCACCACGACCAGAAGTACCCAGACCATTTTGGCAATGGGTCCGTGTGCGGAAATCGCAGAAGTCAATGTTTCGATCATGTGTTATGCAGCCAGAGATATTGTCAATGCAGTTTAGCCATTTTACGCTTGAGCATCGTGCAGGGAGTTTTGGGTAATATCCTACCCTGATTTATCCATCTGGGATAAATCATGCCAGCGCTTGAATCCGCCGTCGAGACTGTAAGCCTGTTCAAACCCCTGCTGCCCCATGAATTCAGCGGCACTCTGACTCGCATTTCCATGATAACAGTAAACGATTAAGGGAACCTTGCGGTCCGCTTGGTCAAGAAATTCCTTGAGATTCTGGTTGTCAACCCGTATTGATCCCCGAACATGGTTTTGTGTGTGAGAATCCGGATCTCGGATATCCACAAGCTGCACTGCCTCTTTGGCCATCAGAGACTTCGCATCTTCTACAGAGATAAGTTTAAAGTGTCTTTGCATATTGTTTTCAGAGTATGGTGATTGGGATTCAAGTAAACTGCTATTGTAGGATGCCAGATGAGCAAGGTCTTGATTCTTGACGAAATGGCTAACATCCCGGTTCCCAAGGCAACGGAAACCGTGCTGCCGATTCTATACGAACAGACATGCAAAATAAGATATCGATAAGACCGAAGCATGATGCATTATCGGCAAACCCGGTCGCCACTTCTGCAAGCAGTCACCCTATTTGACACATAGCCGGCCCTCCTGAGTGATTCTTGAAATAATTGATCATACGCCCTACTCAGGCATCTACCGGGATATCTATTTCTCCCGGGAAAATGGACTTGAAGAATCAAGGCATGTGTTCCTCAAGGGAAATGACCTGCCAGCTCGTTGGATGGATAAGCCAGTCTTTACGGTTGCTGAAACCGGATTCGGGACGGGGCTCAACTTCCTTGCGACATGGCAATTGTGGCGTCGCCATTCAGATGACAACTCGAGACTGCATTACATCTCGCTGGAAAAACACCCCCTTGACGTCAGGACACTCAGACTCTGCCATGCGCTCTTTCCCGAACTGGAACCACTCTCCAGGCAGCTCTGCCAGCAGTGGCTGAGCACCCTTACAGGCTTTTACCGCTTTGTTCTGGATGCCGGCCGCGTAACCCTGACCTTGTGCCATGGCGAGGCCCGTCATGTATTAGGTGAACTGATCGCAAAAGTCGACTGCTGGTATCTGGATGGGTTCTCACCGACCAGGAATCCCGATATGTGGAGCAGGCCGGTATTTCGCGAAATCGCCAGGCTGAGCAGCACCGGTACAACGATTGCAACATTCACCGTGGCCTCTCTGGTCCGACAATCATTACTCAATAACGGGTTTCACATCCGCAAAGTTCCGGGGTTTGGCAAAAAGCGGGAAATGCTGACCGGGGTTATGGAATCGCGACCGAATATTCGAGTCCAGGAGCCATGGTATTTTCCGGAGCGAACCGACCCTCCATCAAAAACAGCAACTGTGGTTGGGGCGGGTATTGCAGGTGCCCAAAGTGCCTACCATCTGGCAAGGCGCGGATGGCAAGTTACCGTTCTGGAACAGGAATCACACGTAGCAATGCAGGCAAGCGGCAGTCCAGCTGCGGTTTATTCTCCATACTTGACTGCCAAACCCTCGCTTGAAGAGCAGCTTTCCCTGCAAAGCTTCATGTTTCTGTTGAATCATCTCAATGAATCGGATCCTGAGAAAATATTCCACGACTCATGTGGCCTCCTTGCGTTCGCTATGGATGAAGCCCAAAGATTGCGCCAGGAAAAAATATCTGCCCGATCTCTTCCCGGGTGGCTGGTACAACCGACCACCCGAGATCAAGCAGAATCGGCAAGCGGTGTTGAATATCCCTTTGCAGGGCTGCTTTATCCAAAAGCAGGATCCGTAATTCCGGGCAAGTGGATCAAGCATTTGCTCGCTCATGAAAATATCGAACTTCGGCTGGGGAAACAGGCTTTCGACTTCCTGCCTGGCAAAGAGGGTGTGAGCATAGTCGACCCAAATCGGCAAATCCTTTCGGATGCCGGTGTCGTGATTCTCGCAGCAGGCCATGCCATGGCATGGCCTGAAGTCAACTGGATGCCCTTCACACGGGTCTCGGGCCAAAGCACCTTTATTGACGCCAAACTGCTGCTGCAGTCCCCAAAGTGCATCCTTCGCTATGGGGGCTATCTGCTGCCGGCCTCTGACGGCCGTCATTTGATTGGCTCCACTTTTGCAAGTGGCACGATTTCAGTCAGTCCAGCCCATGAAGCAGACAAGCAAAATCTCCATGATCTTGAAACAGCCCTGCCTCGCCTTGTCAAGCCGAACCACAAGCTCGATCACAGCATCGAAAGTGCACATAATGGAGTGCGCATGGTCAGTGAAAACCGACTTCCCACGGTTGGCGCAGTTCCGAAGCAGGAAAGTTTTTCCCATCAATTCCGATCCATGCAAAAACGGAGCTACCCGTCATCAGACATTGCACTCGCCTATCATCCGGGATTGTATCTATCGGGAGCCTGGGGTTCGCACGGCATGACAGGGGCCGCACTGGGTGGCGAACTGCTTGCATCATGGATTGCAAATGAACCGCTGCCACTTCAGGCCTCGCTGGTTCGTGCCATCCATCCTGCACGAAGTCTAGTTCGAAGCCTGAAACGCAAGAAACTATAATCACGATTCACCCAATCAGCCATACTAAAGCATGAAAACGTTGATCCGCCATTTCGCAAATGCCGACACTCAGGAGATTCTTGAAATAAATCAGGAATCGGTCAACATGCTAAGCCCCCTGAACGAGGAGCGACTTCGCCTGCTGAGGGAGCTGTCCAGCCTGCTTCTGGTTTGCCAGACACCGCAAGGCATCGGTGGTTTCCTGCTTGGTTTCGAAAGCGGTGCCGACTATGACAGTACCAACTACCAGTGGTTCGACGAACACGAAAAGCAGTTCCTGTACATTGACCGCATCGCGGTCCACTCTACCTGCCGGGGCCTGGGCATCGGCAAGCAGTTTTATGACCAGGCAGTGGCCTGGGCGCGTGAGCAGTCATTATTATCGGTTGTTGCGGAGATAAACGTGAAACCGAGAAATGAAGCTTCACTGTGGTTTCACAAAATGAGGGGGTTTGTGGAGATCGGGACGCGAAGTCCTAAACCGGGAAAAATTGTGACCCTGCAGAAACTGCTTATCTGAACCCTGGCAACCTCTCACGATCGACTATAGGCTTGTCCAAGATAATAGTCCACTTCTGATTTTGTATAGCCAATCAGGTCAATCAATCGACGACGGCATTCCTCAATGGAAGCACCTCGCTGCTTCCAGACTGGCACCCGTTTAACTAGGGTTTCAATTCTCTCGCGTGGCGTGATGATCCACGTATCCTGTGGTGTTTCGCCGAACGAGAAGTCTGCATCACAGACCGTCTTCGCCTTTGGCTTCATGTACATAACCAGAGTCAATACTCTTCGAGCACCACTGTCGCGCACGTATTGATTCAGGAACTGCAACGTCCCCCCTCCATCACCCATGTCATCCAGCAGCAAGACTGTCTGGCCACTTACCGGGATCGAGATGCCGTGCTGAACCCTTGGGTTCTCGTAGCGCTGACCGGGTCCCTTGTACAAGGAGACACCAAGCGTTCCAAACTGGATCTTGGGCATACCATCCAGACGCCCCTCCACCAGATGATCATAAAGGAGCACGCTCGGCAACAAGCCGCCCATGGTGACCATCAATGCCCGGGTGATTCGCTTTGCACCATTCTCCTGTTCAGACTGCCAGCGGTGCACTTGCCTGGCAAGATCCAGACAAGCAGCAGACTCCACCGCATCCGGAATCAACAGAAAGCTCAGTTCATCATCAGGAACCGATGCACCCTGGGGGTTTTTCCAGAAATCCAGGTCAATGGATTCCCTGGAGCAGTTGAGTTGTTTGTGGTAGATATCCAAGGGTGAAGAAAATTCGCCTGTGCAACTTGATCCAATGATGTCAAGGAAACCTTGTCAGGATCCACCGGATGTTCGCTGAAGTTAAATAATCGCCTGCCGTGAGTGTAATGGATTACCGGGTTGAAGTGAGCGAAAACGAGGATCTGATTCCTTGTTATTTTCAGGATTTTGGCAGGTCAATGGAGTCATCCAGACGCCTGGCCTGATCAATACCCGAATTGATGTCCACCCTTGATAGGAAGAATGCACCACCGGCGAACAGTATCAGCAACACGAGAATGCTGTCTCGCTCATCAGCCCCAGCGATCAGAATTGGAACCATAATCATCATCAGCGGACCCAAAATACTCGAGAACCTGCCAACAAGATTGAAAAACCCGAAAAACTCCGCAGTTTTGGATTTCGGGATCAGCCTTGCGAAGAGTGATCGGCTGAGACCCTGAATTCCTCCCTGAACCAGGCCGATACTCACTGCCAGAAAATAGAAATCCTGCGCAGAACGCAGCCATTGCCATGCGTAAGCGATGGCTGTCGCATACACGGCAATGCAGGCATAGATTCCAAGCTTTGGACCTGTCTTCTTACCGAGCCACCCGAAGAACAGCGCGGCTGGAAACGACACGAATTGGGTTAGCAGCAGTGCCTTGATCAGACTATCCGAAGGCAGCCCCAGAATACGGTCTGCGAAAAAGACCGCCATCTTGAAGATGGTTGCGACACCGTCGATATACAGCCAATAACCGATGAGAAAGAAAGATGCCGCGCGGAGCATGCGGATTTCCCGGAGCGTTGACTTGAACCGATGCCAGCCCTCGCCGACTGTTGAACCAATGCCAAGGTTTCGCTCGGTATGAGGCTCCTTGACGAACAGAAAAAGAGGCAGGCTAAAAACCAGCCACCAAATCCCGACGGACGCAAATGATACGGCGAGAGCAAACGAGGTTGTTTCAAATCCAAACCAGCCCGGATTGGTGACCATCAATACATTGATCAGAAACAAAAGGCCGCCGCCAATATACCCGAGCGCATACCCGTAACCGGAGACTACATCGACTTGATCAATAGACGATATCAAGACCAGAAGGGAGTTGTAAAAGGTAATCGCCCCATTGAATCCAATCAGTCCGATTCCATACAGGATCAGCGCCATCCACCACAGGCCGGATGCAGCCCAGCCGAGACCCAGGCACATTATGATGCCCAGCAAGGTGAATCCGGCGAGGAAAGTCTTGCGCCGATTGCCGGAATCCGCAATTGCACCCAGAATGGGCGAACTGATGCCAGCGACGATGCTGGCCACGGCAATCGTGATATTGAGCCAGATCTGGGCATCCTGAGTCGTCAGGTCACGAGTCATGTGGCTATAGAGGACTGGAAAAAAACCAGCCACCACGGTTGTCGCAAAAGCCGAATTTGCCCAATCATAGAGGGCCCATGAGAGAACCTTGCGATCAAAAAACAGGGAGGAAGCCATTTTATTGCGATGCTCTGGGGGATTGGATATCCCGGCTTGAGAGCACTGAGGTCAAGTCCAGCATGAATTTACGGATGCTGATAACAGGTACCGCAGTCACCGGAACAAAGCCGTCCGTCCACTGACAATTGGATCTGTCCTGCCCGATCAGTATTGTTTTGCAAGGTATCTGCATGCCCTTCATGATAAGAACCTTCTACTGCCTGAACTATCTTACCCGACTATTTTCGGGATTTTAAGTCAAACGATGCATAAGCGAGTGAGTGAAGGTTTTTCCAAATGCAGTTGACATTGGATATAATATAATCCAATACGTTGAAAATTTGACGAGTAATGACTCGAAGATTTCAACGGCCTTGAGCCTTTTGGGAACAGTTCTAGCATATCCGCGCACTTGGAGCCACGTCATCATGAAGAGAATAAAACTGCTTGCGGTCGCTGCGGCGATCGCCATCGGAGGAATCGCAACCGTCAGTGATCAGGCAATCAGCCAAATGAACGCATGGATGTCCAGCAATAATCACAACCGAATCGTCGAAATACAGAACGAAGGCGGGGTTCGGGATTCTACCGGAATGGTTGAAATCGCCTACTACAGCAACTCATCGTTCAAGATAACCTCGCCCAAGGGAGTAACCATGATTGTGGACCCTTGGCGAAACGACCCTTCCGGAGCATGGGGCCTATGGTATCGCATGGAATTCCCAATGACCGAGGTGGATATTGGCCTTTCCACCCATGCCCATTTTGACCATGATGCCCTTGACAGGCTGGATGCCAATATGCTGCTGGACCGCATGGGCGGCACATTTGAACTCGGCGACGTAAAAATCACCGGAATTGCTGACAAGCATGTCTGTGTCGCACCAGGAATCATACCCTGGACTGATGCTGTCAAGCAATTTGAAGGACGAGACGACCCCTGTCCACCTACCAACTTCAGGCACCTGGATAATAATCTCTACCTCATTGAGACGGGGGGTCTACGCCTGCTTATGTGGGGAGACAATCGAGCCAACCCGCCAACCGAAGTGATGGAAAAAATCGGAGAGGTTGACGTTGTATTTGTGCCGGTAGACGGTTCAGAACATATCCTCGACTACCAGCAGGCAGACAGCGTTGTCGCAATGACCGGCGCAAAAGTGGCTATACCGCACCATTATCTGGTGCCCGAGACAACTTTTGTAACTTCAACGCTAATGCCGGCTCTTGAATGGACAGAGAGACACCCCAACACGATACTGGATGAACCAACCGTACAACTGAGTGCCGCCAGTATCGCCGACATGAAAGGCCATGTGATGTACTTTGGTTCACATAATATGGTTAGTGCCGCCGGTGATTCTGGCTAGATAGCCGAAAAGGGCCGTGCCACCAGAAAAGTCGGGAAAGACTTCCCGACTTTTCAATTGCAGGGAATGGGCATGGGGTTACCCGGCTTCTTTACTGCATGATTCTGTTCTGGGAATCACCAATTCGCGTTTGGTAGCGGAGTATACTCACTATCCATCGCTGCAGTAAGCATGAGTGGCTATGAAGTCTCTCACAGGATAGCATCCAGGTCCATGTTCATCCGGTTGCTTCTGGGTTTTCTCGCCCTTCTTGCTTCACCATCTGCCTCGGCGCATTTCAATCTGGACCTGAACATTCGCACGATTCACGTTGTTCATACCAGCCAGGGACTTGACGTATACCTGCGACTGCCAACCCCCTTGTTTCTTGCCGGACTTGTGCTGGAGGATGAATTCGGAATTCTAGAACCTCCGCCTTTCACCTATAACCGAATGGAGTCGGGTACGCTGATGCACTACCTCGATTTGGAATCCATTCGATATTCCCCTTTCGATTTTGCCGCAATCGCCGCAAGCGGTCAGTTTTTTTCTGTCGATGGGGAGAAGCTAAACGCGGAAATTATTGATGTCGGATTGCATCCCGGTTTCGAGCAACCCCCATTTTCAACACTGGAAGAAGCGAGTCGTGCTTTCGAAGGAGAGGTATTTCCGTATGAATACCCGGAAATATACGTTGGAGCCACAGTTACCGATCTGCTGCTTCGTTATCGACATCAGAATCCGGTCAACACATACTCATTTCACAGTCTGTTCAATCCAGGATTAGAGGGTCAGGAAAAAACAGCGAACCTGATACTTGATCATTTTCCGGGTAATGTCCGAGTCCACAGACTAACCGGTCTTTTAAATGAGCCCGTTGAAATCAGAAATTCGGAATGGGCGGCTGTTTCCACTTTTATCGGACAGGGAATAATCCATATCCTTGAAGGGCTCGACCATGTTCTGTTCATTTTGTGCCTGACTATTGGTGCTACAGGGTTCATGGGGCTCTTGTGGCGAATAACCGGTTTTACCCTGGGCCATACGGTTACCCTGATCCTTGGTTTTTTCGGATATGTTCCGAGTGGAGCGTGGTTTGTGCCTGCAGTAGAGACTGCCATTGCATTGACGATAATCTACGCAGCCAGCTTAATCCTTCTCTCTATACGCAAGTTATCGGATTCATTCGCTTCCTATGCAGTAACTTCCGGCATCGGACTGATCCATGGACTTGGTTTTTCATTCGTGCTGAATGAATTGCTGGTACCTGGCGGGGCCCATCTCTGGAAGTCCCTGATCGCTTTCAATGTCGGAGTAGAGATAGGACAAGTCATGATTGTTGCCGGTGTCTGGTTCCTGTTGTGGCTGATTGCCCGAATAAATCGTCGCGCCCTCGCCCCCTTGTACTGGATCATTGCACTTCCCTGCATCGGTATAGCATCATACTGGACTGTAGAAAGATTCATTCTTTTATTCGGCATTCTGTCATCCAATTGAAACCTCGGCAATTGCTGCGGAATGCTCGAATTACCCAGACTGGAATAGGTTCGGCGGGCAGCTGGAAGCAGCGGTTGCGGAGCCAGAAGATGGGGATATCGGTAGCCTGATGGCCGGCATGAAGGAGGAAGGGGTTGTTGGTCCTGCATCCGAACCGCTGGTTGGTGGACTTTTCCTAGATGACAACATCGGCGATTGCCTTGATGAAGTCCCGGAACAGGGTACGTGCTTTCGATTTCTTGCGTCCGTTGCCGAGTAGGATGACAGCAGGTGGTAGAGAGTGACGGTCATCACGGTCAGCTATGGGTTGAGGTGCGTGGATGAAACAGGGTACTTGGAGTTATTCATCACGCAAAAGGAAATCATCTGCTCCATGTAAAATTTGGGTAGTGGGTCAACTTGAAAATCAGCCTGTTTTTCCAGTATAATGCCCGAACATCTACTAATCTTTATTTTGGATGGAGCAATGAAACGATTTACTAGATTCACCCCCCCCCCTCGTAAATTAACAGCCCAGCTTGCAGCCCTCCTGCTGCTTGCAGTGACGGCACTTCCGGCATGGTCTCAAACGACAGTAACCAGCAACGGAAGAGAAGGGCAGACAGCTTGTGTGGGCGTGGCTGAGGTTGATGCGGCAAATATGCCCATCACTGCCCTGTCCACATCCAGCGTCACAGTTACAGTACCAGAGGTCAC
>JAPOSW010000025.1 GCA_026709505.1 Gammaproteobacteria bacterium | reverse complement strand
TTTCGCTTCATGGATATACTCCTTTTTAATCAAGTGGTTGCATCTGTCCCATTGCATCACAAAACCTGCTTATGATTGGTGGTAATTAGGAACGGCTATGTCGTCTGACGATGCATCTGATGTTTTCATATACTTTGCCATCCTACGAATGGTTAATCCATGATTGTTCAGGAGGTGGAGTGGTGTCAAACCATGACTTGTATATTGTGCATTACACCGTATGGAGAGATGCCATGCAAATTCGACTATCCATGTTAATACTTATATATATTTTTCATAAACTTTATAAATTAAGCACTTAACATACATATCTTGAGAAAACAAATATGAAAACGCTAATCACAACGCTACTGGGTTTTGTTCTCGGAATAGGAATGCTCCCGCATGTTCATGCAGACTGTTTTAAATCGGTTTCTCTTGGCGAATATCCACTTGGTGAATGGTCTGATGCTGGTCGAACTTGGGTCGTATCCGATACTGTCGGGTCATTTTCCGATGCAATCACGACACAAGCAGCATTGGTAGAAAATAAAAACAAGCTAATAGCCCAGTGCTCCACAAAGGGAAACGCAGTCATAGCCGCCGTTGAACAACGTCTGAACGACCGGAAGGCTGGGATCGGTGCTGAATTCGATGCGTGGTGCACTGATTCGCTGTTTTGTCCGATGATACGCGATATTACAATCCAGTCACGAGAGCAGGAGATTAATCGAGAGATTTCCAGAATGAGGAGTTGGTATAAGTTCAGTATTGAGAAGTGCGGAGACCACTTCAATTACACGTTCAATACGCTGAGCCCTCGCTTGTGTGGCTGATTAATTCACAGTGCTAAATAAAAGTGATTGATTTAAAGGATTTTGCAGTTCTTCTTGGAGTGGTACCGAACAGCGTTAGATCCCAAAATAGCAGAGTGAGATAAAAGAATTCGTTCTGCAGCCGAGTAGATGAGGGATGTTGCCATGCTTCTCCGCTCGGCAGGTTCTCATGAGTCAGTTTTGTGACTTTTCAGTCCTGTGCCGGAATTTTGGCCATTGCATCTAAGCAGCTAATGCTTGCCCGTGCATTGAGGAAGTATCGAGTAACCTGCAACGTTTTGGAGGAACTCACATTGGTATGTAAATGCTTCAAAACCGTATCTCTAACTTCTCCTGATCTCAGAAGATTTGCCTTATAACCACATGAATATGCTGAATACTATGTGAGGCTCGCACTCCCGATAATTTTTAATCGATTAACTGGTTGCCTCCCTGGTTCCTCTCTCATTAGTTCGCAGAGTTTATGCACGATGAATGAGCGCTGTCTTCAAGTCCATGCAGGCCAGAACCACCCAATGCCGGATTATTCAGCAGATGCATACCGGCATCATCCCGCATTTGCTCCGAAACTGTTCCCGGCAGACAAACTAGGACCTGAACAATACTAACCTTATCCAGTCATTCAGGAATTATGCATGATTCCAATTAGCTGATTGACCAGATTTTTGATGGGTAGTTGCCTAGCCTGATTGGTAGATCGATGATAATACTCTACGGAATTTTTTTCGATGCCTCGCTCGCCAATTACGATTCGATGAGGAATGCCAATTAACTCCATATCTGCAAATCGCACGCCCGGTCGTTCATCACGATCATCCAGCAGTATTTCAATATCAGACTTCAAGAGTGATTCGTACAATTCCTCAGTCAGTTTTTTGACACTGTCTGATTTGTTTAATCCGATTGGTACAATCACCAAAGACCAAGGAGCAATTGAATCGGGCCAGATGATGCCCTTGTCATCATGATTTTGCTCAATTGCGGCAGCAACGATCCGGGTGACCCCAATTCCGTAGCAACCCATGTGCATCGGAATCATTTTGCCCTCGGCATCGAGCACTGATGCATTCAAGGCGGTGCTGTATTTCAAGCCAAGCTGAAAGATATGACCGACCTCAACGCCCCGAGCAATTTTGATTTCTCCACATCCATCGGGAGAGGGGTCGCCATCCACAACGTTGCGAATATCGGTAATTTCCGTAGGCTTAGCATCACGGCCCCAGTTAATGCCAAAGTAGTGCTTATCGTCCTGATTGGCACCGGCAGAGAAATCAGCCATAGCCGCGACACAATGATCGACGATACAGGGAATCGGCAGATTAACTGGCCCAAGTGATCCTGGGCCTGCGCCAATTTCTGCCCGAATAGTATCCGCATCGGCCATTCTTAGGGGGGCGGCAACGATATCAAGCTTTTCCGCCTTGACAGGATTGAGTTCATGATCACCACGAACCAGCATTGCAACGAGCTTATGGCCGGATTCCTTGGATGCTTCAACAATCAGAGTTTTAATGGTTTTCTCGATTGGCTGGCTGAACTGCTCAACCAAGTCATTGATGGTCCTGAGTCCGGGTGTGTCGACAAGTTCTAGTTCCATGCCGGGCTCAGCTGCTGGTTTGGTGGGTGGCATGGCTTCTGCCAGGTCCAGATTGGCAGCATAATCACCTGAAGTCGAAAAGGCGATTGCATCTTCACCGGAATCGGCAAGAACATGGAATTCGTGGGAGATTTCCCCCCCGATGCTTCCGGAATCAGCGGTCACTGGCCGGTAGCGAAGTCCAAGACGGTCAAAGATGGCACAGTAGGTGTTGTGCATAACGTCATAGGTTTCCTTGAGGGACTCCGGGCTATCATGAAAAGAATAGGCATCTTTCATGATGAATTCTCGACCGCGCATGATGCCAAAACGGGGGCGAATTTCATCGCGGAACTTGGTCTGTATCTGATAGAAGTTTCCGGGCAGTTGCCGATAGCTCCGGACTTCGTTTTTCAAAAGTGCGGTGATCACTTCCTCATGGGTAGGTCCCAGGCAGAAATCGCGCTGATGGCGGTCCTTGAGCCTGAGCAGCTCCGGACCATAATCATTCCACCGGCCGGACTCCTGCCATAGTTCGGCAGGTTGAACTCCGGGCAGGAGAACCTCCTGTGCTCCGGAACGGTTCATTTCCTCGCGAACGATCTGCTGTACCTTGTTCAGCACCAGCATGCCTGTCGGCAGCCAGTTATAAATTCCTGCTGCAACGCGTCGTATCAGGCCTGCTCGCACCATTAACTGGTGTGAGATGACCTCTGCATCAGCGGGGTTTTCCTTTAAGGTTGCAAGGAGTATTCTGGAGGTGCGCATTGATCGAACGATTCAATTGAAAGTGCGTGATTGTATCATCAGGTCTCCTATTCCGGAATTATTGTTAGCAAGTCTGACGGAGTTAACATGTCATTTATGTTGTCTATAAGTTATAGAAAAATTAATAATATTCGGTGTTAAATCATTGATTTTATTCATCATTAACAGCTTGACATATTGTATTGAGTAAACTTGCTCAATACAATATAATTACAAACATGATTGAATACAAGCGAAACCAGTTGTCGACTTTGCTTTCTCGTTTGGGAGAGAAGCCTCGTTTTCTAATTGCCTTAATTGGACCCCGCCAGACCGGAAAGACTACATTGGTAAAGCAGGCTTTGCGTGAATTTGAGTCTCCTTCAAGGTATATTTCCGCAGATACTTCTGATCCGATAGTAATTTCGCCATCACCGGTTTTAGAACAAAATACCATAAGCCTATCCGCGAAAACAGAGATAGTTAATAATGAAATGAAAAATGAAGAATGGCTAATCCGGCAATGGGATGAGGCTCGCATAAGTGCGCGTAATTCCCAAACGGGTTTTGTCCTTGTAATCGATGAAATTAAAGAAATTACAAATTGGTCGAAAATCGTCAAGGGTCTGTGGGATCAGGATCGTTACAATGATTTGCCACTTCATGTCGTTTTATTAAGTTCATCTCCGCTTCTTTTCCAGCAAGGATTGACAGAGAGCCTTGCCGGGCGGTTTGAGATAATCAGATTTACACATTGGTCGTTTCTGGAAATGGTCAATGCTTTCGACTTCAGCTTGGAGGAATATATATTTTTTGGTGGTTATCCCGGAAGTGCATCATTTATCCAGGATCACGATAGATGGAACTCTTACATATCTAATGCCTTGATTGAACCCAATATTGAAAGGGACATCCTTGCCTTCCAGAGGGTTGATAAGCCTGCACTTCTGAAGCAATTATTTATGCTTGGTGCTGAATATTCAGGTCAGATACTTTCCTACAATAAGATGCTTGGCCAGCTTCAGGATGCCGGTAACACGACAACTCTGGCTCGATATCTGGATTTACTAACAACAATTGGCTTAATGACCGGTCTTCAGAACTATAGTAACAAACCTTTTCGACGAAAATCTTCAAGTCCCAAACTCAATGTTCTAAACACTGCGCTCATGACGGTCGTAAGCGGATACAGTTTTAATGATGCCAGGGCGGATAGAACCTACTGGGGACGTCTTGTAGAAAGTGCGGTAGGTGCACATTTGTTCAATACGGGTATGTCAAACTGTCGGCTTTACTACTGGCGCAATGAGAACTATGAGGTAGATTTTGTTCTGTCAAGAGGCCCGAAAACAATTGCGTTTGAAGTAAAAAGTGGTCAATACAGAAAGCAAAAAATGCATGGACTTGGGTTGTTTTCAAAAAAATTTAACGTTAGCCGATCCATAGTTATCGGAGAGGAGGGTGATATTCCATTGTCGGAATTTCTTTCAATTCCTGCATTTGAATGGGCTAGTTGATTGTGAAAATTTCTCGAAAAGTTCGGGAAATCAAGTATTCGGATTCACGGTTGCACCCGGTTATAGAAGCAGCTCCCATTGAAAACTTCCGCCCCGTTGCAGCTTATGTGCTACTGGCCCCCCCAGGTGCTGGCAAGACTACAACATTTCGAGAAGAGAGTGTCACCCAGCCCGGAACATATGTAACTGCACGCTCATTCAACACTTTCGATGACAAGCCAGAGTGGCATGATACTACTATGTTCATTGATGGTCTTGATGAGGTTAGGTCTGGTCGAATCGACAGCCAAACTCCGTTTGATAAGATTCGAAAAACGCTCTACACCCTTGGATGCCCCAATTTTCGATTGTCCTGTCGTGAAGCGGATTGGTTTGGGATGTATGACGCTGAGCAATTAAAAGAGGTATCGCCAGATAAAAATATCAAGATATTGCGACTTGAACCCCTTTCGGAAGAGGATATTTGGAACATATTGCGAGATAACCTTAATGTATCAAATCCTGAATTCTTTATTTTGGAGGCAAAAAAAAGAGGAATTCAGAGCTTGCTAACTAACCCCCAAAGCCTTGAAATGCTCGCTCATGCAGTACGCAATGGCGGTGATTGGCCAGAGACTAAGACTGAGGTTTTTGTTATGGCTTGTCAAACCCTTCTGGGAGAGCACAATATTGGTCACAAAGTGTCAGCCATGAATCCATTCAGCACACCTGATTTGATGGAGGCCAGTGGTAGGATTTGTGCAGTTCAGTTATTAACCGGAGCTTCTGGATTCAGTCAAGTGAATGCGGAAGATAAAAACGGCATCATCTCAATGGATCAATTTTCGGGCCATCAACATGATGTATACCCTCAATGCCTGCAGTCCAAGTTATTCGAGTCCATGGTCGATGGCATGGCTCCTGTGCATCGATTAGTTGCAGAATTTCTGGCGGCAAGACACGTAGCTAGGCTTGTCGATGAAAACGGTTTGCCGATTGGACGGTTTCTATCACTTGTTACGGGTCATGATGGTGCAGTGGTATCCGAGTTACGCGGGTTGGTTGCATGGCTTGGAGCGCAATCAAGGATTGCTAGATCAGAAATCATTGGCAGGGATTCTATCGGGTCGGTCTTATATGGAGATTCTGGTCAATTTTCGCTCGATGATAGATGTGTGTTGCTTAAACGGCTCAAGGTTGATATCGACAACAATTATGGGTCAATACCTTGGGACGACCTGCTATCTGGCTTTGGTGAGATGATAACACCAGAAATGGAAAATATTTTGCGGGAAGAACTTGAGGACCAATCGAGGGAAGAGTCGAACCAATCCTTTGTTGCTTTTCTGCTCAAGGCACTTAAAAACGCTATTGCCCTTAAAGGTTTGAACAAGTTACTAATGCAAATAGTACGCGACAAAACAAGATCGATTAGCGTGAGGATAAGCGCACTTGAAGTACTTATACGCTATAGAGAATTGGATGATGGGGCTTTCGATGAATTCATGACCTTGGTCGAAGATATTCATAATGGGAAGATCCAAGACCATGAAAGTACCTTGTTACTATATCTGCTAGATGCCCTTTATCCGAATGTCATAACTGAAGCAAGGATTATCGAATATCTCAACATTCCGGCAAACTGGGGCCATGACTTTAACCATGAATATTTTTGGTCCTTTCTTCTGCCGGAAAAATCTACCCCGGAACAACTGTCGTTAATTTTGGATCAATTGGTAGATCGATCCAATCAATTAATCGAAAATGACAATTATCAATGTTCGAATTCTTTTCTTCATAAATTTGCGGGGGCTCTATTAGCCAGAATCCTTGACAAGTCGGTTAAAGAACTAGAGTTAGACCGTCTGTTCGATTGGTTAGGCCTGATTATGGATCAGGACTGTCATGCAGACCACTATCATGACCAAAATATATCCGACATTCAGAAATGGCTCGAAAGGCACCCGGAACAATGGAAGTCTCTGGTATCGAGAAGTATAAAAAGCTGTACTAATCAAAATTCATATATGAAGTCTGGGGAGTTTTTTGCCCATATGCACAATGAGATGTATTATAGGCTCTTCATGAAAAAACCAGCAGATTTTGGAGTCTGGTGTCTTGATCAGGCGATCATTACCGAGGACGCGGTTATTTCTGACTGGCTATTGGAAAGAGTGGCCGAGTGCCTGCATTATGAATTTGCAAATGAAGGTTTATCTCACCAACTTGCACTAAGTCGCCTCACGGACTTTCCTGAAAAGAAGGATTGTTTTCTCAAAGCACTCAAGAAAGATCAGGATTTTACGCAATATCAGAACAGGAAAATTCAGGCTAAAGGGTTATCGAAACGTTTCAATCGTCCCGACTGGCATGATGATGTTGAGCCATATCGGGGTGAACTTCGTGAAAATAAGGCACCACCTGTACTTTTACATCAGCTTGCCAAAGTCTATTTAGGTGGATACTCAGGTGTTGGTGGAAATAATCCTGAAGAATGGCTGGACTTCATTTTGCGTCATGATAGTTCTCTGGTCGAAGACGTGCTGACCGGATTTCGCAGGGTTACCGAACGGAGTGATCTTCCGTCATACAAGGAAATTCTACGTCTTCGTATTGCTGATCGTACACACTATCTTGCATATCCGATCATGGCCGGACTCGAGAAAATTTCTGATTCCGAAGCATTAGACAGCATGCTGGGGAAAGAAAGAATTATCCGACTTGTCTTGGCAATTTACTACTCTGTACCCATGTGGCCAACAAGACGCAGTCCGGTTGCCTCGCCACCATTTTGGCTCAATAGACTCCTAACCAACCACCCCACAATTGTTGCTGATGTGTTGGTAGAGTTTGTGGTAGGAAGACAAAGGAACCGTAAAACGGCTTCTCCCCTGTTTGATTTGGCAAATACACAAAAGTATGAGGAAGTAGCTCGTTTATCAACGATGACCATTTTGGAGAAATTTCCTGTTAACTGCACTTCCGAGCAACTATACGATCTGAATTATTTGCTCCTCTCGGCCAGCAAAATTCCCGAACGGGATTCACTGTTACGCTTAGTTGAAAAAAAGATTGATCAAGGTCGAATGAACATTGCCCAGAAAGTCCATTGGTTGGTCGCCGGGTTGTTTTTTTCGCCTGGTCTTTATGCCTCCAGGCTCGAGTCGTATGTCTCTGGCAGGGAACGCCGAATTGGCTTTTTGGCGAAGGCAGTATCCGGTAGGTTTCAACTCCCCGAGACTATTCCAAAAGATCTGCGAGTCTTGGCAATAAGTTTGCTTATCAAGTTGCTTGGCCCATCATACAGGCCAATTTCGTCTTATGGTGATTCGGAGGAGGAAGGTGGTATTTTTCTCGAAATGCCTGTAGGGGGCCAGGTCAGTGCATACATAAACCAATTAGCAAAAATTTCATCACCGGCTGCCACTGACTCAATCCGGAAATTGTTATCCAATGAAAAACTTCGGCCATGGAAATCTCATCTTGAAAGAGCTGCTTATCATCAAAATGAAGTTTGTCGGGAAGATCAGTTTCGTCATTACAATTTGCAAGATGTACTTGACACTCTCGACAATAGCAGTCCTGCCAATGCAAGAGATCTGGCAGTTCTCACATATGAGAAACTTGAGGAAATCAATAAAGAAATTCGTCAGTCAAACACATCTGACTGGCGTCAGTACTGGAATGTGGATAGCTATAATCGTCCGGTAGATCCGAAGCCTGAAAACGCTTGTCGTGACTTGCTGGCTTCAAAGCTGAGAACCAAGTTGGAGATATTCGGAATTGATGTTCAGCCGGAAGGTTCTTATGCAGATAGCCGAAGGGCTGATATCCGGGTCGCCTATCAGGGTTTTCATGTTCCAATTGAAATAAAGAAAAGCTCTAGTCGTGATTTGTGGAGTGCGATAGGGACTCAATTGATATCAAAATATTTGATAGACCCTGGATCGGGAGGAAATGGAATTTATCTTGTGTTGTGGTTTGGCAGAACTGAACAATGTCCTGTTTCCCCCCCGATTTCAGGTAAATCTCCAACTACTGCAAAAGAGCTTGAAGAAGGGTTGGTAGAGCTGTTGCCGGATGACAAGATGTACAACATTCATGTATGTGTTGCCGACGTAGCGAAACCGGGTGAAGTCGTGATCGGGAGTAATGCATGAACAATCCTGTTTTTTCAATCCACGCTTTTGCCCGTTTTCCTGCACTTACATTCCGGTATGGGATTGCTCTCTCTCTATTGATGACCGGGAGAGAAATATTGCATCGGCTTGAACGAGTGCTACTTATAATATTTTAGCATGATTGTGAAGAACAAGCCTGAAAAATCGAAAAATAATAGGACTGGAGCCATAATGGTCTGCGAATCAGTTTTGGCTTTCCGTTTCCTGAAACTCTCGTAGATATCTGAGGCAGAGAATGAGGTCAGTACCACTGCCATCTGGGTCCGGATTGGTGAAGTCACCCGGCCCAACACCAATTAAACAACCGACACTGTCCATATATTTTTGGAGATTGCTGAAAAAACCATTTGCCTCTTCTTCAGTATGTTTTCCCAGAGTATTTTTCCACATTAATGTCTCTTTATCTGCATGACCAATTATCTTATTTCTTGAGTCTCGTATATAGGATTCACGGTAATATATCAATTTGTCGGATAGATTCTTGATCTCTTGAGTCATATACCCTTTCGCACAGTTTCTTGTTCAGGTTCTGAGTCGATACATTTTCATTCTTCCCATTTTGGGGTTTGTCCGTCAATTTATAAATTAAGATGATCATATATTCTTGAAAAACTATACTCAAGTTAGCAAAGAACTTCTCATCTGCGAATTTCAACAATTCACTAATTTCAACATTTTCATCATCAAAGAGCAATTCAGAACTGTTGTAGCATGTCCTCAACCAAATACACTGATCCAGTAACAATCCATGTAGATCTATGACCAAAGGCAAATTTGTTGAATTAGGTTCCGAGTTTATCAATATTTTTCCAATCCTTATCAGTTCTTCAAAATCACCTCGAGTAAAACCTGAAGAATTGCTCCTTCCAAAGTCCGAAATATAAAATGAGAAATTAGTACGGAGTTTATTTCGGAGTGTTTTCTGGCGTTCTCGGTCTGCTTTTCTTATTTCGGAGAGAAGATTGCAAATTTCATCAGATTCATATTTTGAAAATACACTTTTTCCTTGCATGATCATTGTATATTTTGGGAATTATATGCCTGACAGCCAAAACCGGTAAATCGAATGCCAGTAGTCTAAATGCAGGGGCCTTGGCAAAGCCCAAAGAGTATTTAATCTGCTTTATCAAGAGTGAAGCGGGACAAAAAATCATTTTGGCTGTCAGGCATATCATTCCCTATATTTTGGATCACTTTGCTGAATCATGTGCAACTGAGGTTTTATCCTGGCCGGGATTTAATATAGGTCACTTCAAAAGCTTTGCTGGAGCGGTGTTGTTGAAGGCGATTGGAAAAAGCAAAAGCATCATTCATTTCATAGGGTTGGAAGATGTCCAGTCCTCGGTCTAACGATATTTTCCAGCCGTGGTCAGTCGTAATATGTCGAGCATGGATTGATCGTGAGTTATCGAACTCCCAGGTGAATTTAATGCCTACCGAATAACCTGATTTTTTTATCTTTTCGAGATTTTCCACCTGTTGATCGTTCCTGTTTTGATCTTCTGTTGTCACAAGATGCATGAATACCTCTTGATCCAGACTCTTATGCTTGACAACAGTCTCCAATAATTCCATGAGATTGCGAATTTGATAGAAAATGCGTATGTAGGGATCAGTAATCATTATTTTAGTAGCGCCGATCAGATAAGGTCCAAACAGGTTGTCAAACGAGATGCCTTTCTGATTTTCCTGATAGGTAAGGTGTTTTTCTTCCAGAACAGGTCTTACTGAAGACGGTCCAGATTCATTTTGAGCTGATTTTGTCTGCGTGATTTCTGAAAAATCATGATTATTGTCCTCCCTTATTGCCTTATGGTAATAGCTGGAATATTCATCTTCTTCAAGAGTGGTTACAGGCCTCGCTTTCCCATCAGCCCCCTGATAGCTAAATTGAACCGGTTCATATGTGGAATCAATTCTCATCAATTGATCCTTGACTCGCTTTCGTCCTTCGATAGAGAATCGAATCAACTGTTCAACCTCCTTCTCGGATGCTTCGACATTCGGAAAGAGAATCTTCATCAGACCAGAAAAAGTTTTGTTAATTCCATCGCGGTCCCGAGTCGAAATATCGGGAGACAGCGAAAAATAATTCTTATAGCGGTCTGAGTAATCATGATTGCGCAAGGAACGAAGAATTTCAGCAAGGTAATCCACTACGAAGCCATAGCCACCAGAAAACATCTCTCCCCGGATGATGTCCACTTCCCAGCCAGGAATATAGAAATGAATCCGATCAAGAAATGCAGAGTCATAGAAGCTGTTCGGAAGCTCACAAAATAAATCTGAATGTTTCAGCATGTACGGCACTGTGTGCTGGGTATTCCCGACGAAGACTATTGAAGCATCAGCTCCCAGTGTTTCGACTCCGCGTGAGAAGGACTTGTTGGCCATGTAATTTTTCATGATATCGACCAAAGCCTTGTCTACTCGTTTTTGCCTACCGGCAAATTCATCGAAGCCGATGCAGTCCCAGTAGCCAACCAGACCGATCTTTCCGGAGGAGTTGTTTACAAATAGCTTGGGAACCGTTACTTCACCACCCGATATCAGAATTCCATGAGGTGAAAATTCCGAGTAGATATGAGATTTTCCAGTTCCCTTTGGCCCTAGTTCAATCAGATTGTAATTACGTTCGCAAAAGGGAATCAGGCGGATGAGCTGGGTCAGCTTGCTACGATATCCAAACATTTCAGGGTTTAGGCCTATGCTCTGTATCAGCAGGTCGATCCATTCTTCGGTAGAGAACTGCCTGCGGGATTCAACATATTCGTCAAAGTTGAAATGAGACATTTGAATAGGCTTGAGGCTACCCAAAATCCAAGGGCTTGAGTGCTTGTCTTCGGTAAACTCATATTCCAGATCAGCGATGCACCATACCCCGCCAACCAAAAGCTTTGGATGCTTTTTTACAGTCCCTGAATCGACTAGAATATTCTTTATTCCCAAGTTCGAGAATTCTGCTTCGTAGACATCCTTCTTGTCATTCAGATCAACACTTATTTTATCGATGACCTTGTAGCGTCCCTTCTCCTTGATGTTGGAGCGAACCAAGCCCGCTTCGTTGCGATGGACATAATGCTTACGCAGAATATCCTTGACTGCCTGGATTCCTGACTGGATGGATGGTTCATCGCTCGTAGCGCAGTATTGTCCTAGAAGGTATTCAAGTACATATGTGGGGACGATGGCGTTGCCCTTGACCGTCTTGACAAGATCTTTTCGAACAACGAGCCCTGGAAAATGGGAGTTGATTTTTAGGTCAAGATCATTCATTCCTATCTTAATTCTTCAGAAATCAAAGTCGGTGGTGAATGACCGACGCATTGTGTACCGAATTGACCTGTATTCCTTGTAATGTGATGTTCCAGCGTGTTTTTCTTCAAGTCGGAGAACTACCTCTTGATCATTAGCTTCATCTGCCTCCTTTGTAAGCACGAAGCGTATCGGTAATTCCCTGTCTCTGGGATGATCAGATGCAAGATCAAAAGAAACGACATGGAGATCAGAAATGAGGTTTCCTGACTCGGCATAAATACCAGCTCGTAGTTCACGTTGTTGAACTTTATCGGTAATCGGCTCAGTCTGGTACATGGTTACGGAGAGCTGCCCAGAGGTAATCACGGAACTGGCGCCTCTCAGTATCTCGACATCAACTTTTCTGACATCACTCTGTCTTTTCTTGTTGACCTTGAGAACAGGTATTACCACTTCCTGTAAAGATGCCCCGCCATGCACAAAGCGGCTGCCAGAACCCTTAAGGCGAAGACGATTGATTGATTTGGGAATTTGAACTTCGATTTCACCCACCAGTCCAAGCTGTTCTGAAGTGAAATGATGAAAGCTATTTGATCGAGCTAATTCCCTGCCAAGTACAAAACGCCGGTCTCGATAAAATATTTCTTTGCCCGATGCGCTGACGCCCAAGAAATCACTTTCATCAAGAACTCGATGTTGATATATGAACCCATGATCTGCGGTAACGAGGATATTGCTGGCATTTGCTCCTGTAAGCTTATTGATCAGGTTGTCAATATCAGAAAGGGCCAGCTGTGCCGCTTCAAAAGCCAGACCCTCTGAATGTAACTTGTCTCCTGCATGATCTATTCGATTGTGGTAGATATAGACAACATCGTTGTCTTTAAGCAGTTCTCGGCTATCGTCACGGTTAAACTGCATGAAGTCTTCGTATTTAATAGCCCGACTCCTTTTCCCTACGGCTTTCTGCAGGATTTTGTTCCGATTGACTGTGCCGGTAGAGCTTTTTCCATTTACCAACACCGTACCGGAATCATTGTCTACAATAGATAATTCGTCGTTGGGCAATAGTGCCGCCATTCCAAGCTGGGTATAACTAGGCAGCATTGAAAGGGCTGGTTGCAGTTCAGCGCTGTATCGATCTTTTTGTCGAATAAGCTTGAGCAGTTCATCTCCGATTTCGTAACGCATGGCATCCGAGATGATTACACATACCTTGTTGTTCTTGAAAAGAAACGGTTGAACCCAATGTCCGAAAAACTGGTTTTGCCTTACCATTGATTCGTCGTCACCCCAGTTCTCAGCTTTTTCCACGAAAGATTGAAACTGATCACCAACCTTTAACAGGAAGCTATTGGTATAAAGGTTTTCAATTTGATTCATCAACCCTTCTGTAAGGGAGGCATTTCTAGATTTGTGCGCGTGATAGACAAATTTGCGATAGAGTTGATCCAGTCGATACCATGATTGAGTATATTGTCTGATGCCTTCAGCCACACTGTTTATGGTCAGGTTTGTTTTATGCAAAATGTCAGTGAACTGTGCGGCAAAATTAATAGCTTCGTATAGGTCTCGAAATTCTTTATACCAATGACTTTGCCGCCTCTGGCGAATCCAGGGCAACACATCATCATGGGAGGCCGTATGTGATACCAGATTCTTTATTGCTTCTGAAATTATTTTCTGATCAATCAACTTGAAGTAATCGAATTTCATCAATTCCCGAAAATCTCGATTTTCCAGGTCCTGCTGAATTCCAAGAATGTTGGCCGATTTGCCAGACAGTATTTCAAAGCCATCTTGAAAATTTCGGTTGTCTTTCCAGTTCTTGAGAAAAGACAGGGCATCATTAGTCAACTTCGATTGCGTCTGGATACCCATTGCATAGCAAGACTTGAATAACTCAATCGCAAAATCCTGGATACCCGGTTCATCAGATTTATAGCCAAATTTACGATTCAGCTGTTTCCAGAGAAAATCGTCCAGTGCGCATCGTTTGATCAATCTAACCTTCTCGTCTTTATCCTGCGACAACTCCTGCAGCAGGATTTCCATGATTTTGTCCAGATGTGGCTCGATATTCGAATCGACACAGACTGCCAGCATTTTCATGCGAATCAGTTCAGGCGTATCCTCATGGCTGAGAAGTTCCTTAAGGAGTTTCCTTCGCTTGGCAGCCAGAAGCAGTTCCTTGTGAGGCTCAATCACCTCTGCGAATTCAATGCCTAGTTCTAACTCAGCAAGCCAGATGGACAGTTGATCCGTTCGAAATATGCCTTCGGCCAGCTGCACATCCAGCAACCAGTTTTCTAAATTATCAGGTTCAGGTCCCGCACGATAAAGCAGAAATTTTTGCTCCGATTCTTTTCTTAGGATGCGATGCTTGATACCGTATTCGTTATTATGGATTTCCAGTTTTTCAACTTCAGGCAGGTCAAGCGCATCAAATTCATCGCGCAATTCCCTGTTGGAGTCATACCAAAAGACAATGCGGTGCCGGTCGAAAAGACGGGTTAACGCATGAGCAATGCGATCATTCATGCGACAGTATCTTGAATAACTTTGGTTGAACTCAACCCGTGAACTTTTTTCAAGGCCTTGCCAAACTTGGGATAGTTGACCTTCACACCGTCGTCAAGGTCGATATTGATCTGACGAGCGGCAAGAGGGTAGAGTACTTCACGCTCGTATTCTTCCAGTTCTAAAACAGTCTTGTTGATTTTTTCGATTTCCTTCAGGGCCTTGGTTTTCTCGCTTTGACTGTTGCCGATACTGATGCTGACTGCTTCATACTGGTTTTTTTGAGCCCTGAGCTTGGTTTGAAATTCTCGTAAATAGTCGTTTAGGATCACGCTGACAGTATCTGGACTATAGCGATGCAGGTAGATCAATGCATTAAAGCTGCCTCTGGAACTTGAGAACATCCAGTAGATCGGGCGTTTCTTGTAGTATTTCACATGATCAGAATAAAACTCGCTCAGAAAATAGTTGCACATGCTGAAATTTCTTCTGTCATTCATGTTCAGTGATCTTTCAACGAATCTCAGATTGTCCTCATAATTTACCTCGCCAAATGCAACACGCAGAAACTGGTAGAAGCGTTCGGTGATGTCATCTTGAAACCAGTTACCATCCAGAATAGGGATCACGTTATTCTTGTCAGCTGGGAAAGCAGGTTCCGGAATGAATTTGAAATAGTCTTTGATAGTCTCGCCTTGATTAGCGAGAATCAACCCAGGCTTCTCAAGCGCATATCTGCCAAACATGCAGCCTACGGCATAGGACACTAGCTCGCGCATGGTGTCGGCCAAAAGCAGTTTTTCCAGATTCTCTTCACTTCTGTCATTGCCATAGAGGTAGGTCGGGTTGCCAAAGAGAGTTATCTCAGTGGAGTCAACTTTTGACTCAAAATCATCTTCTATACCATAAGCAGATATGAACAACTCGTTGCTTTCAGATTCAAGGTCTCGAAGCGTATTTGTTTCATGTTTCCACTGTTCTCGTAAATCTAAATAACGCTTTTCGATTAATGTTTGTGTCTGTATCTCAACGTCATCAAGCAATCTGTTTTGCATAAAGTTCAAAGACAGTTCCGTACTATCCCAATCTTTTTTTGAAATACCGACTAAAGAATCGTGAATTTCCCTTATTCTATGTTTTTGATTGGCATCAAATTCTGGGATTGGCAGATTTTTTACATCCTTTGCTTGTAGGTGTAATGTCGGGTTAAATATTTGAAATATCTTTTTTGCAACGTTGTTATTGCATCCAAGAAGGCATATTTCTTGATGCCCATGCGAGGGATGAAAACTAGGCCCCGCCATATCGAAAATACATCCTCTTGCAAGAAATCGAAATGTATTGGTGCTGGATGTCAGCTCTGAGTACGTAATGCCTGAACGAAACCGATATTCCTCGGCAAGCAAATTTGAGGTTGGATTAGTCTTGTAGAATTCAATGGCCTCTTCAGACCAATCAACGACATTTGTCAGCAGGCCAAACCATTTTCGGTTTCCGCCGCCTTTGGCATAAGGAACCCATCTTGATCTTTGCCCTATATCGATGCGAGAAACTTCCCAATGCATCCGCAAATATTTGTCGTTGTTTGCGGTTTTGTTTTGTGATCCGGTAAAGTCACACAGGTCATTGATGGTTTTTTGGGTATTGAATACATTTATTAAGTTATTTTCTTTAGCCCAGTATGCGATTGGGCTTCCCGGGATTTTCTGGAATTCTGAACTAGATGCGCGATAGAACCAACCGCAATCAGGATTATGGATTGCATCCCGCATCATCCTTGACTTTATATTTTCAGACTCTCCATCAAGCAAACGTACATATCCTCCCTGATGCGAGGGTTTTTCTTTCTTTTCAAGCACGAAAGCTGTAGTCATTACTACATGACCGCCAATGCTGTCAAAAGCATTGGGTCCCAAATGCGCCATGGATAAAATCGTTTCTTGGTTTAAAATCCGATGCCTAAACGCCTGAAAAGAGGACAGGAACATCCAGCTTTGCATCGTTATCATGGCAACCAGCCCCTCTTCATGGACAAATTCAAGACTTCGTTCTATAAATGAGGCAAAAACATCAGAACTGCTGTCCGGATAGTTGCTCTTTAACCACTGGGCTAAACGACTATTCATGTTCCTGCTCCCCATGTATGGCGGGTTGGCTATCACTGCATGGTGTTTATCGCTGAGGTAGATTGACTGTCGCAAGATTTTAAGAACTTTTTCATGGGTTCTGCTGAATAACACACTTTCTCTAACATCCTTTGACTCCAAAGCATTGAGAACTTCTGCGGCATCGGCAATTTCTGGAAGGATCAGAGAACCAAAATTATCAGCTTCTTCAAATTGATGTAAGGTGACTTGAAGGGTAGGGGAGAACAAATCGCGCCCGATAAAATCCATATAGCCATCTAATTCATCTTTTTCAAAGTGAATCGGCTCTAATACACAGATGTTGGGCTTGATACCCTTGTCAAAGAATTGGCGGTGCTTATCTCGAGCCTTCATGGTTAGAGCAAGGGCGGCTAATTCTCCAGCACGTTCATCAATCTCGATACCATGCAAATTATTTTCGAGAATCTTTTCCGGGATATCCTGGGGTGAATATCCTTGCTCTTCGTATATGTCATAGAGCAGGTCGAAAGCGTAAGTGAGCATGTGTCCAGAGCCGCAGGCAGGATCGCACACCTTGATTTCTTCCGGGCTGTCAATACGCAAATAATCTGCTTCCAGCTGATCCGGCCTGATGTAGTAGTCCATCCGTTCAATCAACCCCGATTCGGGATGATTTAGCATCCATAAACGGCCGAGAGAGTTTTCAACAAGATAGCGAACGATCCAGTTTGGAGTGAATAACTGGGTGGCCGCTGGTATGCTTTCAGGGTGGATCTTCCTGTTTTTCTTGAGGTCTGCGAATACCTTGTCCTTTTTTTCTGAAATATAGTATTGATATAGCCAGCCAATGACCTCAACATCCCTGCAAACGCCAGGGGTCATCGCTTCACGGGTATACGCAAGTATCGAGTTTCCTGAGAGCAAGTCATAGGGTATGAGCAATTCGGTATAGTCGTTGATCCGCTGGAACAGAAAAGGCATTGTCTTGTGCCAGTAGTTTGACACGGCAACCAGAAGCATGCGGTATGCCTCACCCTGTGGATCCTGACTGGGAACATTTTCATTCAGCAGGTCAAGAACTTTCTTTCGAATTCCTTCCTGGACATACTTTTGATCAATATGCCCCGTTTTGGCTACAGACAAAATCTCGGGAAGGAATTCTCCTATGGCAGGCGACACCACCCCTATGCGCGAATAACGGTTCTCATCCATGAAGCGCAAAGCACAGAAGCGATTGAACCACGTGTAAGCTACTCGCTCAATGATCAGGTCTTTGGTATATCGTTCAATCTGATGTTCAAGATTCCTGACGGCTTCAGCCTCTTCACGCCGAGCAACGCTGTCCTCACTCAATGCGAGATCAAGCATTGTAGATACTTGGTCAATCAGACTGCATCGAGCGTACTGAGCAAACCTTTTTAATTTTGCTGTTTCCAATTTAGCGATTGCATCAATTTGAGATGCTGGTTAAGTAGGAGATTTCCCATTTCGGAAACAGCTTCTCCCACCTTTCAAAATTTACAACATGGCAACTCACAACCAAGGATTGAATCCAGCGGTCTGAAGGTTTGCCTACTGGAAGCTCAAGCCTGAGTGATTTTTGGATCAGAAAATTTAGCCCACTATCGAAGTTGTTCAGGCATATATAGTGAATGGGTTTGTCTACTTTTTGTTCGGCATGCCTGTAGAGATAAGAATCTCGGAACTTGTACTTGAGATAGTCTTTCAGCCAATTGAAACGTTTCTTTCTCTTGATTTGTTCATCATCGCTCATTGCGCTTCGGATATCATAGACAGAGGGGTCATCATAGTCTTTCATTTCAATGTAGACATAGCAATTTGCAAACTCGGTAATAATGTCAACCGCCTTCATCGGAGCTCCGTGGAAGGTGGCTTTTGTGACATCTTTTTCGTCAAACACAAAAGCGTCAATGGCATCTTCAAATCGAAAGGAAAAACCATCGACTTCTACTGCCTTCACTTTCCAATATCTCCCATATCCCTCCTTAACTCATGTTCGACCAGAAGGCCAAATGTCTCATCAAGAGAGTTCGGTTCAATTTCCAAATAATTGTCGGTCGATGATGCTTTGACCTCTGAGGTACTACCATCACGAAATAGGCTGTGAAAACGTATCTGGTCTCCCTTGTCCCTATCCATTAATATGTCAAACCACTTAAGTAATATATAATCATGAGTGGTCAGGATAATTTGCTGACCTGCCCGTGATAACTCCAATAAGATATTCACTATCAATTCCATCAACATGGGATTCAGACCTGACTCCGGCTCATCCCAGAAAAGAGGGCCACTAATGCCCGGATTGATTGCACTGGTTTCGAGCAGTCGCGACAGCACTCCGAGTTTGCGGAAACCCTCGGCGATTACATTGGCTGAATATTCCACATTATCTTTTTTGAAAGTAACTCGTCCACCTCCATAAAAAATGAACCGCCCACCGCATATATTCTCGATCTCCTTCATCGCCCATTTTGATTTTTTGTGGAGGATTTCAGGACGTGCTTTGGGAAGATCTAGAAGAACACAGATATCATGATAAGTCTGGTCGAATGAAACCTCGAACATTTCATAAAGACTGTTAAACCCCTCCATAAACGAGATCACCTCTTTGGTTGGTATAAATGTCGCATCAGTATTTTGCGGATCCTTTCCATGTCTATTTTCCACCATCAATAGTTTTGAGTTGACATTGAAGGATATTGCCGCCTTTTGTCCGTTCAGCCAATGTATCAGCAGGTAAGTTTCGTCAACTGCTCCTTGGTGACGAAGTTTCCAGACTTTTTCGTCAATCGGTAAAAAAAGTCGAAGGAACTTGGTAGTCAATAATTTTTGTACATCGTCACTGTCTGCATCAGGCTTGACTTTGTTGTGAAGGGCATAGGCGGCTTTGAGCAGATGTGTTTTTCCAGTACTGTTTTCTCCAATAATGATATTGATTTTTGGTGATAAATCCAACGTAAGTTTATGGAAAGCCGTGAAATTTTTAAGTTCAAATTGCTTGATCATATTTGAATCCTTTTGTTATTACGGATTTCATTCAGCAAAATTTCGCGCAAGCGCTTCAGGAAGACATCTATGTCTTCTTCATCAGCCAACCATGCTTTATCAAAAGCAGAATTTAACTTCATTGAACCGAATGGAATATATTCAATATTTCTGATTTTATCTTTTCCCTCACCAGTTGTATCACTTCCTTCAATTGATGGGTTTTGTTGATCGGATAAGGTTATAAGTGAAAGCAGTTTCGGATGTGTTGATTCCTTGAATTTTCGCGATATGTCACGAATAACCGCAATTAATTCTTGATTTTCAATCTCCGCAGCAGTCTGGCGAAAATGCATCCTGACTTCATCTTGCCGATCATCGTTCAGTCTGCTGAATTCCTGTAAGCCGCAAAGATTGTTTTCCATGCCTGTCAACTCCTGAACTGCCCTTGAGGTCTCGTCCTTAATCCGGGATTCGATGTTTTTCTTTAAATGATCGGTTATTGACTTTAGTTGTTGCATTCCATTGCCCTTGTAACAATCGGAGGCATTCAGAAGGGATTGTATTTTTTCGACTTCATTATCCTCAATGTAATGCAGGTTGGGCTTTTGATCTTGAACCAGATCGCGGGCATGGTCGAAAATTACTTTCTGCGAACCGTTCATGAATTTATGGATGGGGTCGATTACCTCTTCCTTCATGACCATCAGGTCGACTTTTTGCTGGACGAGCTCCTCCAGATACCATGAATAGGACTTTCCGACAATTTTCCTGATGCGATCTATTATCGGATCGAGTGCTTCCAGGAAGGGGTATTGTTGCTTTCGATGTGCGCTCCCCTTCAATTCCTCCAGTTTTGCCTGAAACATTTCGCCGGTTTCCCTTGCAAGGGATCTGGCTTCGCTGGAATTAGGTACAGTGTCAAAAAAATCCTGAAAAAATTCCTTGAGTGAGCGGACCTGGGTAGCGGTAAACTCGATTTGCGGGTCAAGCAACACGTTGCCGTGCCCATGAGTATTGCGAAAGGCTCGTTCCAGCATGTCGTTTTCTTCCAGCAGATTGCCGTCAATACGCACTTCTACCTTGCCACGGGCACACAGCATGGCCAGTATACAAAGCACCGCCGCAAAGTGCCATCCGTATGGCTTTCTTTCGAACTTTTCCAGTAAGGCCTTTAGCGTGGTACGTATACCCTTGTTACTGTTGTTTTGAATGCTCGTTAGCAGTTCCAATTCGGTTTCTGCCAGCGATGTGGCACCAGTACCCATCAAGCCGGAATCGGATGATTGGAGGTATTTGGCGATATCGTTTTCGGTATAGTTGACGCTGCGCAACATGCCAAGGTTTGTATAGGTGCTGGCTATCAGCTTTTGAAACCCACTGACTACTCTGGTTTGTGCTTCTCCGAAACCGGATTCAATGCGCTCGCCTGCTACCAATATGTCTGCATTGCTGACTTGACTGTGAATTTGGGCTTTCAGTTCGTCGTATCGCAATTGATTTTGCGAGCTTTTTTGTTCCAGAATGTGTCTGGTTGTCTCCACTTGCGATGCTGAAATGTTTTGCCGAATGTACTTTTCAGTTTGTTTGTATGTCAATAGATCACGCATCAACCTCGCGTCGGGAGGTAGGATCACAAGCATGTCATCTGGAATCTTCGCTGAAAGGTTAACGAGTAATTTTTTGTTTTCAAAATGTTCGTGAAACGGAGTGATGACGTTTATGCCTATTTCGTGATCGCGTCCAAATTGCCGATCATCCAGCTTTCTGGAAAATGGATAGTCTCGTTTGCTTTCTTCGTGCCTGATTTTTTGTTGTCTGACAATCTGGTCAAAAATGATTTTTTGCAGTTCGTCACTGACTTCTGGTTGTTCAACCTCGGTACTCTTGATTTCCTGCTCGATATCCTTTTCTTCATTGGTCAGGTATTCGTAATGTTCACCATTTCGTTGAATGTAGGTTTGCTGTTCGAGCAGATTGAGGCTTTCCTCGATATTCGTACGGAGGGCTGAGATGTCCTGATTGAAGTTGTCCAACATCAATATGCACAAATTGCGAATGGTCGGCTTGAAATCCTTGACATACTTAACCAAAAGAAGTGTTTTCAACAACCGGGTTGCGAATGTGTCGTCAAGGTGTTTTTCAGCTTGAAGAATGGCACCCTGGATATATGACTTCAATGCAGACCGAATTCCCTCGAACATCAAGTCAAAGGCTGCCAGTTGACCAATTTCAAGCTCCTCAATGTCAACCACTACTTTTTGAAACACGCCCAACATCGAGCGCTCGCCTACTGAGCTATGTTGGCCTTCGAAAGCGTTGTGAACTGATAGAGCCTTGATGGAGGATTGGAAAAGATCAAACTGATATGGTACAAACGGATAACTGCTTATGAAGTGATCCTGATCCCGGAAGTTGCGATAGGATTTTGAGCCGTCGGCAAAATCAAAGAGCGTCTTGAAATTGTTGGAATGTGCATAATACAAATCCGTTAGCAGGGCAGTGGCTTCACTGGTTTTTACAAGTAGGCGTTTCTGGATTACTTCGGCCACATCGGCACTGGTCAGTCGCATGCGATTTGAGAATCGGTCCTGAATTTTTGAAAAGTCATTTGCTTGTTTTCTGCCCATTTCCCCGATAACCATCTCCATTTCTTCCTGGGCTGTTACAATAATCCAGGCACACCCCCTGCACTTGGTGGCCAGGCTCTCGGCTATCGTCTGGAGATTGGTCATCAGCTTGACGTTGTCGGCGATATATTGACCTACCTCATCGACAAAGAAGTTCAGCCGAAAACCATGAGGTTGCTGCTCGATATAGGCATTTACCTGATTGGCGAAATCCTCGATTGAGACGCTGTATTGCTCTCTGTATTTGTCAATGATTCCGAAAGCCATGTTTTCGGCTTCACCGGTTGTCTTGGAATAGGCTTTGGCTATATTGCCTGCCTCAAATAGCGCTTGCTCACGACCTTGATTCCAATCAATGCCTGCCATTGATTGATAGTTTGATTGAAATTGCTCAAAAAGGTCACGCTTGTCGAGGTCCCGTTCAAATTGTGCAATATGGCCCTGCTTCCCGTAATAGCCGCACATCTGGTCAAAAACCTTGACAAATACTGACAGAAGAGCATCAACCTCGGATTTGCTGATAACATCCGCTTTCTGGTCAATGTTAAAAAGTATGCTTTTGGAGGGTATGTTGACGGATTTTTGGACATCTGCCAGCAGAAGTTGATTTCCTTCAATCTTTGGCATGAACAAGTCGATAACGGGGCTATCATCGACTTGCCGGTTCTCAAGCAACAGAGCCAGCATCTTGAGTAAGTGAGATTTGCCAGATCCAAAGAATCCTGAAATCCAGACGCCGTTGGCCCCCTGGAAGTTGGTATAGGCACTAAGAAAGGATTCAATGCGTTTTTCAATTTCATTGGTCAATATGTACTCTTCGACTTCGACACGCAGACTGGTCTCATCGTCAGCCTTGATTACCCCTTCAATTGGTCGGCCTACTGGTTTTTTGAAAATGGCTTTAAGCTTCATATCCATACCTATAATCTATACTTCAAATTGGAAGATATTGAATGCACGGTAGTACTTGTCATCCCGAAGCTTCCCAAAAAGTTCGAGAGACGTACCTGAATCAGGAACATGCGTATATGAACCCGGAAAAAACACTACTGTCGGCTGGTTTTTGGCAGTGCTCTGCAAGTTGTTTAACACGTTGTGTGAGCGAATATATGGAAATACTTCGCCAACACCGGTAAGAAACAGTACGTCAAATTCTTCGTTCGTTATTTTGGACGCAATGGCAGGTACAAGGTGTTCTTCGGGGGCCAATATTCCCTGCAGGAATTCCTTGAGTTGGTCTTTAGAAATAGAGTGTTCCAATTCAATTACCCGATTCCAGACATTGCGCTTGATAAGAATTTCCATGGAAAGGTCATACAGGTCAATTTCCAGAATTTGAACACCTTTCTTCTCAAGCCGGCTAGTCAATTGCTGGCGAAGTCGTGCAACTTGATTTGCATCTTCTGGCTGGAATGGACAGATGAAAAATGGAACTTCATTGCCCAGACCCTGTTTGTTGAGAAAGCGATTGCTCGAAATTACTTTTACAAGTTGTTCAAGCATCTCCTTGTTTGGCTTTATAGCAGCATTCAACTTCATCGCAATGTACTTTTCATATCCGACTCATTTACCGGGAAGCACATCACATCTTCAGGGTTGTTGCGATAAAGCAATTCCAGCAGTTTTCTGCTGAGTATTGGGGGTTGGATGTGATTTTGCTTGTTTAAGTACTCCAGTTCGCGCAACATTTTAAACAAAACCCATCGGAGTTGGTTGCGCGTGTTGGTGCTTAAATCATCAAGTTCCGGATTCCATTCCGATTTTTTATTGAAGAAAAGGTCAAAATCCTCATGTCCTAATCTTGATTTCAAGTTGAGGTGGTGTTCTCGTAAAACCTCGACAGCAAACTCTCCAATAAAGCGATATCGACGACAAATAGCGACCCACAATAGATGGGGTTGCTCCTGATGCGAGCAATCTACCAGAAATTCAATTTCATCCCTGTTCAGTGCCTGCAATCTAGTTAAAACTTCCTGACAGATGCGCATGCATGTACTCTGCGTTCTGGTCTGCAATAAATTTTCAGCCACAACTGTCTTGCGAACAGAACGATAATTACCCAAATCGAGGTACAGGGCTGCCAGATGAACCGACTCGTAGTGCAGTAAACTGCCCGCTGAAAATGACATGCTGTATGGAGTAGAGTTCGAACCAATTACCATCCTCATAAAATAGATGTCTGAACAAGATGTAGAAGGAAAGTTAACCGAAGTTTAGCATTTAGTGCCAATGAATCTTTTGATGAAAACTTGTCAATGCATTGGACACTAGATATTGGATATTAAATTTGGGATTGGAGATTCGCTGTTCAGCGGAATGCGGCGATACGGGCCAAAACCGATTGGTTTAATCGCTAGCGCACAAGATCATAGGGGATATAGAGCGCCAGATCCTTCCAGAACCACAGGATCATCGCCATGCCCAGCATGATGAATGCAAACGGCATCGCTCCCACGGCAACCTCCTGCAACCGCGCTTGTGCTACCGCCTGGATCACGAAGAGGTTCATGCCTATAGGTGGGGTGATGAGTGCCGTCTCAATCAAGACCACAAAGAAAATGCCAAACCAGATTGGATCGATTCCCGTATCCAGTACCGCGGGCAACAGCACTGGAACCATGATCAGGAGCATTGAGAGCGATTCCAGAAAGAACCCCATGATTAAAAGAACAATGCCCACGGCCAAAATAAACAGGCTGGGGTTGGAAATGTTCTCCGTCAGAAAGCCGCTGATCGATTGCGGGATCAAGTAGAGCGTGATTGCGTAAGAAAAAACTTTGGCACTAGCCACGATAATCAGTACCATGACAGAAGTGCGTAACGACTTTTCGACAGCCTCTTTCAGGTTGGTCCAATTCATGCGGCCCATTGCAAATGTCATGATTAGCGCGATGACAAATCCCAGTCCCGCGCTTTCTGATGGTGTCGCTATGCCCGTATAGATCGAGCCCACGATAGCCACGGCCAGTGCGATAGTCGGCAGGGCTAGAAGCGAGCCGCGACTGCGCTCCTGCCAAGATGCCTTTGGCATTGGCTGGTACGCGCCCGAGAAACGCGAGAACAGGATTCCGTAGAAGATAAATGCAGTGGCGAGAAACAACCCCGGCCCGATACCTGCCAAGAACAATGTTGGGATCGAGTTTTCGGTAATCACGCCATATATGATCAGCGGGATTGATGGTGGGATCAATATTCCTAGCGTGCCGCCGGCCGCCAGCATGCCGTAGACGAAAGGCTTGTCATAGCCACGCTGCGACATCTCGGGAATCGCAACGGTGCCGATGGTGGCAGCGGTGGCCACAGAAGACCCCGAAATTGCAGAAAAGAGCGTGCAGGAAATGATTGTGGCTACACCCAATCCTCCTGGCCAATGCCCAACCCAGCCTTGAACTGCGGAGTACAGATCGCGTCCGACTCCGCCTTTCAGCAAGACATTGGACATTAGGATGAACATGGGTACGGCCAGCAGCTCAAAGCTGTCCATAGCACCATGCAGACGCTGAGGTACAGCGACAAGCGGAAAACCCTTCAATGCCAAAAGGACGACTCCGAGTCCGCCAAGCGTGAAGGCGACCGGCGTACGTAAAAGCAAAAGCGCAAGAAGCGCCACAAAGATAATGACAGCTTCCATCAGTGCGGTCCAGCTATCACGTCGTCTTCTGGAAGGTCCTCGAACCAGACCCGATGCAGCTGGACTGCACCTTGCAGCATCAACAATGCTGATCCGACCCATACAGGAGCATGGGTTATCATCTTCGGAGGAGCAAGATAGGTGTCAGTGGTGTGTCCGGCCAGTGTCGACTTTAACCAGATCTCGAAGCCGTAATAGCAGGCTATGCCTGCAAAGAGGAACAGGATGATGATTGCAAAGCTTTCAGCAAGGCATCGCCAGACGGTATTTGGGTTGGTCAGTATTACTTCTATCGTGACCATCTCACGATGTTTGAGCACATAGGCTGCAGCCAGATATACAACCCAGACTTGCAGCACACGGCTTATCTCGTCTACCCAAACGGTTGGCGAGTTAAACACATACCGCATGACAACTTCAAAGGTGATGAAAAAACCAATCAGGAACAGACACCAGGCGCTCATCTTACCGGTCAGTTCGGAAATATTATCGATCAAGCGAGCAAGCATGTTCCTTCGAATCTATGTAGGTTAATGTCCGACCATAAATCTGGACGGAGGGGCAGTTGTACTGCCTCTTCCGTCATTGCGTTTCAGTGATTAGTTGGTCATTGCAGCCTTAACGGCTGTTACTGCATTAGCCCCCGTCTCGCCAGTCTCTTCAACAAAGCGGTCGACTACGCCCGAAGTTGCTTCAACCCACTGGGAACGCTGACCATCGGTCAATTCAACAACTGTCATATTGGACTTCATTTCTTCGACAATCATGGCTTCTTGTGCATAGATCTGATCGCGCAGCTTCTTCTCGACCTCCACTGCTGCAGCATCGATAATTGCCTTATGCTCTTTCGACTGCTCTTCATAAAAGTTATTGTTAATCACCGCAATAAACTCAATTGCGCTGTCGAAAGTCAAGGTCATATGGTCCATGACTTCAAACAGTTTGCGTGATTTGACCGCAGAAACACCAGTCATGCCGACATCAACAGCACCTTGCTGATATGCCAGAAATTGCTTGGAACCAGACATCAGAGTTGGAGCACCGCCAAGGGCCTGAACCGTCCATCCGTGAACCTTTCCATAAGTTCGAACTTTTTTGTCAGCGATATCGGAAGGCGTCTGAATAGCTGAGCCATTGTTGAGGTAGATGTTTCTACCGAAGGCTTGCCACCATAAAACCCTGTTGTTGGTTTCTTTTAGGATCGCATTGTCAATAGTGGTGCGGAGGTCTGAACCTGGTGCAACTGCGGCACGAATATGTGCTTCACTGCCAAAAATGAACGGAATTGAAACGACATCGACGGCAGGAACAGAGCCGGCGAAACGACCGATAAAGGCGGAGCCAGCCTCTACTGCACCACTTCCAACAGCGTCAGGGACTTCTTTATCCTTAAAGAGCTGAGCTGAAGGGAACAGCTGAATCTTGAGTTCGCCGCCAGATTTTTCCTCCACAATGCTGGCAAAATCGTTCCAGTTGACTCCTAGTGAGTGTGTCTCGGGCAGTTGAAGCGTGACGCGGATGGTCTCCGCCATTGATGCAACGGGCGACAAGCCGACAATGAGTGCGATAGCCGTGCCAGTAATGTAATGTTTCATAATATTTCTCCCATGAACATTCAAGAATTTCGTTTGATTTTGCCACATAATGACAAGGTGTATGCATGAGTTTTGCCGTTGATAGATCAATCATTTTTTAGCGTATTCCCATGAAAACTGTATGCATTAATGTACTCGTTCATTTGTAGCCACTGACTGTGGACAGCACAAACAGACTCAAGTTAAAGCGCATGTCTTGCTATCCGAATCAGGACAGTCGGAGATTTTCTGTCCCTCGACTTGTTACATGCCTTTCACGAATATGGGCATCTTCTTGTGCCGCACAAAATCTGATGCTGGACAACCAAGCTGACAGCCGACACACAAGGTCAGGAACAAGAGTGTTACTGTTTTAAATCCGTCCATGCCTTGGTGTGGACTCAGCAACAAGTAGAAGAAGACCAACGCTTTGTGCGACTGTCAAGCGAGTCGACGGAGGCCAGTGAGTTGCCGCTTTATTCAAAGATGCAATCGAAACTTAAAAACACTGAATCAGAAGTACTGGAACGAATCTTCATAGAGGATGCCTGACAGGAAAACCTGAGTCTGCTGAGCGGCGAGGATTTTTCAAGTCTGGTTTTGAACTCGTTCAGACCCCTGTCAAGTCCAGTACCCTGAATTTTACTACCGTGCAAGAATCAGAATCGCAGAGTATTCCGTCTCCATCTGCCACAATCCATACATGCAAGTGCATGCTGAGATCATTGGCCGATTAATTCATCCCAGTTAAATGCTTTGGCAATGCCACAATGTCGGCAGCAGGGAAAACAGTAATGTGTTCTGATATTGGATAGCAGCGGGTGCCGGGATAGACCACGAACAAATGGTCGAGTTCAAGCAAAGCTGCGGATTTCCTCAACACCGCGGATACTTTTGGCGACTCACTGTATTTGATTTCAAAACCAAACCTGTATCCGTTGTGATGGATCAACAAATCAATTTCACCTCCACTGTGAGTACTCCAGAACCAGGCAGGAGGATAATTAAGGCAACTCAGAATCTGCTCAATAATGAACCCCTCCCATGAAGCACCGACTTTTGGATGACGGTACAAATTTTGGTCGTCTTGAATGTCCAGCAATGCATGAAGAAGTCCAGAATCCCGGAAATATATCTTGGGAGACTTGACTTGTCGTTTTGCGATGTTTGCATACCATGGCTGGAGTTGACGAATCAGGAAAACGCCCGTCAAGATGTCAAGATAGTTGCGCATGGTCTTGTCACCCACGCCGAGCGACCTGCCTAGCTCTGATGCATTCCAGACTTGCCCGTGCCAATGCGCCAGCATGTACCAGAATCGCTCAAGTGCCGAGGCTGGAATGCGGATGCCGAGTTGCGGTATATCCCGTTCGAGAAATGTGCGGATAAAATTCTTGCGCCAAGCGATGCTGGCATCGTTCGATGCCGCTAAAAATGATCTTGGAAATCCTCCGCGACACCATAAGTTATTCAAGTTGTTAAAACCAGATTCCTGAAGGTCAAATCCAGTGATGTCGACAAATTCTATGCGACCTGCAAGGCTCTCGGATACTCCCTTTATCATGGAAGGAGAAGCACTGCCGAGAATAAGAAACCGCGTTTTCGACTGCTCCCTGTCTGCGAGAACCCGGAGTGCAGAAAACAACTCTGGCATGCGTTGAATTTCGTCAATCACCGCAAGACCGTTTATTGAGCCAAGCACCAGTTCCGGATTTTCAAGTGCCTTCATGTCAGAATTGGACTCTAGGTCAAACACGGTTGAAATATAATCTTTTGAAAACTGGCGCGCCAGAGTTGTTTTTCCAGCTTGACGCGGCCCAGTCAGTGCAGTCACGGGCGATCGAGCGACTGCCTTCTCCAACCGATTTAGATACTCTTGTCGTAAAATCATCTGTCAAAAAGTTTGATATTTCGGATATTGTATACAAAATATCAAACTTTTCGTGATCTGCTACTATCGGGAAAAGAAGCTACAGATTGTCTTATAGGCTGTGGTTGTCATTAGAGTCGACCACTAGCACTCAGGTCGGCTCTATGGATATCTTCGACAGGTCGATGTAGGAATGCATGTCAATTTTAGAATTCAAAGGCGTACCGTGCTCACCCGCAATCAATTGCAACAAGGTAAGGAGGCATGCATCAAAATATTAGCAAGTCTTATTTCCCCCGCGGTCTTGTCAATACTTGATCTTGTGAAACAGTTTCAGGGGTTGTGCAGAGTTGAATAAATTGCTTGTTCGGCTCATATATTGCTTATATTCGAGTCGAATATATTATATTATCGGCTCATGATCTACTTTTGGCAAACCGATGATTGGCCGAATTTCACGTATGGACTGGACGATTCATGCGAAAAAAACCTGTATGCCTTTGCAGAGAGGATGGGCCGTACTAGCGGATTGCTTGAAGGCCTTGATAGCAAAGACCGAATGGATGCCCTCGTCTGGCTATTGATGGAGGAGGCGATTAAAACCTCTGAAATCGAGGGGGAATATCTTAGCCGTGAAGATGTCATTTCTTCCATTCGCAATAATCTGGGGTTAAACACCATACCCGAATTTGTGCGAGACCGCCGAGCTGAAGGAGTGGTGGCACTTACAATGACAGTTCGTGATGAATATGCAGAACCTTTATGTAAAGCGATGCTGCTTGAATGGCACAGAAAGCTTATGAATTGGGACCGACGCATCAGAGTTGGCGGCTGGCGCAATCATAAAGAGCCGATGCAGATTATCTCTGGGCCGATTGGAAAGGAGAAAGTTCATTTTGAAGCACCGCCTTCAAGCCGGATTCCCCAGGAGATGAAGAAGTTCATCCAATGGTTCAACTCTACCGCACCCGGTGAAGTCAATGAGATTGGTCCTGCACCGCTTCGTTCGGCACTGGCACACTTGTATTTTGAAAGCATTCACCCGTTCGAAGATGGGAATGGTCGTATAGGGCGGGCACTTTCTGAAAAAGCCTTGTCTCAAGGAATTGATCAGCCAGTGATCATGAGCCTGTCCAAGACTATTGAGGCCAACAAAAAATCATATTATGAAGAGCTGAAATCAGCACAACGCAAGCAAGACGTGAGTAGCTGGATATTATTCTTTTCTGGTATTTGTCTGAAAGCTCAAAACCAGGCTGAAAGACAAATACAATTCACGCTCAGAAAATCCAAATTCCTTGATCGCCTTGCAGGCAAGATGAACGAACGTCAAACCCGCGTTGTACAGCGGATGCTTGAAGAGGGGCCAGATGGATTTGAGGGGGGGATGAATGCTAGAAAGTATATCTCGATCACCAAGACCTCCAAGGCGACGGCCACCAGGGATATGCGGCGTTTGCTGGAAATGGGCGTTTTTGAAGTAGAGGGTGGAGGACGTAGCACACGCTATGCACTGGCTTTATAAGACGTATGTCACGCAAATGCTCTCCAAGAAACAGCGACAAGATTCATAGCCGGTTGATTGATAGCCAAGCCCTTGCAGTTGGATGCGAATACAGCGTTAATGAGCGGGGAATCCTCCTGGCGATGTTCACGGTCTTGATATGCATGGCAAACGGTCCCGTGGCATTTACTATGTTCCTTGCAGCCTGACTGGGCTGGACACTCCTTTGCTTTGAGATCAATGTAATTCTCCCTTGAGACCAGTTGAAGGGAAATGGCATGCCACTCAAAGCTTTTACTTCGCAACCCAGGCCCATGCACTTTCTGGTAGAATTGCGGCACCAAACAAACTGTTCGCATACGCAGTTCGTCCCTGTATCCAGAGTTCTAATGGCATGTTTCTTGATATCGGATGGATTGGCTGAAACGTTTCCCATAAATGAAAACTTTCAGGACATAAGCTTTTATTTTGAGTTAAATTCATTCTGGGTTTTAGCTGTGTTTTCACATGAGGCCCCAACTCCACGGTGCCGAGACACCGTCATCAAGGAAACATGTGTCATGAGCAGATTTTCACGATGACTTAAGAGTGTTGCACGATACATGATCTGGCTTACCGGTGAGTTTGAGGGGGTTTTTCCAAACCGGGATCAAATTTGCAACATCATTTTAATTCAAATGGCTATAAATTTTTTTTCTAAAGAGTTTACAGGTTGTTCTACTCATGGTTCTTTCTCAAGGAAAAACCCGATTTCTTTGAGATATTTCATATCGCGTTGATTCCGACTCATACGTCAGGCATTGATTTATTGCAGGTAAATCGGCATCGTTCGATTTAGTTGGGTTTCTATTTTCGCAAACCTTCACCGAAATGGATAATAGCGTGAAAATGATGAATATGGAATTACAACAGTCCCTTCCTCCACAAGGAACGATGTTATGGGCCTGGTTGATCCAATTGCTTCCTTTCATTTGCACTGAGCAAGCCTAAACATGCCTGACAAATCGGTCATTTCCGATATATCGCAAATTCGTAATTTCTCGATCATTGCCCATGTAGACCATGGCAAATCGACTCTTGCCGACCGCTTTATCCAGAAATGCGGAGCTCTGGAGAGCCGGGAAATGAAGGATCAGGTTCTGGATTCCATGGAACTCGAACGTGAGAGGGGCATAACCATCAAGGCCCAGAGTGTCACCTTGCTCTACCAGGCGAAAAATGGAAAGCAGTATCAGTTAAACATGATTGACACTCCCGGTCATGTCGATTTTTCATACGAAGTGTCCAGGTCATTAAGTGCCTGTGAAGGCGCGCTTCTGGTGGTCGATGCAGCACAAGGCGTTGAAGCACAGACTGTTGCAAATTGCTATACCGCAGTTGATCGCGGGCTTGAAGTCATACCGGTCTTGAACAAGATTGACTTGCCTTCCGCTGAACCGGATCGAGTGCTTTCGGAAATCGAAGATGTAATCGGGATTGATTGCTCGGGAGCAATCGAGGTCAGCGCCAAGACTGGGCAGGGAATCGAAGAAGTATTCGAACAAATTGTAAACCATATGCCGCCTCCACCCGATAATCGGGAATTGCCATTACGAGCTTTGATCCTCGATTCCTGGTTCGACAACTATCTTGGAGTGGTTTCGTTAATCAGGATCGTCGACGGGGAACTGCCTTCCGGCAAAACTCGCATCGCTATAATGTCAACGGGTCGGGAACACCAGCTTGAAAAAATCGGCATCTTTACCCCGAAACCCGTCGAAGTTGAAAAACTCTCAACCGGCAATGTTGGATATGTCATGGCTGGGTTGAAGGACATTCACTCGGCAAGAGTGGGAGATACCATAACCCTGGCTCACAACATGGCATCAGAGCCACTAGCCGATTTCAAGGAAGTCAAGTCAACCGTGTTTGCTGGACTGTACCCCGTCAATAATGCAGACTTTGATTCGTTTCGGACGGCTCTCGAAAAACTGAGCCTGAACGATGCATCCCTGTCCTATGAACCAGAGATGTCACAGGCACTGGGCTTCGGTTTCCGGTGCGGGTTTCTTGGGATGCTGCATATGGAAATCATTCAGGAACGACTGGAGCGGGAATATCAGATTGAATTGATTACTACAGCCCCGACCGTGGTTTACGAAATTCACCTCAAAAACGGCACCGCCATCGAAATTGACAATCCATCTAAACTCCCCGATCTTTCACGTATCGACTTCATCCAGGAGCCCTATATTCTCGCACACATACTTATCCCTCATGATTATGTGGGTGCCGTGATGAGTCTCTGCGTCGAGCGTCGGGGAACCCAGAAAAATATTCATTATCACGGGCGGCAAGTGATGCTGGATTATGAAATTCCACTAACCGAGGTCGTTGTAGATTTCTTTGATAGGTTAAAATCCGTAACCCAAGGCTATGGATCGCTTGATTACGACTTCATTGAAAGTCGTCCAGCTGACATGGTCAAGGTAGATATTCTGATTAATGGAGACAGAGTCGACCCGTTAGCGATCTTGGTTCACCGGGAGCAAAGTCAGCATCGGGCGCGAGAACTGGTTGGCAGAATGAAGAAACTGATCCCTAGGCAAATGTTCGATGTGGCCATCCAGGCCGCCATAGGCTCGAAAATCATTTCACGGGAAACGGTAAAAGCCATGAGAAAGAATGTAACCGCAAAATGCTATGGTGGCGATGTGACCAGAAAACGAAAGCTGCTGGAAAAGCAAAAAGCCGGAAAAAAAAGAATGAAGCAGATCGGGTCTGTGCAGATACCACAAGAAGCCTTTCTTTCCGTTCTCAAGGTTGATCGTGCCTGATAACCAAACGTCAAACGGGACTTGTTGACGGCAGTCCCAGAAAAGCAAAACAGTAATTATGGATTTAGCTCTGGTATTTCTGATCGCACTAGGTGTAACCGGTGGAATTATCGTAATACACAAAATCTGGACGATGACTAGGGGACGGAGCCGTCACTACATGGATGACCGGAAACTGCCCCGAATCGTTGACTATTCGAGATCTTTTTTCCCAATAATCCTGATTGTGTTTCTGTTGCGTTCATTCGTGATTGAACCGTTCAGAATTCCTTCCGGGTCCATGTTGCCCAATCTCCATATCGGCGACTTTATTCTTGTCAACAAGTATACCTATGGCCTAAGAATGCCAGTCACCCATGAAAAATTGATGAGCGTTGGTGAACCGGACCGTGGCGATGTCATGGTATTTCGATATCCGGTCGAACCCAGGCTTAATTTCATCAAGCGTGTCGTTGCACTGCCCGGTGATGAGTTGTCCTACGTCAACAAGCGACTATCCATTAATGGCGTAGAGGTTACCACGAAGGCAGCAGATAAGTTTTATCCGGACAACAATACCAATCATGATTATCCTCTTGATCAGTTTCTGGAATCAATCGGCGGCGAAGGGCATCTGATTGTCACTGACGGCAATCGCGGGTCACGGGATTTGGAGCGGGTAATTGTGCCGGAAGGCCATTATTTTGTCTTGGGCGATAACCGCGATCATAGCAACGATAGTCGATATTGGCGATTTGTACCCGAGGACCATATCGTTGGGAAGGCCTTCATGATCTGGTTCAGCTGGAAAGGGGCAGAAGACGGTTGGGTAGACTGGAGTCGAATTGGAGACCACATTGACTAGCCAGTTGCTGGGGACAGGCAATCAGGTCGTCAGTTTTCGATAGATGTCTGCAACCTTGAGCGGGAGTTTTCTTACCTCGTCAATCACCACATAACTGGCCGGTCCGTACAGATGGGGTAGATATTCAACCGCATCCTTGTCAATCGTGATGCAAAAGGGATGAATGCCGCTATGCCGCACTTCAAACAGTGCTTGTCGAGTGTCTTCAATTCCGTACTCTCCCCGATACCCATCATAATCATCGGGTTTGCCGTCAGAAAGGGTGATCAGTACACGAGTTCTGGCCTCAACCGCATTCAGGATACTACTGAGATGACGAATCACTACACCCATTCTTGTGTAGTCCTGCGGTCTTAATCCGCTTATCCGAGCTTCAACTTCCTTGCTGTACTTCTCATCGAATGTCTTGATCCTGTAGATTTCACAACGGTTTCGCGTCATCCCGGAGAATCCGAATATTGCATATTGATCCCCCAGGATTTCCAGAGCTTGGCACAGCAGCAGCAGGCTCTCACGCTCGGCATCGTTGATCCAGCCCTTGGTGGAACCACTCATATCGACCATAAAGGCAACCGCCAGATCTCGTTCCTGTTTTCTCATCAGGGAGTACAGACGATCAGACATTTCTACTCCGGTCAGCATGTCGGATCTCGCGGTTATCACCGCATCCAGGTCGATGTCATCGCCAAAAGATTGAGCCTTCAGGAACTTGTTTTCGCCTCTTAGGGCTTCAAAGTGCCTTTTGATATCGCTCACGAGGTGATGGTACTTTTCCATGGTCGCAGCGGCAAAGTCGTCATAGACCGCATTGACCTCGTGTTCAGCCAGAACACACCAGTTTTTTCGGTAGCATTGTCTTCGAAAATCCCACTCATCGTAGAGAAAGAAACTTTCCTGATCTTGGGCGATTGTCATGTCCGGAGATCTTCCTTCACCGGATTCCGGATTATCGGCCTGTTGGTCATAGCCATTCATGTCCATCCACTCTGGGGGAATGGAATCGAGGTCCTGATGGATCGAGGACAACAGTTGTTCCAGATCATCTGGCAGAGGAATCGATTCTCCATCAATGGCAAGTCCAGGATCGCCAGATTCGTCCATCACCGCTTGCAGTTCTTGAGTATCCGTGCCCTCCGGAATTTCATCCGTTTGCGGTTGATTCAGAAGCGATTCAATAAGCTCGGACAAACCCTTCTTGAGCGTCATGCGATCAATTTCAAGTCGATTTTCAATTGCATCTCTTGCGGATTCCAGACTCATTTCACCTTGATAGGGGAAAGGATCAGGCCAGGGTTGCTGCAGCATGTACAGTTTCGATGTTGCATCAAGTGAATCGATGACGGTTGCATCCGCCTGCTGTAAGCGTTGAATCATGGCTTGCCAGGTCGCATCGTGAATTTTGGGGGTAGGGTAGAGTCCATGCTGTTCTCTTGCAAGTCCCGGCAATTCCCGCTCTATGCAGGCATTCAAGCGAAAGGTTTCAAGCAGGTTGAAGAGCCGAAGTGCACGGCCATTGTCCTCATATTCAGCCAGTATTTCATGCAAGTGAGGAGAGTCAGGGTCGGGGCGCTTGAAAGTGCCGAACCAGGTTTGTGCCCAAAGATGCACAGTCAGAGTCTTGTAGAAGGTGTAGTTGAGCTGGTATTCGTTGAATCGGTTGACCTTGCCCGGCAGATACAGGTTCTGAGTATCGGTAAATGCCCTGGATCCTGCCTGGATGTTTAGTTCCCTGCCTGACAAGCCTCGTACAAAGATTTCCAGAATATGCTTTACCTTCTCGAGCCTGACCGTGATGCTGTTGAATCGATACTCTCTTGCAAATTCTTCAATCTGGCCAAGTTTCGAACTGCCGGGATACAATCCCTCGCGATCATAGACATCCATGGCTTCCAGCAGCCATTGCCGGGTGCCTTCGGTACCCATTAACTTGATGGCCAAAGGCGCCTTGCTGACAAACTGAAAGGCCATTTCAGCATTGGAATTGCTGATGATGCTGGTCCAGTCAAGGCAGAATGCCTGATCAGGGTGCGCCAGTGCAAGCAAGCCTCTTGCCGGTTCTTCAGAGGTGCGTCGAGTCGACAGAACCGGTTCGAGATAAGTATCGAGTAACGTGCCGATTTGTGCGGCGGTCAGTGAGGGCGAGGCCTTGTTTTCCACGAAAATAGCCAGTCCGCGGGCGAACCATGAAATCTAGACGTTGAAGCGAAAATGAATGATATCACCATCTTTCACGACATAATCGCGTCCCTGCTGATGCAGGCGGCCTGCTGCCTTTGCGCCCTGCTCGCCGTTGAACGAGAGGTAATCTTCATAGGCAATGGTTTCAGCGCAGATAAACCCTCTCTCAAAATCACTGTGAATCGTGCCGGCGGCTTGTGGTGCCGTGGCGCCTTGCCTGATCGTCCAGGCATGAACTTCCTTGGGGCCGGCCGTGAAAAACGTATGAAGTCCCAGCAGTGAATAAGCCGCTCTAATCACTCGGTCAATGCCTTTTTCACTGTGCCCCAGATCCTTCAGGAATAGGGCCGCTTGCGAGGGCTCCAGCTCAGAGATTTCCTGTTCGATGGCAGCACAGATCGTGACTATCGGGGTCTTCTCTGAATCCGCAATGCTCCGGATAGCCGCAATCCGTTCATGGTCGTCCTGTATATTCTCGGAGATGTTGACGATATACAGAACCGGTTTGCTGGTTATCAGGCAAAGCGAAGCAATGCATTTCTGATCGGACTCTTCCAGGTCCAGCAACCGCATGGGTTTTTCCTGTTCAAGATGGGCTTTGACTGTTCCAAGAAGACTGGCGAATGAAGCCTGTGCCTTGTTTCCCGATTTTTTGTTTTTCTCGGCATTGACAAGGGCTTTCTCGACAGTCTGCAAATCAGCAAGAATCAGTTCCAGATTGATGGTTCTGATGTCGTCAACCGGGTCAATCCGGTTCGATACATGCACTACATTGTCATCTTCAAACGCACGCACTACATGGGCAATGGCATCAACTTCACGGATATGGGATAAAAACCGGTTGCCAAGCCCCTCGCCTGCTGATGCACCCTCGACAAGACCAGCTATGTCAACAAATTCGACGGTGGCCTGAATTGATTTTTGCGGTTGAACGATATCCGAGATGGCGGCGATTCTCGGATCTGACACCTCAACTATGCCAAGGTTGGGATCAATGGTGCAAAACGCATAATTTTCAGCGGGGGCCTGAATATTTTGCATCAGGGCATTGAACAGGGTGGATTTACCGACATTCGGCAATCCAACAATTCCGCATTTAAGACCCATGGCTAGCCAGACGCCGAGAGGGATGGGTCCACGGTATGGAGTTGATGCATTGCGCGTTCAAGCTGACCAGAAATCACAAGATTCATGACTTGAATGGCTTGTTCCATTGACCGGTTGATACTTGCAAGGTCATGCGTGTCAGGCCTGGATAGGACATGGCTGGTAACCAGGGATGCATATTGGGGATGTCCAACCCCAATTCGCAGTCTGACGAAGTCGGCTGTGTCAAGAGATTTTCCAATGTCCCGAAGTCCATTGTGCCCACCATGGCCACCCCCGAACTTGAGCCGGCAAACTCCAGGTTCAAGGTCAATTTCGTCATGAACAACCAGAATCTGCTTCGACTCAATCCTGAAATAGGAAGCACATGGCGCAACAGATCGGCCACTGTGGTTCATGAAAGTGGTCGGGGCAAGAACGCGAATCACTCTTTGGTCAATGCGGAATTCACTGAAAAGTCCCTGAAACCGCATTTCGGGCTTCAGGTCAAAATGATATTCACTGACCAGCCGCTCAAGAAACCACCAGCCGGCATTGTGTCGTGTATCAGTGTACTTGTTACCGGGGTTCCCGAGTCCGACAATCAGTGAAATTTCGCCAGACTCGTTCACCCAAATCCGCCAAGGAATTCCTGTCGACAATCAGAGAGAAGAGTGGTGATTGACGGCTATTCGCCGGGGCTTTCGCTCTCGGTGCCGGAATCTGCTTCATCTTCCTGATCATCACCATCCGCTTCAACCGCCGCTTCCTGACCCTCTTCGTCAACAGTTTCGACTCGCCGTGCAGAAACAGACACAATCGCCAAATCATGAGTTCCGTCCTCATCATACATCAGGGCAGTTAACTCAACACCTTCCGGAAGCTGGATATCGGAAAGATGCAGTGATTCATTTTTTTGCAGACTGGATACATCGACTTCAATCCGTTCCGGCAGTTGGTCGGGAAGACAGGTCACCTCTACCGAAGTGATGAGGTGGCTGATCATGCCTCCGTCAATCTTCACGCCAACGCATTCTTCTTCGCCTTCAAAGTGGATGGGCATGCTGATGACAATCGGCTTGTTGCGATCGACCCTTTGGAAGTCTGCGTGCAGGATATCGATCTTGTGAGGATGCCTTTGTACATCCTTCAATATAGCCTGCTCTTTGTTACCGTCAGTATTGATGACGATCACGGCTGAATGGAAGTTCTCTTCTTCCAGAGAGTGGAACAGAACATCATGATTAATGGCAATGCTGATGTTGGGTTTCCCGCCGCCATAAAGTACGGCAGGCACATCGCCTTCACGTCTTAGGCGTCGAACCAGACCGGTGCCGGAGCGAGCTCGAACTCGAGCGGTTAATTCAAATTGTTCAGACATAGTGTCACCTTGGATATGGGTTATTCAATAAAGAGATTGCTGATGGAGTCGCCCGTTGCGATTCTGCGAATAGATTCTGCAAGCAGTTCAGCAACTGATAATTGGATAATTTTTGGACAGTTTCGTGCTTCTTCGCTAAGCGGTATTGAATTCGTAACCAGCACTTCATCAATTTTCGATTCGGATATGCGACTGATGGCCGGACCGGACAATACGGGGTGAGTACAGCTTGCTAGGACCTTGATGGCGCCATGCTCGTACAATGCCGCAGCGGCTTGACACAAGGTATTGGCCGTATCTACCATGTCATCGATGAGGATGCACGATCGGTCCGTGACATCTCCGATGATATGCATGACTTCGGCTTGATTGGCCTGCGGTCTTCTCTTGTCAATAATTGCAAGATCCGTATCAAGCAGCTTGGCCATGGCCCGTGCCCTGACTACACCGCCCACATCAGGGGAAACGATAATGGGGTCCGGCAGCTGTTTTCTCCACAGCTCGCTCATCATTACGGGAGAACCATAGATATTGTCAGTTGGAATATCGAAAAATCCCTGTATCTGGTCCGCATGCAAATCCATGACCAGAACCCGGTCGGCTCCGGATATGGTGATCATCTCGGCAACCAGCTTGGCCGATATGGCAACCCGCGAATTACGCGGACGGCGATCTTGTCTTGAATATCCGAAGTAGGGGATGACAGCCGTTATTCTTGCTGCTGAGGAACGCTTCATGGCATCAATCATGATCAGCAATTCCATGAGATTGTGGTTGCTTGGAGCACAGGTTGGCTGAATGATGAAGCAGTCATGGCCGCGGACATTTTCCAGAATCTCGACATTTATCTCGCCATCGCTGAATGTCCCCACCGTGGCTTTGCCGAGCGACAATCCAAGTACTTGGGCAACTTCAACCGCCAATGGCAAATTGGCGTTGCCAGTGAAAATTGTCAGGTTCTCAAGAGACAGCATGGTAAAGACGGATGATAGCCATAATGGCTGGGGTGGGAGGATTCGAACCTCCGAATGCCGGGATCAAAACCCGGTGCCTTAGTCCACTTGGCTACACCCCAAACTAGTTCTGAAATGATGTTTCAGGTCATTGTTGCCAAAATTCAAATTCTAAATTTTCGTGTTTCACCGAGAATCAGCCCAGATTGTCATGGCAATGTTGACGGAGGCAGGCGTGAACATGGCTCCCGGCAAGGTAGTTGCCAATACCGACCATCACGAACAGCCTGTAAAACCGGCTTCATCGAAATATACGCTAATGACGGAGACAGGATGATCAGGACAAGCCTAACCTTGAGTGATTTACGGAAAACCCAGGCTGTTTTTTTTCGGATGTTGAATTGTAGTTTTTGGATATTCTTCTGTCAATTGAATATGCGCCTTTGGCTAACCAGCATTATGTTGCTTCTTGTCCAAAAAAACGAAATGTTATAACATTTCGTTTTTTTGGACTTGATAACGAGACATGAACGACTTTGAATTGATGTCACATTCCCTGCAGGATGTGTTGAACCTGTCCTGTCCACCGATTGCAATCAGTTTCCTGGATGCCATGCCTGATGACATAGAGGCTTATGGCTCTGATTATCCTGCACCGACTGAAGATGGACGAACTGGCGCTGTTTCGGCCGGCTGCGTCTTCTGGATCAGGGCGGCTGAAAGAACCTTTTCGACAATACCTGAAGATCATGGCAACTGTAGCGTGGGCAGTCTTACGCATGGCTTGATTGATCTGGAGCAAGCCGCAACCAAGGCTGATGTAAAAGCCGTGTGCGAAGCGAAATGGGTCAGCCCCGAGGTATTTCCGCACATTCCCACAGTCAGCAAGCGTCCAAAATGCATTGTATACGGTCCGCTGGCCGAGGTAAGGAAACTGCCCGATGTGGTTTTCCTGCGTGTAAATGCAAAACAGGCTATGCAGTTGCATTCAGCATTGCCAACGTTACGGTTTGAAGGCAAGCCGCAGTGTCATATCATTCCACTTTCCGTTGAACAGCAGCAGCCCGCAATTAGTGTCGGCTGCATGCTGAGCCGGGTACGAACCGGGATGACCAATAACGAAATGAGCTGTGCATTGCCAGGAGCACAGGTAGCAGACATGATTGATGCATTGCGCCAGACCGTAGCAGCAGACCGCATGGTGGCTGGCTATGCCAGCCAGGACGCAGGGAGATTTGACTCCAGCCTAGACAGGACAAAATCTTGATGGATGCCGGTTTGTTGCACAGCCAAACCAGCCGGTTTCAGCATCTGTCCTGAAAAAAGGTTTCTGCCCTGTTCTAAATGAGGCGTTGGAGGTTAATAGACCCTCAACCATCAATATGAAACAGCCACATCTGCCGGGTAGGTACGCATTCAAGCGCATAACGGTTTATTGTTGTAGTCCTTGTTGAAAATATAGTTCTTGACAAGAAGTTCTTCACTGTTTCTGGTCTCATTGGCAGCATCCATGCAAACATGGACTACAGTATCCGTTCTTGTCAACAGCACATCGACATATCCTCAATCATGCTTATTTTCCAAAGCCATCGTTAAATCGCGACTGCTGAAGATGCCTGAACAGCAGGCAGGAATCCGGTCATTGTCCTCTCCTCGTCTTAAACAGAAGCATGAACACGAAGACAGAACCGATAGAGGTGGTTACGATTCCCACCGGCAGTTCCTGTGGCGCGAGTACAAGCCTGCATAGAATGTCGGAGACAGTGAGCAGCAAGGCACCCACAATGGCCGCCGTTGGCAGAAGCTGGCCGTGCAATGGTCCTGCAATTCCGCGAGCAAGGTGGGGAACCATCAAGCCCACAAAACCGATTACTCCAGCGACAGAAACAAAGATGGCAGTGGCTAAGGCGGCCACGAAGAACATGCCGAAACGCAGTCTTTGCATAGGCACACCGAGCGTCGGTGCGGTAAGATCTCCGGCCAGGAGCGCATCCATCCATCTCCTGCGGTAAAGGGAATAGGTCAGGATCAGGACCAAACCGGTGCAGACCAGTGGGAAAGTTTCCCATCTGGCAAGTCCGAGACCGCCCAACATCCAGAAGATTACGGAATGAGCGGCACGACTGTCACCGGCAAAAATCAGATAGTTGGTAATCGCGGCGAAAAGAAAGGATACGGCCAATCCGGCGAGAATTAGTTTCTCTGGCGCACTGGTACGTAGCCCATGCACCAGTGCCAGTACAATGCCCGAGGCAACAAGACCACCGCAGAAAGCGGCTAGCGGGAGTGTCCAGATGCCCAGAATGTCACCGGTAACCGTTATGACAAGAACCGCTCCTGCAGCCGCACCCGATGACAGCCCGAACAGGAATGGATCAGCCAAATCGTTGCGTGTGGTCGTCTGCAACACTACGCCGACGATTCCCAGACCGGCACCGATCACGGCTGCAAACAGGGCACGAGGCAGACGCAGGTCGAACACAATCCGATGGAGAGGGGATATATCTCCCTCAACAAGTCCGCTATTCAGGGCAATTGCCTTGACAACCTCGGATAGCGGGATTGGCGTTGTGCCATAAAGGGCCGATACCAGCAACAGGGAAAGCAGAAGTGCCGCCCCTATAATGTTGGCCAGATGCAATCGGGCCAACTTAGTTCAATTCCGGATGCATTGCCTTGGCCATTTTCTTTATGGCGTAGATATTCGCCGGACCAGGAGTCAACTCTTCGTATCTCAAGCCAATCCAATGTTCATTTTTCACGGCATCGATTTGAGAAATGACCGGGTGCTCTTGAAGGAACCTGAAGGTGTCAGCCGCTCCGTTTCCTGTCTGATAGTCGAGAAGCACCAGAAACTGCGGATTGGCGGCAGCCACTGCCTCCCAGGAAGTGCGACCCCAGCTTGTATCGAGATCATGGGTGACATTCTGGCCGCCGGCAGCTGCGATCATCGCATCGGGAATGGCAAACCTGCCTGCCGTGAATGGTGCATCGGCAGGGCCGTCCAAGAGGAATACGCGCAGCCTGTCAAGGTCTGCGGTCTGCGCTTCGATGGAGGCCAGTTCTACTTTCCAGTCAGCGACAAGATTTGCGGCCCTGTCTTCAACATTCATGACTTTTCCCAGCCGGAGCACATCCTCAAACAGAAGGTCCATGCTGGCAACCGGGCGATTCTTGTCCTGATGTACACAGCTTTCGGTCAGAATCATGGTCTTGATTCCAAAGGGCGCAAGCGTGTCGGGAGTGACTTCTCCGCCGGGGCGCATGCCATAGTACCATCCTGCGAAGAATAAATCCGGTTCCACTGAAATCAGGTTTTCAATGGTCGGGTATTTCGGTGCCAGCTCCGGAATGTCTCCACGTAGTTTATCGAATTCAGGGCTGGTCTTGTACCAGCCGGTGATGCCTGTCAGGCCGACCATTCGATCTTGCAGTTCCAGTGCAAAGGCCATGTCTGCCATATTCATGTCATGCACCACGATTCGCTCCGGGACGGTTTCGAAAACCAAAGGTTTTCCGCAATTGTCAACAGCAATATCATCTGCAATGCCAGTATAGGCCAAGGTACTGGCTACACAAGCCATTATGAGAGATCGTAGTTTTTTCATGACATTTTTCTCGTTAAAGTGGATTTCTGGAAAGAGACAGCTTTTATGCGCTATTCCATTCCATGTTGATTGAGGTCTTTCGGATATCCAGAGCCGGGACTTGACGGTCTTGATGTGCAAGATGCAAGTATGCGACACCGAAAATGTCCTGAACAATGTCAGGCGTCAATACCTTCTTGACATGGCCAAATCCAGCGAGCCTGGCTTCGCTGACAAGGGCGACATGACTGGCAAATTCAGGAATCATTACCAGATCGTGAACGACCATTACCACGGTGATGCCCAGTTCGGTTATCAACGAAAGCATGCGGCCCTTGGCATCCGGATCAAGGTGGTTGGTAGGTTCGTCCAGAAACAAGAGCGATGGATTCTGTGCCAGGGCTCGCGCAATATGCGCCCTCTGTCGTTCACCCCCTGATAGCATCTCCATCCTTTTTTCGGCCAAACCAGTCAGGCTGGTGATGTGCAGAATTCGTTTTATGTTGTCTGCATGCGCCTGGTTCGAGCGATCCTGCTGAATCGGGATTTGTCCAAGGGCTACATAATCGCGAAGAAGAAGTCGTCCATCAGGATTCTCCTGTTGACTGACCACAGCGATGATGCGGGCACGGTCCGGAGAGGAAATCTGTTTCAGTTTTTGTCCGCGGATCAGTACATCCCCGCTTGTTGGCACTTCGGACCCGCTCAAAAGCCTAAGGAGTGTCGTTTTTCCGGCACCGTTTGGACCAGCTATAGCCAGAATGCTTCTCTCATCGAGGTTGAAGGAGATGTCCTCTACCAGAAACATTCCGTTTGCGGCACGATAGGATAGGTTTTCGGAAATTAAGAATGACTGTTCAGTCATTGTAGTTTTCATTTAAGGGTGCAAATATTCCTTGTGGAGCCTGAGTTCGGGTCGCTGCGCCCTATTTTTTCATGTCTCTGCTGTATATTGCTTCAAGTGAAGTGACGAGGCTGGAGGAACTCCCGGGAGGGGGCAAGCGTCCAAGGATTCGAGTACGGAGTGGTTCGGGTCGGTCCTCTCGTTGCAGGAATCCTTCAGGTCCAGCAAGATAAAGGGGAATCAATTCACCAAGCGCCTCAACATGACTCGGCTCAGAGGCGCTGAGATCACCAAACATGTACGAGAAGCAACCGCTGGCACTGAGCGATACGATGCATGAGCGCTTGCATTGACTCATGCATCGTACTCCTCGTAGTTCGAATATGGGTTGCTGCACGGATTCGCTATAGTCCATGAACGCCTGGGCCAGACGGGTATCGCCGCGAATATCCTTTTGGACTGCCTCATGGCCGTCTCGGCAGGTTATGCAGAAAGACAGGATTGGCTTGTTATGACTCATGACAGCATAAATGTAATAATATTACACTATGTAAATATACCATCATCATCTATAATTTTCAAGTAGTTCTGATAACGAAAGAGGTGTCAAATGCCGAATGAAGCTGCACGTATCACAAATGCTGACAGGGTGCTCGAGTTTCTCAGGCGGCAGGGGAAGCCGCTCTCAGCCTATGAGATTCTGGAAGCGCTTCGTGGAGAGGGAGTTACCGCGGCGACAACCGTATATAGGGCACTGGACAAGTTGTTAAAGGCCGGTCACGTTCACCGTATCGAGTCCTTGAATGCCTGGACAGTGTGTTGCGAGCCACATCACTCTGAATCTCCGGTCTTTCAGATATGCGATATCTGCGGTAATGTCAGAGAACATGTCGATTCGCGTCTTGCCCGCAACATTGCGATCATGTCCTCAGATTCTGGTTTCGCCCCCAATCACTCGGTCATCGAAATTCACGGATGCTGTAGCGATTGCAGTCCAGCCTTGCTAGGCGCTTGAAAAGGGAAATGGAATTGGTCTGAACAGCCTTTCATTCGGGAGTTCATTTGCGCCCTGGCATGCTGGACCATCAACATCCATCTGCCACAGTAATATCTTCAAAGTACTCCCCAATTCCAGTCCGAAGTGCAACACCCTGGGGGGCGATGGCGTGTTGCAAACAACCAGCAGGCGTATGACAGTCTCCATAACGTTAACCATGGAGAACTGTCATGTGCAAAAGCTGCCGCCAGCTGGCCTGCGATGAACGATGCCAGATCAAGGTCCTGTTGTCCGGAAGCCTGTCGATCCGCGAGACCGCCAGGGAGCTGGGCTGGAGTCCGTAGCAGATCGAGGGCCGTCTGAAGCGGGTGGGCGAGGAAACGGCGGGCCGGCCGGCATGCCGGGCGAGGCTACATTCCGGGGCGGGTGGGCATCTCCGAGCGCCCCGCGGCGGCAGAAGAGAAGAGCCGGATCGGCGACTGGAAACTGGACACGATCATCGGTGCGAGGCACTTCAGAGCCCTGCTGTCCTCGGTGGACAGGATGTCGAAGTACACGATCCTAGAGCTGCTGGCCAGCAGGGCCGCGGCGCCTGGGTCCGCACCGGGACCGGGTGCACACCATGACCGCGGACAACGGC
>JAPOSW010000074.1 GCA_026709505.1 Gammaproteobacteria bacterium | reverse complement strand
GGAATTGCCGGTCCATGGCAGATGATGCCGTGTCATGTGTGGTGAGATGATAGATTAAGAACCCATATATTAGCCATGCATAGACCTTACTATCCCGGATAATGCCATGGATACTGCTACTCGCAAAGTGACAATGAACCTTACGGAAAACGACATAAGAAACACGAATATACTCGTTGATCGGCTCCACGCCCGAAACAAGGCTTCTGCGGTCAGCGAGGCTCTCGCAATTGCAGAGGGACTCACGCGGAAAATAGAAGAGGGCGGAGAATTGATTGTCAGGGGGAAAAACGGAATAAACGAAACGGTAATTATTCCCGGCTTGCGAGCACAATCATTTTAATGGGCGATGAACCTAATCTCAACGAGGAGCGGGGGAATCTGGTCTGCCCAGCAGACAGATAGAATATAGTCGTGCCTATCATGGTGACCGGGTATTCTACCGTGTTGTAGCCAGTACGCTCTCTTTGGTGGCTCTTGGCGCTCTGATTGCATCGTTTTTCCTGGCGTGGGCACCGGGAGAGAATGAAATACCACAATCCATCGTGGCTCTGGGGTCAACGGCCGTCGGCGCACTTGCTGGCGTGCTGATCACTGGAAAAGGGTGATGCTCGGCGTGGGTCTGTCGGCCTTATCGGTACAAAGCCCGGCTTGCCGGGCTTTTTCATGTCCTGCATTGCGGATCCTTCTTCTTCTCTATCATAAGCACGCTCCTTTTCGTCAATTCCCGTCAATGCAGCATTTTTGAACTGCTGTTACTAAATTGATATTCATTGTTTTCTTGTTTCTCAAAATCAGCGTCTATCGACAGACCAGGTTTTATGTTTGGGCTAATAATCAATTGCAGAATCTACCTTTGTACTTATCATATAGTCGCTTGAAATGGGCCTGACACCTTAGCAGGCTGGTTTGGTAAAAGTCAGTTATCCGGCGTTCCCCTGCTTCAATGTCTCTGGCAGATCGACCCAGCCGGATCATGGCTTTGAACGCATTGTCACGAGCGTCATTGGCGGCTCCACTGCAGGTGGAAATGACAGTGACGTCATTGTAGTAGTGGTCGTACCTTTCCCACAATTCGTCGTCGTCATACAGTTTGGTTGTGCTTCCAACAAGCGAGCTGATCGTGGCGATCTCGCGGATCGACAAGCCTCTGGACAACGGGACCTTGATCTGGCATCGTCGCCATAGGCCAGCTGGCAGCAGCTCTTGCGCATGACAGTTCTCCGCTGGTTTTGACATGGAGATTGTCATCCGACTGCTGGCCGTCTGCAATACGCAGCCGACCCTCAGGGTACCGCACTTCAGAGTGGAATTGGGGGCACATTAATTCAACTGGCTGTAAAATTTGTTTCTAAAGAGAGACTGCCGGATTTAGCGGTAAGCACTTATTGTCCAAATCTGAAAATTACCAGACTGATCCTGGACTTGGGCCAGTACGGATAACCAGGCACTTGCAGAAGCCGGCAAAGAACGAGTGACGCAGATATGTACAGATTCCCGACTATGAGGATTATTGGGATGTGGCCTGACCGTGTTCGAGATCCCAAGCCGGATTTGAAACCCGGTCCCAGATAATCTCTCCATCGACTTGTTTTTGCTGCCTCAGCATATCCAGCCACTTTTCATGAAGCTGTAAATCCTCGCTTGTAGCCCCGGCACGAATCAAGGCATCGGCATTCTTGATTGGCTGACGGTGTTGTCTGCGTCCATGCAGGGAGGATGTCTCGCCATCCTGCTCGCCGAGCAAGGTCGCCTGTCCGCCTGTCATTTGCAGATAGACGAGCGCCAGAAGCTCGGCATCCAGCAGTGCGCCATGCAGGGCGCGGCTTGAATTATTCACCCCATACCTCTGACATAGGGAATCGAGATCATTGCGCTGGCCCGGATGCTTGTTCCTTGCAAGATCCAGAGTATCAATAATCTGACAGCGTGCCTGGAGTTCCTCATCCGCATGGCTGTCAGTCAAGGCAAGCTCATTGTTCAGAAATCCGATATCGAATGTGGCGTTGTGAATAATCAGGTCAGAGTCGCCGACAAACTCGAGAAATTCATCCGCAATATCCCGAAATACCGGGGAACCTGCCAATCTCTCGCTGGTAATCCCATGAATCTGCGAGGCTTCTTTGGAAATATCCCGCTCGGGGTCGATGTACTTGTGAAATTTCCTGTCGGTAACATGACGATTGAGCAATTCAACCGCCCCAATCTCCACGATTCGATGTCCTTCACCCACTTCCAGGCCGGTCGTTTCGGTATCCAGTACGACCTGCCTCATGATAGGCTCTCCAAGCCCTTTTCCAGACCCTCTTTTGCCAGCTTGTCCGCCCGTTCATTGCCCACATCTCCATCATGGCCCTTGACCCATCGCCAGCGAATGCAGTGCTGCAGGATCAAGTAATCCAGCGACTCCCAAAGATCCCGGTTCTTCACTGGCTGGCGCTGCCTGGTCTGCCAGTTGTTCTTTTTCCAGGCCGGCAGCCATTTCTCGATCCCGTCCTTGAGATACTTGGAATCCGTGTAGAGGTCTACATCACTTTTCTGCCTCAGGGCCTTGAGGGCTTCGATGCTTGCCATCATCTCCATTCGATTATTGGTGGTATGCCGATCACCGCCAGTCAGCTCCTTCCTGTGCTTTCCCGAGATGAGCAGGGCTCCCCAGCCCCCGGGTCCAGGATTCCCGCGACAGGCTCCGTCAGTGTAGATGACCACTTTTGGCAATCCTTGTTTGGCCTTACTCATTACTGGCTGCCTCCATATTCATGGTTCGCGCCACTTTCTGCGGAACCGGCTGAACCACCGGCGGCAGGAATTTTGTCCAGGCTGTTGACAGCTGGCGGCGCTGGGTCAGCATGATTTCCCGTTTTTTGCCGACAATTACGTATACGCTGCCCAGTCCCGGCCACCAGCGACTGCCTGCGTTTTCCAGAAATTTCATTTTTTTCTGGTATCGCTCAGAGTTGATTGGCGGGCGATAGATGAGCATGCGGGCACCGACCAGATCGTATCCCAGCAGCAGCAGCCAGTCCTGGACTCGTCCTACAGAATAAAACTTGCCGTCCCAGGGCATCCTACCGGTTTTGCTCATCAGGAGATGCACACAGCCAAACAGGCTAAAGATGTTGAAGCCAATAATTGCCAGGCAGCCTTCCGGCTCCAGGATTTCATTGACCTCTCTCAACACGTCATGAGGATTTTCGCAGTGATCCATGGTATGCGGCAGAACAATCAAGTTCTGTGACCGTTCCGGAAACGGAAGCGCAAACGGACTGGCAATCATGTAATGGCTTTTGTTACTCTGCTTCCTGTTCGGTCTGCCATGCAATGCACCGGATTGACTGCCTTCATCCACAATGTATCGCTCACGCGTTTCAATGCCATCCAGATAGGGAATTTCCGAAAGTCCGATCTGTAGGGACCTTGCATAGAATCCTGATGGGACGAGCTCGGCGAAGGCCGCAGTCTCTGCCTGAATGACTGAATTGCCAACCGGAGAATTTAACCATCTATCCACGTTGCATTTCCAATTTATACCGTTTGAACATCAACCCTGCAAGTTTGCCATTATAATCCAAGCCTTCTTTGCACACTTGCTGAATCGAGCCAAAATGACCTCCCCTTCCGTTCAACTTGCATCAGAACTGATTCGTATCGAATCGGTAACACCGAATGACAATGGCTGCCAGCGACTGCTGGAGCAGCGCCTTGCTCCCCTGGGGTTCGAGTTTGAATACATGAATTTCGAAGACGTGTCGAATCTGTGGGCCCGGCATGGGACCGAAGGCCCGCTGCTGGTATTCGCTGGACATACCGATGTCGTGCCGACCGGACCCCTTGAGAAATGGACCCGCCCGCCGTTTTCCGGACTTATTGAAGACGGCATGCTGCATGGCCGGGGTGCAGCGGACATGAAAGGCGGAATCGCATGCTTCGTGATTGCCTGCGTGAACTTCATACGCAAAAACCCCAGTTATGGGGGCTCAATTGCATTTCTGATTACCAGTGACGAGGAAGGCATAGCGAGATGGGGAACCCGGGCCGTGGTTGATGAACTGATCGCAAGAAATGCCCAAATTGATTTTTGTGTAGTGGGCGAGCCGACCAGCGAAAATTATTGCGGAGACACCATCAAGGTCGGGCGCCGCGGATCCCTCAACCTGATTCTGACTGTCAAGGGGCGGCAGGGCCATATCGCCTATCCGCATCTCGCCAAAAATCCGATTCATGATCTGGCGCCGGTGCTGCACGACCTGGTGCAGGCAAAATGGGACTCGGGAAACCAGGATTTTCCACCGACCAGCCTGCAGATTTCCAACCTGACGAGCGGAACCGGGGCCGCCAATGTAATTCCCGGGGAAGCCAGGGTGCTGTTCAATTTCAGATACTCGCCTGAAACCAATGAACGGGAGATCAAGCAAAGGATTGATGAAATCCTGGACAGGCATGACCTTGAATACACTCTTGAATATCCAAGCAGTGCAGAGCCCTACTATACCCGGGATCGCGACTTCATCGAAAAAGCGTCTCAGGCTGTATCCGACATCACCGGAAAAAACCCGGACATTGCAACCAGCGGCGGAACATCAGATGGCCGGTTCATGGCCAAGGTTTGCAATCATGTGGTCGAACTCGGCCCCATCAATGCAACCATCCACCAGATTGATGAATGCGTTAGCACGCAAGACCTCGATGCCCTAACCGAAATCTACACGAGACTGCTTGAAAGGGTGTTTGTCAATGGGTAGCCCATGAATGCGGTCTGGTCATGACGCAATTCGTGCCTGTATAATCAAGTCTAGGAAACTTGCCGAGTGCAATCCATTTTTTATTTTTTCTTTAGAGCATGGACAACAATCTACCGGAACCGAACGAGAAGGCCGCATGGAAACAAAATGCCGCCGAATCGGGACTACGCCTCTCATTCATCATTCTTTTTGGGGTCATCTTCTACATCGCAATAATCCTGACCTTTGTGCTCGTAGTATTTCAGCTGGGCCATAAATTCATCACCGGAAGCCCGAATCTGAAATTGCAGAACTTTGCCGGGGGCCTGGCCACGTTCATGCATAGGGTTCTGGACTATCTGACCTTTAATTCTGAACAGAAGCCTTTCCCATTCGACGAATGGCCCTCGGGCAATCAATGATCCGCTCGCCGGTCTCCCGATCCAACCTGTCCGGCCAGATTGAAACCGCTGACCTTGCATTGTCCAGTGAGCGATAGCCCCAAGCCCGTCAATTTCATCCGGCAGATTATCGACGATGATATCAAGGCCGGTCGACATCAGGCAATCGTGACGCGTTTTCCGCCCGAGCCCAATGGCTATCTGCATATCGGCCACTGCAAGGCCATTTGGCTGAATTTCGGCATCAAGGACGATTATGGCGGGCGGTGCACGCTCCGGTTTGACGATACCAACCCGCTCAGGGAAAGCCAGAAATACGCCTCCAGGATTGAGGAAGATATTCGCTGGCTGGGATATGAGTGGAGTTCTCTTGCCCATGCCTCGGACTACTTCGATCAATTCTATGAATATGCTGTCCACCTGATCAAAAATGCTCTGGCCTATGTTGACAGCCAGTCAGGGGACGAAATAAGGCGGCAGCGCGGCACCTTGACTGAGCCGGGCATGAACAGCCCCTACCGCGACCGGGGCATCGAGGAGAATCTGTCCCTGTTTCAGGCAATGCGAGACGGCGAATTTGAAGACGGAGAGCATGTGCTGCGTGCCAAGATCGACATGCAGGCTTCAAACATCAACTTGCGGGATCCGGTTTTGTACCGGATTCGTCACCATGCCCATCAAAGAACGGGGGATAAATGGTGTATCTATCCCATGTACGACTTTGCCCACGGACAGGGCGATGCGATCGAGGGCGTCACGCATTCCCTGTGCACGCTTGAGTTCGAGGATCACCGTGCCTTGTATGACTGGCTTATCGAACACCTTCCGGTTCCATCGACGCCCCGGCAGATCGAGTTTTCACGCCTGAACCTCAACTACACGGTGATGAGCAAGAGATTGCTGACCCAACTGGTTGATCTTGGCCATGTTGCGGGCTGGGACGACCCGAGAATGCCCACGATCTCGGGACTGAGACGCCGTGGATATACGCCCGAGTCGCTCAGGAACTTCATAGCATCGGTAGGTATTACCCGAAAGCCGAACGTGATCGAGATGGGCTTGCTGGAGAAATGCATTCGGGATGACCTGGATCCCAAGGCACCGCGTGTCATGGCGGTATTGAGGCCGCTCAAGGTAGTGATCGAAAATTATCCGGAATCGGAAACTGAACTGATTGAAGTGCCCAGCCACCCGCAACGTCCGGAGATTGGATGCCGCCAGCTGACATTCTCCAGAGAAATCTTCATTGAACGCAGTGATTACGAGGATGATCCGCCCAAAGGCTATTTTCGCCTGGCTCCGGGCCGTGAGGTGAGGTTGCGGCATGCCTACGTGATTCGCTGCAAAGAGGTCGTCCGCGATGCACGCGGTGAACCGGTCGAAATTCGCTGTGATTATGATCCTGAGACCGCAGGCGGACAGACGCCAGATGGCAGAAAAGTCAAGGGCATCATCCACTGGGTCAGCGCCAGCCATGCAGTCAATGCCGAAGTGCGGCTGTATGATCGACTGTTTTCGGTTGCGGATCCGCTTGGCGCTCGCAAACACGATTATCTTGACGCCTTGAACCCGGACTCACTGCAGTGCCTCAAGGACTGCAAGCTCGAAATGGGCCTCGGCCAGGCCGACCCCCAGACCCGCTACCAATTCGAGCGGGTCGGCTATTTTTTTCAGGACTCGGCCAGTCGACAGGATGCGCTGGTATTTAACCGGATTGTCTCATTGCGTGATACATGGACAAGAAAATCCCAATATTCTTCGAACTGATTACAGAAACATGATCGAATTTTTTGCACAGTATGGGCTGTTTCTGGCGAAAACCCTGACCATTGTCGCAGGCATTGTGGTCGTTGCAGGCATCCTGTTTGCCATGGCCATGAGACAGAAGGCTGCCGATGAACCCAAGCTTGAGATTGCACATCTCAACAAGCAGTACAAGGACATGTCCAGGGCATTGAAAGCCATCACCCTTTCTGAAGCGGCGCAGAAATCCGAGCTAAAGGCAGAGCGAAAACGCATCAAGGCCGAAGCGAAAGAGGACAAGAAAGCCGCTGCTTCGGAAAAAGACAGCAAAAAGAGAATCTTTGTTCTGGATTTCGAGGGTGACCTGCAGGCCAGCAGTGTAGCCAGGCTGCGTGAAGAAGTCAGTGCAGTTTTACTGGCTGCGGGCGAGGGCGACGAGGTGCTGCTTCGTCTGGAGAGCTCTGGCGGCACTGTGCATGGCTATGGACTGGCAGCTTCGCAACTGCAGCGCCTTCGGGATCGAAACATTCCCTTGACGGTTGCGGTGGATAAAGTCGCGGCCAGCGGCGGGTACATGATGGCGTGCGTAGGCAATACCGTCATCGCGGCTCCTTTCTCAATCATCGGCTCGATCGGGGTTCTGGCCCAGATTCCAAACTTCAATGAGCTTTTGAAGAAGCATGGAGTCGAGTTTGAACAGGTTTTTTCCGGCGAGTACAAGCGAACCTTGACCATGTTTGGCGAGAACAGCGAGAAAGGACGCAAGAAAGTGCAGCAGGATCTGCAAGAGACGCATCAGCTGTTCAAGGATTTCGTGCAGATTCTAAGGCCCAGCCTGGATATCGACAAGGTCTCAACCGGAGAGCACTGGCTGGGTTCCAGGGCATTGGAACTGGGTCTGGTTGACAAGTTACAGACCAGTGATGATTTTCTGATTTCCTCGCTGGATGATGCCGAACTTGTGAGCCTGAGCTATTTCAGGAAAAAAACGCTGGTCGAAAAATTAAGCGAGATGATGAGTATCCGCATGTGGCGCAGTCATCAGGCACTTGAACAGACCCACCCGTCAATGCTAGTCTGAACACGATGATTTACACTCTTCAGGACCGGCCTGCTCCCGAAATAGCCGAATCAAGCTATATTGCCGATTCGGCAGACATTATCGGATGGGTATCCATTGGAGAAGAATCCAGCATCTGGTTCAATGCGGTTTTGAGGGGAGACAACGAGCTCATTCGAATTGGCAATCGTTCGAATGTCCAGGATTGCAGCGTGATGCATACTGACCCGGGCTTCCCGATCGAGATAGAAGGTGATGTCACCGTGGGGCACAGTACGATGCTTCACGGCTGCAAAGTAGGTCGAGGAAGCCTAATTGGCATTGGAACCGTGATTTTGAACAATGCCGTAATCGGCCAGGATTGTCTGGTCGGAGCAGGATCCCTGATTACCGAGAACAAGAGTTTTCCCGATCGAACATTGATTCTGGGCTCTCCAGCCAAGGCTGTACGAGAACTGCGGGACGAGGAAATCCATGGGCTCAGAATCGCCTCGCAGTCATACGTCAACAAGATACCAAGGTATCGAAAGGGCATTATAACCAGTCCTAACCATTGCCTCTGATAAACCTACCTAATTACCACGAATCATAAGTCATGTTTCAGGAGTTTTTCCGACATGGGCGGCGTTCTCGGGGCGACATGGTATTTGTCCTCCTCCACAGCGTTCGAGAAATTCGTTGAGGCTGAGGCCTTTGTGGAACTGGACAGGATTGCGCTTCAGAGTGGAATTGGGGAGTGTTTATATCTGTCCTGCTGTATCACAAAGCCCACTTATGATTAGTGGTAATTAGGTAAACCTATGCCGCTGGAATCTTCTAATTCGGCGGCGGGGTTGTTTTCATTTACTTTTTTTATTGATACTCATATTCATAATACCCACACCAATTTTCAATTAGGCTTTATTTGAGGAAAGCGTTATGTTCAAATTCAATGATTACGATGACATCATACATCGTCATCGTTTTGCCTATTGGTCCGCTTCCAGAGCAGTACAGGCCGGTTCTGCTCCCTTTGGACTTAAAGGCCGGGCATGCAAGGAAATGATTGAAGCAGCATTATTTGGAGGCGGTGCCTTATTTAAATCAGGCTCCTTATTTGAAGCAGGAACCACTCCTGTTGGACGGAATAATTTATGGAATAATGTGTGGAACAATTTGCTTAATACCGATTTGCCTAACGATCTGTCAACTGATGATCCGCTTAATGCCGATTGGCCTGAAGATTTTCAAAGATTTATGGCTTGGCACAGAGAAAAAAGGGAAAGAATGATTCAAGCAATAGAGGACAAAAATATTGTTGCAGAGATAAAGGGAGGAAAAAAGATAAAATTCTCTTTTCCGGGAAACTCGGACAATTTCCACGGAAGAGCAGCAAAACTCATCAACGTCTATATGAAGGCATTTTTGTTTTCGGAAATAAACTCTCGGGCAAGACTAGTTGTTCATCCCCCTGTTGACTCCGAACTTTTAGAAAAAGTCAAAAGGGAAATCTTCTATGGGCATAATAATGGAGAATTCATAGCAGATAAGAAAGTGCTGGGTGCCATATTGAAAGAAAACGTGAGAACAGAAGAGGACGGAAACCCACCCAAAAAATTGCTTCTCACAGACCATGAGATCAAATGCTGGTCTCAACTGACTTCAGATGAATACGAAGCAATCATTCGTCAATTTCATCGTCTCACCAATGGCGTAGGTCTCTGGAAAATAGAGAAGTTCTGGACACCTCCTATAAACTGAGAAAGAACACATACCCCTACCCCTGCACCGGGTTCAGCCCCTCTCTTTCTCCTTCTTCAGGTATTTCCACTCATCCGGCCTTCTCGGTTTCGAGTGCATTATCGTCCGTGCAGCCTGTTCCGGTGTTGCATCCAGCCGTTCAAAATGTTCGCTGTATCTGGACCGGCTGCTCCTCTTCTTTTTTTCGTTCATTTCATTTCACCTTGAAGTTTTTCATTTCACTAATGATGTCCTTCAGGTCGCCCTGCACCCATTCGTGCTTGTTCGGGAATGTCTTGTGAATGTGCTTTTCCAG
>JAPOSW010000109.1 GCA_026709505.1 Gammaproteobacteria bacterium | reverse complement strand
CTCGCGGATCGACAGGCCTCTGGACATCAGAACCTTGATCTGGCATCGTTCATCGCAGGCCAGCTGGCGGCAGCTCTTGCACATGACAGTTCTCCGTTATGCTTGACATGGAGATTGTCATCCGCCCGCTGGCCGTCTGCAGCACGCCGCCACCCCACAGGGTGTCGCACTTCAGAGTGGAATTGGGGAAGTATAAATAAAAACCGGGCTAGTGTTAACAAAGAATGTGACTAAAATCTCCAGCTGCAAAAAATGCCAGTGAAATGAATCGGAAACAGCATCATCCATGCCGGTTATATGATTGTTCTACTATCAGCATGGCTGCATATTGCTGATACAATTTCCGTCAATGCAACCTTTCCAAAATAGCCGTGCCAACTCGAAACAATTCCGTCAAACAATTCGATTACATTATTGTTGGCGCCGGTTCTGCTGGCTGCGTGGTTGCCAACAGGCTTTCCGAAAATCCCTCGAATCAAATATTGCTCCTTGAAGCCGGCGGCAAGGATACGAATCCCTGGATACATATTCCAGTAGGATACTTCAAGACCATGCATAGCCCAGCCGCCGACTGGTGCTACCTGACCGAACCCGACCCCGGCATCTCTGGCAGAAGCCTTCAATGGCCGAGGGGCAAGGTGCTCGGCGGATCCAGTTCCCTAAACGGCCTGCTCTACGTCAGGGGACAACCGCAGGACTATGACCACTGGGCGGAACTTGGCAATCATGGCTGGTCATATCAAGATGTCCTGCCCTTCTTCAAAGCCTCTGAAGATCAGGAGCACGGAGGGAATCGCTTTCATGGGACCGGCGGTCCGCAAAAGGTTTCCGATCTGCGCTTGAGACGTCCAATCGCCGAGAAATTCATCGCCGCAGCCGTGGAATGCGGAATTCCCTACAACCCGGACTGCAATGGCGAAGCTCAGGAAGGAGTTGGATATTTTCAGCAAACCGCATACAAGGGGTTTCGCTGGAGTACCGCCAGGGGATATCTTCGCCCTGCCCTGAAGCGGCCCAACCTGAAACTATTAACCGAGGCACAAGTTCTAAGATTGCAGTTTGAAGGTAACCGGGCATCCGGCATTCAGTATCAACATCAGGGAAAAGTTCAAACAGCCAATGCCAAATCGGAAATCATCCTGTGTGCGGGAAGCATCAACTCACCGCAACTCCTGCAATGCTCTGGTATCGGCGATCCAGACTTGCTCACCTCCTTGGACATTCAACCGGTACATTCGCTCAAGGGCGTTGGCAAAAACCTCCAGGACCACTTGCAGATTCGACTGGTTTACAAAACCGTTGACCGAACCTTGAATGATGAATTGAATCATCCTCTCAAGATGATGGGAGTCGGATTGCAATACGTCCTGACACGAACCGGGCCCATGACCCTGGCTGCCAGTCAGGTCTACATTTTCACGCGCTCTGTTCCCGATCTGGACCGGCCTGACATCCAGTTTCACATGCAGCCACTTTCTGCCGACAAACCCGGAGACGGCGTTCATCCTTTCTCGGCGTTCACCAGCTCTGTATGCCAATTGCGGCCATGGAGCCGGGGAGAAATTAGAATACAGTCCAAAGATCCATTGCAATATCCCAAAATTCACCCTGGATACCTGTCCGATGACAGGGATTGCAAGGTTGCCGTCGATGCTGTCAAATGCGCCAGGCGTATCGCCGCTGCTCCCTCTCTGGCACCGAGTCTTGAAGAAGAGTTTATTCCCGGCTCCCACTACCAGAGCGATGAAGACATACTTCAGGCCGCCCGGGAGTTCAGCCAGACAATCTATCACCCGGTGGGCACCTGCAAGATGGGAGACGATTCTGAAGCAGTGGTTGACAGGAAACTCAGGGTTCACGGCATTGACGGACTCAGAATTGCCGATGCCTCGATCATGCCAACTATTGTTTCAGGCAATACCAATGCCCCAACCATCATGATTGGCGAGAAAGCCGCTTCCATGATTGTTGAGTCTTGACCGTGGAAACCAGTCTTTTCGCGTCATGATCATCGAGAAGATTGAAACATTCATAACCGAAATGGTCGGATTCGTCAGAATTACTACCGGAACCGGTGATTTCGGCTGGGGACAGGTGCCCACCTACAATGCTGACATCACCTCGCTAATCCTGTATAGGCAGGTCGCCCCCCACGCTTTGGGAAATGATGTGTCCAACGCCTTGGCACTGATAACGCACATCACGGAATTTGAACACAAGTTCCCAGGTTCCTATCTAAGACGTGCTCTGGCAGGTCTGGATACCGCAATCTGGGATTTGCAGAGCCGGCCAAGGGAATTGCCGGTGTGTGCATTGATTGGCGGCACGCCCGGACCCGTTCGTGCCTATGCTTCATCAATGAAAAGGGATATCAAGCCCGAACAGGAAGCTTCCCGCATGCTTGAACTTGCTGATACAAAGGGATTCGATGCATTCAAAATCCGTGTTGGTTCCGAGTGCGGACATGACCGGGATGAATGGCCTGACAGAACCGAAACAATGATCAAGGTCATGAGCCGGGCATTCGGAGGCCAATCGGCACTGCTTGCAGATGCCAACTCCTGCTACTCTCCGGAAAGGGCAATCAATATCGGGAAAATGCTTGAAGACGGACAGTTCTGCCATTTTGAGGAACCTTGCCCCTATTGGGAGTTTGAACAAACCCGCAAGGTGAGGGAAGCCCTGGACATTGATGTCATGGGCGGAGAGCAGGAATGTAAGCTGCCTCGATGGCGCCATATGATTGATGAACATGTTGTTGATATCGTGCAGCCGGATATCTGCTATGCCGGAGGCCTAGACCGAACTCTGGAAGTTGCCAAAATGGCTGCAGGGAAGGGGCTTCCCTGCACGCCCCATTCTGCAAACCTGTCGATGGTGACCCTGTTTACCATGCATCTTTTGAGGGCGATACCCAATGCAGGGAATTACCTGGAGCTTTCCATTGAAGGCGAGGATTATTACCCTTGGCAACAGGACCTCTTCACCGAAAACCCGTATCAGGTTGGCGATGGACATGTGACTGTTGCAAATGCTCCCGGATGGGGTATGGACATCAACCCCGAATGGCTGAATCAGGCAGCCTACTGTATCAGTTCAGCATGACCGAGAAAATTTTTACCGGGGATTATGTGAGCAAACCCTACTGGTGGGAGCGAACACCTCGCCCGGATATTCAGGACAGCCCACTCCCAAAATCGTCCGACGTGGTGATTCTGGGATCTGGCTATACGGGCCTGTCTGCGGCAATCCAGACCACTCGGCACAACCTGCAAACCGTGGTCATTGATGCAGAACATGCGGGTTGGGGATGCAGTACCCGAAACGGCGGGCAAATCAGCACCAGCATCAAGTCTTCCTATCCTGAACTCTGTCGACAATTCGGAAAAGATCAGGCAACAGCCCTGATCAAGACCGGTAAAGAATCTTTGCAATGGGTCGAGGACTTTGTTCAGGAAAACAGTATCGATTGCGATTATCAAAATGCAGGACGTTTTCACGGGGCACACTCGCCTCGGGAATTCCAAAACATGTGCAAAACTCTCGATGAGACGCCTGAATCCTTGAGAAAGGGATGCTATACGGTCAATATCGAGCAGCAAGCAGCAGAAACTGGATCGAACTATTATTACGGCGGCAAGGTCGATCCTGCCTGTTCCTCGATCGATCCGGCTCGTTATCATCAAGGCATGCTGAATACTGCGATACAACAGGGCTGTCAGATTATCGCCCACACTCGGGGCCTCAGCATCCAGAAAAAAGGCGGCGTTTTTCATGTCTCGACAACCAAAGGCATGATCCGCGCCCGAGAGGTGATTGTTGCGACCAATGGATACACCGGAAACTCGACACCATGGATGCAAAAGCGAGTCATACCGATCGGCTCCTACATTATCGCCACAGAACCGCTGCCCAGAGATACGATCAATCAATTGCTGCCGACAAACCGAGTGATCACGGATACCTTGAAACTGGTTGTTTACTATCGAACCTGTCCTGAACGAAAAAGAATCCTGTTTGGGGGGCGTGTCTTGATTCGTGAGACCGAACCGTCGATCAGTGCTCCAAAGCTAAGGGAATTGATGCTCAATCGGTTTCCATCACTCTCGGATATTAGAATCAGCCACTCATGGATGGGGTTTGTTGCCTACACTTTTGATAAATTGCCGCATCTGGGAATCTATGATGGCGTTCATTATTGCATGGGTTATTGCGGTTCCGGTATCTCTCTATCGAGCTATCTGGGTGCAAAGACAGGACTCAAGGTGGCTGGACAACCGGGCCACGAGAGCCCACTCGACAAGCATGAATTCAAGGGGAGATTCTATTACCGGGGAAACCCTTGGTTTCTGAAGCCATCGGTGTTTTATTACCGAACCCGGGATCAGCTTTCAAGCCGGAGCTCTTGAACGAAAACGATCTGATGCGATGTCTATTTTCGGCGAAACCTGCGTTTCGCACGCTCATTGATCCCGCGAGATAACCAGCCCAGGACAAAACCACCCAAGGCAACCACAATCAGCAATCCCATTAGTTCCACAATAAGGTATATCATGATTTCGTTCTGTCTGCGAGATCTTGCATGATGAAAATGTTTAGTCTGGCCCTGTCTCAGCTTCCACTGGTTATTTCGACGAGCGCAACAAAAGCCAGTTCACCTATTGGAGTTGATTTTACTGTGAATATGGATTCTAGGGGAATCAGCTAGACCGGTATTTTTCCAAAAATCAGACGACCCCCAATCTGGGCATGACGAGCGTCATCCGGTTCTACTGATCAACTGTGTAGGAGCGAATCTTCCTCGGTCACGATCTCGAGTTTGCGAAGTATTGGCGTGTCAACGAGTCTGGGGTTGTTGAGTGCATAGTCCAGGGGCAGTCTGCCTAAGGCATCACGCTTTTGGGTGGACTGGGACCTGAAATAAGGCGTTTGATCGATCAGGATCTCTATTATTTCCGGTGTGCCGGAAATAGCGGCTCGATGGAGCGGAACCTGCTCGTTATTACCGACAGGTCCTGCTTCGCATTCAGCAGCAAGGAGTGCTTCAACTGCCCTCGGGTCCGACCCGGCAGCCGCGGCATGCATAGTTCTATCACCGGGTTCGGGAACAGGAATTGGAACCCTCAACGCTTCAGAGACTTTGGAGCGGATGTAGTCAACATCCTTTTCTCCCTGATAAAGCATCTCGTCACGCTTGATTTTTGCGATGGGAATATTTTTAGCCGCCGACAGAAATACCCCGCCTAGCCTCAGCATGTCGTCCATAATACGACTTATCTCCCAGTTAGCACTGAGGTTGTTATTTCCAGCGGGACTGTTCATGACCAGCTCCGTTGCTGAGAATATCGGATCGCCCGAATAAAGCATATGTGCGGTTAGTGCAGTGGCTGGTGAGCGATACTGACCGGCTGCGCAATGCACCAAAAGAGATTCCGGTAGATTGTTGTCGGTCCGCCTACTCACCCACTCTTTCAAATAGTCCAGCAACGGGGACATGTTTTCCTCGCTTGGAGGATACCAGCCCCGGTTTGCTCGTTCATCAACATCATCAACTTTGCAGATATAGTGATTCCGGTTCTCAGTCAGGAGTTTGAAGGCATCGGAGCCCTCCCTGTCGGATGTCTCGACACTGATCGCTGTCGATATCTCGGGGTGATCATGCAATATGTATTCCACATCCCAGTATCCGCAAACAAATATTGCCGGATTTGCTTTCTTGTAGGCATCTTTAACTTGTTTCTCATATTTCTTCTGCTGGTCCGATGGGGGGTGCTGCCGCCAAGACCAGTAACCTCCATAATGCATAAAGGAAAGGCCACGGCATTGTTTAGTCTTGATCATTCAAAAAAATATACGGATTCAAGCAAATGGCAACAAGTATCAGGACTAAAGGGCAAAAGCATGTACTCGCCACTTGCGGGACCGAAGCAATGTGCTGTTGATGATTCTGGATTTTACTTTATGTTGGGGCACAATTCCAAAGCACATGCTCGGCCGATTTGGCAGGCCGGACTGCATTGAACGGGACTGATGACTTGCTTGGAGCCACCTGAAGAATGGTCGAGATGCGGCAAGGGCCTTTGAATGTCGGAAAGACCGAAATGCCCTGATTGCTTCTGGTCCGGGTTTAGTGATTCTGCGATCCCTTATCCCTTTCTGCGAAATTGTGCTGATATCGACACGGATGCACATCTGCCAAACTGAAATGAAAAGTTCAGCGATGCAATGCATTACAATTCACAAATCAACAATTGCCTCATTGACCCGCAATCTGCCCTGCAATCTGTTTATGTGCGACCCAGAAAACGGTCATGGTTTCCCGGAAGCCAGGCCCTCGCAGGACCAAATCAGGCCTCAACCCGCCGGGATCTTGTAGATCCTTGGCATTTTCAGGCACAATATGCTCACATGTTCACTTATCTCAATCCTTCTGTGCGAGAAGAATCGATTGATCCAGCCGCTTGTCCAGGATTAACCCGTCGACGAGACTGTTGACATGGATGTGAATTCTAATCGATGCGAAATGACCATCAACCGTTTGACCCGGCCCCGCTTCCATAATCAATTTCCGTTAAAAAATGTCATGAGGATTGGCATTGTACAAAAGCATGCTACCGGGGTTATGCCATGGAATCCAGAATACCCGTATGCCAAAAAGGCATGGGGCAACGCATCCATGAGGATGACCTGAACCGGAATCAGGGCAAGTAGTCGTTCACCTCTTCATGAATCAGTGATATTCCAGTGACCGAGATACTCAAATCAAGCACGCAAAGAGTCCAGGCTTACCTGAATTCCAGAGGATTCGATCTCAGGGTTCAGCAAATTCCCGAAACCACGCGGACAGCGGCAGAAGCCGCAAAGGCTGTCAACTGCGATGTTTCATGCATTGCCAAATCACTCATTTTCCAAAATCGCGACAATCATGAGCCGTTACTGATCATTGCTTCAGGAGGAAATCGGGTCGATCTGGAGAAAGCAGGAGAAGTTATCGGCAGCAAACTGGAACGGGCGGATGCCGGCTTTGCCCGGAAACACACTGGCTACTCCATCGGTGGAATCCCTCCAGTCGCTCACGTCAAGCCAATCAACACCCTCCTCGATCAGGACCTCAGGCTGAATCCGGTGATCTGGGCGGCAGCTGGCACTCCGAATTCCCTGTTTTCTCTCACACCGGATGAGCTGCAGGATCTCACCGGCGCCAGCTGGGCTGAAATTGCTGAAGATTGAGTATTAAGGAGCCTAGCCTGATGGCGGTATCAGAACCAGGTTGCCAACATGCTTTTTTTTCAAGAAGAATTTTTGGGCCTCGCCAATGTCACGCAAGTCATATTCCCGATGAACAGCCGGTACCAACTGATTGCCATTGGCGAATTCCATAAGTCTGAGCATGGTTTTTCGAGAATAAATGGTTGAGCCGAAAAACGAGAGATTCTTCAGATACAGGGTGCGCAAATCCAGCTGGACCATGGGGCCGGCAATGGCGCCTGCCACCACATAGCGCCCCCCTCTATTGAGCATGTCCAGATACGCTGGAAATGCATCTCCTCCTACAACATCCGCGACTACAGAATAACCGCCCCCGCTTCCGGCCGACAGGGCTGCCGCAGTCAGATTGCCGGCATGACGATCAATCGTGTCGCTTGCCCCTAGCCCAGCAAGCTGTGCATGCTTCTCTCTTGCGGCAACTGCCATGACTTCAGCACCCAGAAGATTCCCGATCTGGACCAGAAACGAACCCACCCCTCCTGAAGCGCCAGTCACCAGGAGCCGGTCTCCTCGGCCTACCCTCGCGAGCAGCAGCATGTTCATAGCGGTGCCTCCCGAACAGGGAAGCGTGGACAACTGACTGTCCTTGAGCCGACATTCCTGTGTGACAGGCAAGGCATTGGCGGCGGGCAAACACAGATACTGGGCAAAGCCACCGTCAAATTCTGCACCCAGCAAGCCCAGTGAATCCAGCACATTCTCACTGCCTGGTGAATGCAGATAAGGGTCGCATACCACCCGTTGACCGACCCTCTCTGGACCAATGCCATCACCCACGGCCTCAATGACGCCGGCAACATCCATCCCCTGAATTCGCGGGAATTTGATATCGCCGGACCAGCCGCCCATTCTATTGCTTCCTGTTTCTACTCCAGCATCCGTCCAATCGGCAGTCCCGCTCTTTACAGATGGGTTGTACCATCCAGTTCGAGTATTGATATCGGTATTGTTCATGCCGCAGGCGAGAACCCTGACCAGCACCTCGTCGGGTTTCGGGATCGGCTTGGGAGCCTGATCGGTGTACTCAAGCTGCTCAAATCCTCCATGGCCCTTCAGATAGACGGCATGCATTTTTTCCGTTTTCATGGTGACTGCACTCTGAGCCTGTGCATTTAGAATCATTGCTATAGCATGCCGTAGTTCATGAGCGTCAGATAGAGTTGCCGCGGATCTTCAAACACGATTCCATTCCAGCCCCGGCTGATTGCCGCCAGCACATTTTCCTTTCGATCATCAATGAACACGGTTTTCTCGGGTACAAGCTTAAATTGCCGCTCTGCCAAGGCATAGATCTCGGTATCCGGCTTCAGCAAGCCGCAATCACCCGAAAGCAGTACGCCATTGAATAATTCCAGAAATGGCATTCTTGGTCTAGCCCTCTCGAATTCCCCTCTTCCCCAGTTGCCGAGAACATGCAGCCGGTGCCCTCGTTCCTTGAGTTCCTCCACGACGGCTATCGAACCCGAAATTACGTCAACCAGCATCTCATCCCATCTTGCCCAATACGCCAGGATTTCGTCTTCCCATTCCGGATACTGACGGATCAGGCGTTGCAGCAGCGGCATGACCGGCTCCCCCTTGCTGATTTTGGCCTGAGTTGAAGAACCAAGAACATGGTTTGCAATGTGCTCAAGGTCTCGGCCTGAACGCTCGCACAGAGGGCCATACAGCGCCTCGAGGTTCCATTCAACGAGCACGCCGGCAACGTCAAACACAAACACCAGGTCATGATCTGGCGCCTTGGCCATCTTCCCGGATTGTCAAGTCCAATGCTCTAGCGCCGCTGCTCAATCTCTTCAGCCAGCTCGGTTACCGCCATCGAATAATTGATGCTGTTGTTGTAACGAGTAATCACATAGAGATTATTGAAGGCAACAATGTGTCGGTATTCATCATTCTCCAGAGTCAATTTAACCAGTGCCGCTTTTTGACTGGCTTGCTCGGAGTTGAATTCGATACCTGACATGACGAGGCTCTCCACCGTCTGTTGCGGCTTGGCACTTTTCCTAACCAGCGCCAAGGCACTCTCGGGCAAGCTCCCCTGCACATCGGAATAAATGGCCTGTCCCGCCTTCCATCCGTGATTCACGAGATAATTGGCAACACTGCCAACCGCATCCTCAACCTCGTTGACCAGATCGCGGATACCATTGCCGTTAAAATCCACCGAGTGGTTTTCATAGCTTGAAGGCATGAACTGGGGAATGCCAATTGCCCCGGCATAGGAACCGTAAACAGAGCCGGCTTCAATGCTTTCTCTTCTCGCCAGATTCAGGAACACCCGCAACTCCTTCTTGAAGTACTTGCTTCGTCTCGGATATGCGGCGGTCAAGCTCACCAGACTGTTCAACACATTCGAATTCCCCTTGCGCTTGCCGTAATGGGTTTCAACGCCAATGATCGACACAATTACGGAAGCAGGCACGCCATACTCCGCCTCGGCCTTTTTGAGGGTCGCCTCATGCTCATTCCAGAACTCGACTCCGTTTCTGATTCGCCGGTAGTTGATGAATAAATCTCTGTACTTATGCCAGGGCACTGCTTCCCATTGCCTGTCCATCAACTCCAGTGTTTTTTCATTGATCGCCGCAGACTCGATCAAGGCCCGCAACTCGTCTTCCGGATACCCGTCTTCCTCAACCATGGTCTGGATCAAATCCTCAAGCTCGGGATAGTCACCGATATTCAGAGCCGAGGAATTTCCGGGCAGGCATGCCAGAAGAGCGCCGAAAACACAGGCATGAATCTTGGCATGAATTTTGTTGTCTCCAGTCATGGCGCGGTCTGTTTCAATGCGGTTTCATTCTTTGCGAGATACTCATCAGGATACCAAATCCTATCATCAGGCTCACCACCGATGTTCCGCCATAGCTGATAAACGGCAATGGTACGCCGACCACCGGCAAAATGCCTGACACCATCCCTATATTGACAAATACATAAGCAAAAAATGTGAAGGAGAGCCCCCCCGCCAGTAGTTTCGAGTAGGTGTCCTCAACGGAAATGCCGATCCAGAACCCGCGCACCACCAGCAGCAGGTAAACCAGCATCAACAGGATAAAGCCACCCAGTCCAAACTCCTCGCCCAAGACCGAAAAAACAAAGTCAGTACTTCGCTCGGGAATGAACTCCAGCCGCGACTGGGTTCCCAACAGCCAGCCCTTGCCAGCAATGCCGCCCGAACCGATTGCAATCATGGATTGAACAGCATGGTAGCCAGCGCCAAGCGGGTCCGACCAGGGATCTAGCATGGTCAGTATCCGCTGTTTTTGGTAATCATACAATACCATGCTCCAGACAAGGGGAGCCGACAATGACCCTGCCGCCGCCAATGCAAGAATCGTCTTCCAGCTGATTCCAGCCAGGAATACCACCACCAGGCCAGATGCGGCAATCAGAAGAGCTGTTCCAAGATCGGGCTGCAGGATCACCAGACTACAGGGAACGAGAATTGAAAGCACCGCCAGAAAGATCTTCGCTCCGCGTGGCATCATGGAATTGTGGGTCATGATCCAGGCCACCATCATCGGCACTACGATCTTCATGATCTCAGAAGGCTGGAAACGGAAAATTCCAAAATCAATCCATCGCTGTGCGCCTTTTCCCGCACTCCCAAAAACCAGTACCGCAATCAGTAGCACTAACCCGATTAAATATAGATACAAGGACATGTTCGAGAGTGTGGAGACTTGAATATGCGAGACAATGTACATCGCCATGAAGGCAATGACGAGGCGTCCGACATGCTTAATCAGCAAATCAACGTCCTCCCCGCTTGCGCTATACAGGGTAATCAACCCCAGACTGCAAACCAGCAAAATCCCGGAGAGCAACGGATAATCCAGAGTTGAAAGCATCGATTTCTGCTCTATGCTCATTTTTACGTCAAATCTGACCTGTCGGGGGGCGACTCGGCTTCCGGTGTGAACAAACCCAGGCGGTCCATTAAATAGTAGTCGATCAATCGCCGTGCAATGGGCGCGGCCACTTTGCTGCCGCTGCCGCCATGTTCAACGATTACGGCAATGGCGATTCGAGGATCATCCAGAGGAGCAAACCCTACAAACAGCGAATGATCTCGATACTTTTTTGGTGTGTTTGCTTCATCATATTCCTGACCTTGAGGAATTCCGACAACTTGCGCAGTGCCTGTTTTGCCGGCCATTTCATAGCGCATGTCAGTGCTTATGCCTCTCGCCGTTCCTCTTGCACCATGCACAACTCGACGCATGCTTTCAATGACCTGATCGTAGAATTCGTCTTGCTGCGGCTGAATCTGCTTTTGCTCGGCCACCACTGGCGATTCGGATTGCTGCCGTACCGGGTTCTCCGTCATTCTCAGCAAGTGGGGGGTGACCGCCACACCCCGGTTGGCCAGTGTCGCGGTCACCGAAGCAAGCTGAACAGGGGTCATCAGCATATAACCCTGGCCAATGCCTGAATTCACCGTATCCCCGGGATACCAAGACTGGCCATGGGCTCTTTTCTTCCACTCCATGCCTGGCATCAGTCCTGAACGCTCTCCCTGTAGATCAATTCCCGTTTTTTGTCCAAAGCCAAACCGCATCATGCCCTCTTGCAAGCGATCGATGCCAAGGCGGATAGCCAGATCATAGAAATACACGTCACAGGAACGCTCAATCGCAGCATATCCATCAATCAAGCCATGTCCAGTTCTCCTCCAGCAACGGTATCGTCTGTCGCTATTGGGCAAACTGTACCAGCCCGGACAATACACTTCACGGGCATGTTCGAATCCATGTTCAAGACCGACCAGCGAGACGAACCCCTTGATGGTTGAACCCGGCGCATACTGGCCATAGATTGAACGGTTGAACAGGGGCTTGAGTTCGGAACTGTTCAACTGCGCATACCGGGTTTGAGAAATGCCGTTCACAAAAAGGTTCGGATCATAGGTCGGCGCACTGGCCAATGCGAGGATTTCCCCTGTCTTGGGCTCGATTGCGACAACTGCCCCTTCAAGGCCTTCAAGGGCTGCCATGCTTTCTTTTTGAAGCAGGATATCCATGCTGAGATGCAGATTCTGCCCGGCATTGGGCAGATCCTGCTTGAGATGCCGAACGATGCGCCCATGCGCATTGATCTCGACTTGGGAATGGCCCGGGGCGCCCTTCAGGGTTTTTTCATACTGGGATTCAATTCCAATTTTTCCGATATGCGAAATGCCATCATATTCTCCCTGTTCATTGACCAGTTCCCGATCATCGGGGCTGATCCGGCCGACATAGCCCACAATATGCGAGGTCAAGTCGCCATACGGATAGTCGCGCTGGAGATCGACCTTTAACTCAATGCCGGGAAAACGATGCTGATTGACCGAAAATACCGCAACCTGCTCATCTGTCAGATTTGTCTTGAGCGTCTGTCGTTCAAAAGAGGGTCGTGATTCGAGGGTGGTCTTCAATGCCTGCATGTCTTCCTGAGTGAATTCAACCAGGCGGCTCAGCTCTTCCAAATCACGGTCCAGGCTGGAAACCCGGTCGGGTCGAATTTCAAGATTAAAGACTTTGACGTTGTGCGCCAGAACCTCTTCATTTCGATCAAGAATCAGCCCGCGGACCGGTTCAAGAGGAACCCTGTCAATGTGATTTTCCAGAGATAGCAATTCGAAGCGGCCGTGCTGGGCAATTTGCAGGTAGGCGACCCGCATGAACAATAGAAATGACAGCAGCGCAATCATCAGCAGGATCAGCATGTACCGGTTCTCCAGTACGTATTGATCAATTTCGTTTGCTCTGGACCGGCGCATTATTCGCTCCTCGAATCAGGACTCCTCGATAGTCTATCAAGAATGACCCGAATTACTGGCCATGTCAATCCGGCCACAACTCCTGATTGCCAGTTCAGTGCCGAAAATTCATAGCCGAAAGCCAGACGGTTAATCCAGAGTTCAATGCCGATGACCAGTATGCTAAGCGCCATGACCAACAGGCATTGCAGCCATAAGGAATAATGCTGCGCCCTGGGCGAAAATGAACACACAATCAAGGCAGCAAATGCGAAGCTTAGCGCATGCTGTCCCAAAATCGTCAAATCGAGAATATCCAGAAACAGGCCAACGCCCCATGCTGTAAACATGCTGAACTGATCAGGAGCAACAAGGCACCAGTAGATCACGACCAGCAAGACCCAATTCGGAATCATGGCCTGTAGAGGCGGGTGGTAATTCAACATGCTGAGCAAAACCGAGACAAGCACCGTGACCATGATTGCGAGCTCTGAACGCTTTACAGGGACTTGATCATTCGCCATCGCCGCTCTCCTCTTGCTCACCCCCTTCGCTCTGGTCGAGCTCCGAGGTCCATAACAGGAGAACATTCTTGATGTATCTCACATTAGCCGCAGTCTCGACGCTCACTTGCAGAAACGGACGGGTTGTATCCTTCAACACCTCTGTAACGGTGCCGACCGGAAATCCGGCAACAAAGCGATCCCCCATGCCTGAGGTGATTAATTCATCGCCAACCCGAATATCTGCTTCCAGCTCAAGATAGGGCAATCGGATTTGACCGAGAATTCCGGTTCCCACTGCAACAGTCAAAAGACCGTTTCTGACCAGCTGAACCGGTAGACCTTGGGTAATATGGCTGATCAACGTGACTGAGCTTCTTTGAAATCCAGCTTCGGTAACTTGCCCAATCACGCCATTATCGGAGACCACCGGCTGACCGGCATAAACACCTGATTCAAACCCCTGATCAATGAGAATCTGCTGATTGTACGGATCGCCTTGGCCTTGTGCTTTGACAATATTCGCCAGCAGCAGCTCCCCAGGATTCCGGACCGCTGTTGAAAGCAGTCTCGAGAGCCTCTCGTTCTCCTGCTTGATTGCTTCGTATTGCTGTATCTGAACGCGCAGCGCCATATTTTCCGTTTCAAGATTCCTGATTTGCTGCTGCATGGACATCCTGTCCTGAAACAGTTCCGCAAACGCGGGAATCTCGGATTGGATCTTGACGCCCAATTCAAATGGCTGACGGATGACGCTGCCGATGGTCTTGACCGGCTGAAACAGCTCTGTCTTGTTATCAAGAATCAACAGGGCAGCAGACAGAACCAGAAGCAGGCAAAATTGGTAGAATGGGGAAATCAGGGTTCTGCTCATGTTGTTTGCCCTATTCCCGCCCTAGAGTGAGGCGTTGATCATGCTTGACCCTGCGAATGAAACCCTGATTCGAATCAATGCGGATTTTGAAAAATACACGGATACTGATCCACAAGTCGCCTTGTTGGCGGCTTGAGATTAACGCGCGGTCAATAATCCGCTGAATACAATTCGCTCAGGGAATCGACCTCTTCCAAGGCTCTTCCACATCCCCTCACCACGCATGTCAAAGGATTATCAGCCACGACCACCGGCAAACCGGTGTCTTCCATGATGCGTCGGTCGATATCCTTGATCAATGCTCCTCCACCCGCAATAACGATCCCTCGCTCGCCAATGTCTCCACTGAGTTCAGGAGGCGTTCTCTCAAGTCCGGCACGAACAGCCCAGATGATTTCCTCAATTTGCGGGTTGATTGCCTCATAAACTTCATCGCTGGTGACCACCAGACTGCGAGACATCCCTTCAGCAATATCACGGCCCTTGACCTCCAGTTCGGCATGCTCGGATTCAGTCCACGCCGTGGCAATCGATTTCTTTATGCGTTCCGCAGTCGCCTCGCCGATCAGTGCTCCATGACGACGCTTGATGAATTCAATGATTGATGAGTCAAACGAGTCGCCCGCAACGCGCAACGAACTCGAATACACCATGGACCCCATCGAGAGCACACCGATTTCGGTGGTACCTCCGCCGATATCAACCACCATCAGGCCGGTCGGCTCTGCAACCGGCAGGTTTGCTCCGATAGCCACCGCTATTGGCTCCTCAATCAAGAATGCTTCACGGGCGCCGGCATTGATCGCCGACTCGCGAATCGCCCTTCTCTCGACTTGCGTCGAGCCACAAGGGACGCAAATGATGATTCTCGGAGAGAAAAACCATCGATGGCTCTGGACTCGACGAATGAAGTACTTGAGCATGTCCTCGGTGACCCGGTAATTGGCGATCACGCCTTCCTTCATCGGGCGGATTGCCTTGATCGAGCCCGGTGTGCGGCCCAGCATTTTCTTTGCCTCCAGCCCAACAGCCAGAATGTTCTGCCTGGAACCGCCTGAAAAATTTTCCTTGATGGCGACCACCGAGGGCTCATCAAGCACTATGCCCTTTTTCTTGACATAAATCAGGGTATTCGCCGTGCCGAGATCGATAGCCAAGTCGCTTGAAACGACTCCTGACAGCATATTGGATATCGTTCGTCTCATGATGTCATCAATAATTTTGTCGTATGTAGTGAGGGCATGTGTTCAATGTGTACCGGCAGTCATGGATTTGACCCATCGCCAATCCCGCCGGGCAACTGGCTGAAGGGCAAAATGGAGGCGGTCCATAAAGCCTGATCATTATATCCCAAGCCACTGCTCATTAGTTGCATTTTCCATCAAGCAGTCGCCTCGCCAATTCAGGTTTCCTGCTTTTCTCGCTGAGCCATATTGCAAGAAACAGTTCCACTTCCTGATCCAATATGCCAACCGGTTCTCCATTGAAGAAGAACTCCAGCGTTTTATCGTCAGACCGCCATGCCGAAAAGCGATCGCCTCTGGAAACCCCCTGCATAATTTTTTCGAGCTTCAGCCTAACTGATTCAAAATCGGATTTTGATCGATTTGAAATACGCGCCATTTCCGAAATGGATGCCCAGACCAGATCATGCCGAGAGAACTCGTAATCATATATCAGAGTCAACCCATAATCGACATCCGATAGGGGAACAGAGTCGCTCCAGACCTCTGCTCGATAGAGCCGAAAAAACCAGAGCTTGTAGTTGACGCATCCTGCCGGCGCATGGGATTCGATCCGGCCGTCATATTCGGGATGCCGGTCATTGGCGAAAGCCAGGGATGAAAGCAACAGCAAGCCCAGAATGGCAGTCTGAGCACCCCTATAACGAATGGTCTGCATGCACATTCTCTTTGTACCCGATCACTGCAATTTTATGGGGCCTTGCGATTACTGGAGCCATTTGAAACAGCTAGTTTGAGGCCTGATACTTTTCCTGGTCTGGAACATGGCCTGCAAAAGCCGATTTTTTCATGGCAGGGTTTTCAGCGGGGCGGGCGATTTTCCCACCCGAGCGAAATAGAAACCGTCCGGATGTCAACAATAAACTGATGCCTCAAAGTCTTTAATGGAGATTCCAATTCATGCTTTGGTTTCTCCATTATGCACAAAACATCTCGAGCCATTCTGCAAGTCCTGCTTATGGACTCTTCGGATTCGGCGTGGCTATTTTGCCTTGTAATATTATTGATGAAACACACACAACTCCACACCCCTCCCCAAATGGGGCAAATTTTCTGGATGTGTCCCGGGAGGTGGAAAGAGCCTCTCATGCCTGCCGCGCAACATGTCTGGCAATACAGCAACATCCTGCAACCCCAGGACCGACACCTACAGTCGGGGTTGAATTCCGATCATACCAAAAACCGCAAAATCAAACGGCAAATATTTCATGGAAGGCGGGTGATTGAAACGCCCAATAATGACCCGTTTATGCATGATTTTCTTCTGCGGATTGTCGATGCCCTGAAGTTCTTTTTCAGGCCTGTTTCTGATCCATAATTCAGCCGCCTTTTTTTGATTATTTCCGCTTAATGCAGTCGCGCCTTTCCCGTTTTCAAACCGATTATCAGGGCAAACAAGACCGCCCCCACCGTCTATTTTTTAGGTCAGCCGCACATCAGGAGACCGGCATCATGGCTTTTCATTCCACTTAACAGGACTTTTTACAGCAAAAGCAAGCCTTGGGGACGAGAAATAAATGCATAATCCAACCAAAGTTGAAAATTGTGCGCATATAAGTTAATGCTTGCCAGAAAAGTCTGATTATAAATTGGGATATTCACCTCCATCACCGTTCAAAAATGTCGTCGAACAACAAGAATTACAATTGCAGGAGCCAGTTAGTAGTCGAAGGTTGACTGGGCCAGTTCAATTCATTTTAGGTTTGCTTGACTGTTGGAAGCTTGAGAAAAAAGATGCTGTCTATCTGCTGGGCTTTGACGAAACGCAATCAACCTGTATTTCCGAAGTATTTAAGGGAAACGAGCCATTGCTAGACGGTCAGATTCCCATGGACCTCTTGCTGAAAGGCTCGATAGTAGACATCCTGCTGGTGAGAGAATACATTGAATCCATGGTAGGTAGATAGCCTTGAGGAGATTGCGAACCATAAAAATCAGCGCAGGATTTATCGGTTGTCATACATTCCATTCGGCGCAGAGCAGGAATTTGGGAAATTGGCCGAACAGCTCGGATTGGATGCAGACCGAATCGAAAAGTTGGCGGCATTTCTTGGCAAAGAAGCCAATAACAGCAATGCCGAAGAGTTGCTTGATGCTCCTTTTCGAAGAAAGTTAACATACAAATAATCTGCTACTCGGTTTTCAGATGGTTCTTTCCCTGTGTTCTACAGCTCGCTGGACTACGATACTGCTCAGGCAAAAATGGCATATTGGCTGCCGAAATATACTGGACAGTCGACAAAGCCGAGAAAAGCGTTATACCGGAAATTCAGTTGCATATTTGATGGAAAAGAAAAGGATATCCGATCAAAAAAATGGATTGGCATGACCTGACCAGTGATACTGGCTATACCTTCTGCAATCAAGTAGGCGCCGAAGCAAAACAACTGAGGCTGGATGGAATCGTGACAGTTTCGGCGCGTCGAGAGGGGGGCGATAATTTGCCCGTATTTTGCAGGAATGCAATCAGACATCCGGAATCGGGGGAATTCCTGGTCATGACCTTTGATCCAGACACCCGACAAATCGTAGTTGAAGAGGTGAACGAATGACTATTCATGGACGCGTGTCCAGTCTGAATCGCGAGGGACTTGCAAAGAAAAAATTGATTGCCATTATGACTGATCCCCGTACTTGACCCTGTCGGTCGCCGCCTCCCATCGGCGTACAAAGCCCGAAAGAATGACTCCGTAGACAACCCAGATCAAGGCCAGTACCAGAATGGCTTGCACGGGTTCCATGCCAAACTCGACATCGGTCAGACGTACCCCGACTACATAGCTCAGAGGTCCGCCAATAATGCAGAATGCGACAAATACCACACGTTTCCGAATCAGGGGGCGAACAGACCATGGCAAGGTCATGGAAAACAGCAACCACAAGGTGATCATCCAAAACGGGGGGATCACTAGTCCACTGGGATACGTCAGCAACCCAAAAAAGCCCATCAAGGTGTCGCCGACAAACCCCAATGCTACCGTTACCGAGATCAGAAATACATCCTGAATCCCGGTATAGAACCATTTGCTGTAGATGAGCAATGCCACTGCGGCACAGGCCACGGCCACGGTATTTCCATACAGGACAACCAGCACCCACCCAATCTGGAACTTCACGGCATTGGCGATAATGCGGGTCATCTGGAACTAGACTTTGACCATTGCAATTTGCGCTGCACCAATTGCATTCTCGTCGAACCCGCCTTCGCAGTAGGCCAGATAAAATTGCCACATGCGCATGAATCGGTCATCAAAGCCCATGGCAGCAATACGTTCAGAATTGCTTGTGAAACGGTGCCGCCAGTGTCGGAGGGTCTCTGCATAATCTGCACCGATGTCTTCGAGATACTTCATTTGCAGACGGGTGTGCTTTCCTGCAGTATTGAGAATCGATTCAAGTGATGGAAGCCCGCCTCCCGGGAAGATGTAGCGCTGAATAAAATCCACGCCGTTCCGAGCGGCCTCGTATCTTTGCTCAGGCATGACAATGGCCTGCAACAGCAATTTACCCCTGGGCACCAGCAAGTTGTTGCATTTGGCAAGATAGGTCGGGAGAAATTGATGTCCAACTGCTTCAATCATTTCGATTGAAACCAGCTTGTCGTATTGCCCTTCCAGCTCCCGGTAGTCCTGATTGAGCACGGTCACTTGTCGATTCAGGCCTTTTTTCTCGACCAGTTCGCAAGTGTAGGCATATTGCTCGGCAGAAATAGTGGTAGTAGTCACTCTGCAGGGATAATTTTCGGCAAGGTATACGGCAAGTCCGCCCCAGCCTGCGCCGATCTCCAGCACATGATCATTTTCGACAAGTCCGAGATGGCTGCCGATTTTCTTCAGCTTGTGTTCTGATGCCGAACCCAGGCTTGCTCCCGGGTATGGAAAAACCGCTGATGAATACATCATGTGCTTATCCAGGAAAGCCGCGAAAAACTCGTTCCCAAGGTCATAGTGTGCGCGGATGTTGCGTCTTGATCCGGTGACCGTATTGGCAGCCAATCGATGTCTGAATCGTTCCATGGAACGGATCATCCCGGCAATCGTTCCGCCAAGGCGCCTGAACCTGGGCAAATTCCGGCACATCAGCCGAATTACCGCAGGCAGGTCAGGACTTGTCCAGTATCCTTCCATGAAAGCCTCTCCAGCACCAATCGAAGTACCCAGCATTACCATCCGGTACATTCTTGGGTCATTGACTACAATCATCGCGTGAATGCCCTCTACCGACGATGGGTCGCCAAACATGTAGGAACCATGGGGCTCTTCCAGACGCAAACTGCCGCCTTCCAGTGAATTCAGAAAGATGAAGATGGAGCGGCGGGCCAGCTGCACTGATATCCCAGAGTGATTGGGTTTTGAATCAGGCAGAAGCGTGTCCTCTACGACCTTGTTGACAATTTCATCCGTTTTCATGAGATATCAATTTCATTCATGTTGTGGCTGGGTCTGAGCATGTGCAGCATCGTGGGACTTGGGATGAGGGTAGACCGGAGCTTGTTTCAGGCGCAGTTTCAGGGCCTGCCAATAGATTCCTACCCCAGTCTTCATGCTCATCGACGGCTGCCGAATCACCAGTCCGATCAGCCGGGGTAAAGTCATCGGGACACGCTCAAGATTCAAGGTTGCATCCGTTTCGCAGCGGGAAGACCGATGATTTTCCAGATGAAAGAACAGCCTGGATTCCGGTACCCGGAAACGACAGATATAGGTCATGTTCATCGGATGAAATGGCGAAACATGCATGCGTTTTGCAAAGCGGCCATTCTGGTTGCGGAATTCCGGTTCCGAGCGAACCACATACAACGTTTTTTCTCGCCACGGGGTGTTGGTGACCTGCAAGACCAGATATCGCAATTGACCATCATTGTCATCGCAGTAGAAAATTGAAATCGGGTTCATCACAAATCCCCAATAGCGAAGATTCGTGAGCAGTCGAATACGCCCATCGGGTCGCCACCCGGTTTCTGCTTCCACTGTGTCCCGGATCATGTCCGACAAGGATTGAGCGGGGTCTCCCGCATAGTCCATGCGTCTGAACCAGCCCAGAGCCGGATGCCGGGCGCTCAGCAAGCCAGGCACATTCAACTCATTCTCCACTGTGGCCAGGTCAAGAAGCGGCATCGTGATCCGGTAGCGGAACTCATGCAAAACCGGAGTGAAGCGCCGATGTCGAATAATGCCGCGATAAAGTACCGAGCCATTCATGATTCTTCCACTCCAAGCGCCCGTGCCACGTTCATGGCGCTAACCACTCCATCTTCGTGAAACCCATTGCCGCACCAGGCTCCGCAGAACCAGGTATTCCGGGTTCCATTGGTCTTTGCAAGCAACTGCTGCGCCTTCACGCTGTCTTCTCCGAACTGAGGATGGGCATAAATGTAGCGTGCCAGAATCTTTTTCTCATTGATATGCCTGCATCCGTTGACCGTTACGCATAGGGGTTGTGAAGAGCGGATACCCTGCAGCAGATTCATGTTGTAGGTGAGAACCGGTTGTCGGTTTTCAGTGCCATCCAAGAGATAGTTCCAGCTTGCCCAGGCCCGTCTTTGTATCGGCATCAGCGTCGAATCAGTATGTAGAACCACCTGGTTATCTCGATAAGGAATGGCGCATAGAATTTCTTTCTCCTGCAAAGTCGCATCCTTGATGAGGTTCAAGGCTTGATCGGCATGGCAAGCCAAGACAACATGCTCGTACTCAATCGTATCACTTTGGGTTTGGACGCTTACGGTGTGCAATTGTCGGATAATCGCCTGAACCCTAGATGATATACGAATACTGGACTTAAACGGTTCAATTAAGGGATCAATGTAGTTTCTGGATCCGCCATCGATGGTGCGCCATTCCGGCCTGCCCCTAGTTTCAAGCAGCCCATGGTTGATGAAGAACCGGATAAAGAACAACGCGTTGAATTCCCTGATTTGAGAAATGGGAGATGACCATATCGCAGAGGCCATGGGCAGGATATATGCTGATTTGAAGGTCTCGCCATATCCACCCGCACCAAGATAATCCTCAAGCGACAAACCAGGCTGAATCCTCTGTGCATCGTAATCCTGTTTGGCACGTTTTCCAAAACGATTGATATCGAGGAGCATGCCGAGAAACTTGCGATTCAGCACGTTTTTTCGGTCTGCAAACAACCCGTTTACTCCCGATCCTGCATATTCAAAAATCCCGGATTGATGCAATGCGGATGAGCGGGGGCGTGAGCGAGCATGCCGGGTGCTGACGCTAAACCCCATGTTGGTTTTGCGCCATGCGACTCCCAGACGATCAATCACGCGATTGAAATTCGGGTAGGTGCGGTCGTTGAATACGATAAACCCCGTATCCACCCAGTGTGGCCTCCCATCAACTTCACATTCCACGGTCGCGGTATGTCCACCCAATCTATCCGCGCTTTCGTATAGAGTAATGTCGTGTTTCTTCTGGAGAAGCCAGGCCGCAGTCAGACCGCTGATACCACCACCGATGATGGCAATCTTCATTCCAGACGCACCATGCGCTGACCGACTTTGAGCCGGAGACTCTCTGGCAGCATGCTGAAGAATCGCAGCGACCAGGTCAATCTTTTCGGGAATTCGATGCGGTGGCAGCCTGCCCCAATGCCTCCCAGTATTATGCTGGCTGCCTGTTTGGAACTCATCAATAGCGGCATGGGAAAATCGTTGCGCTGCGTCAATGGCGTATCAACAAAACCGGGCAGTACAGTGGTAACTGCAATGCCTTCCTGAAACAAGTCCAGGGCCAGAGATTCCAGCATACTGACCACAGCGGCCTTGGATGCACCATAGGCTTCGGCTCGTGGCAGGCCGGTTATCGCCGATGCGCTGCTGATGCCCACAATATGCGGAGACTTTCGGGACTTGCGCAGAGCGGGTAGAGCCGCTTCTATGGATCGAGACAACCCAAATACATTGACATTGAACATGCGCTCGATAATACCAGTGTCGAAACTTCCGGAGTCGACGTATTCGCAATCGCCCGCGCACAGGATCGCCATGTCAAGACCGGCATCCAGTTTATCCAGCTCTTCCGTCAGTAAAGCAGTGGACGATGCTTCAGCAATATCTGCCGCAATCACGGTCGTGGGGCAGCCGAGAGAATTGGCCAGATCTGCCAGATTCTGCTTGTTGCGCGAAGTCAGTATCAGATGATTCCCATGCGCTGCCAAACCCTCTGCAAGAGCACGTCCAATTCCGGAAGAGGCTCCGGTAATCCAGATTGCTTGATTGCTGATGCCGGTTGTTGCCACGGCATTCAGACCCTCTTCCTGAATTGTCTGAAGAAGGACTTGATGAGGGGGATATGGCGGAATAGTCCTTCTGTGCTGTCCCAAAAGTCCTGATGGAGAACAACCTTGTCCTGGTCATCAAGGCGTATATGGGACATTCCTACTGATTTTGTCTGCAGCTGTCTGCCGAACAGCCTGAATCCGGTTTCCATGTACCATTGAACGAAGTAGTCGTCTCCATCCTGGAGCACCCGATCAAAAATTATCCGGCTGTATTCGAGGTGCTTGCCGGTTTTTTCCATGTACATGGCCAGCTCATCCAGATCTTCAATGATTTTCAGCGTGTCGCTGAAATACGGATTCTCTGCGTATACCTCACGCACCTTGCATGCGATATCCTGGCATTTCAGGTCTGCAAACAGATCAAGGAATTTTGCGAGGCGATCATCATGGTTCATTTTGCCTACAGGTGCTAATGGATCATTTTGCTCTACTGAATTCATTAGCACGCAAACCTTCCGATAGGCATCTGGATAGGCTTCTTCGGCATGTCTCTGAATATGTTCTGACTTGCTTGAGGTCATTTGATTACTGTATGCTGTCTGGAATATCCAAGAAATTGCATATGATCTGTGTATTCGGGTAAACCGAATAAAAGACTACGAAACACTATAATTGCTACTTGTGCACCTATAAACCCCAAATCAACGGTTCATTGTCTTGAAACCATTGTTGGTACTGGCTAATCTAATACCATGATAGTGCTGAGACTTTTGCATTGGGGCAGATATCTGCAATGTCTGGATCCTGCAGTGCCTTGCATTGCTGGATTGTACCGCTTATGATTCCGGAAAGCCAAAATCATCACCATTCCGCAGCGGAACGAAGGCTTCGGGGCTCTGATTTAGCTACTGCCCTAGCCATTAAGAAGATGCCTTATGCGGTAGGCTGGGAGGGCGGTGTTGTACTTAAGACTGAATAGGATAGCATGCGCCTCAGAAGGATAGCTAATTCCATTTATGTATTCATAACCCCAAAATTAGATAACTGATATAATTTTGTATAATGGTGAATTATCGCGCGGTTTGGATCTGGAGTTTATTGAGACCGTTGATTCGCAAAAATCAGCCAAAAATGCAGTCTTGATATTGGTTTCAAATGGTGGTGATGCCGATGCGGCATACAAGATAGGCTATTATCTACAAGAAGTATATGACTCATTTTATGTATTGCTATCTGGCATGTGCAAAAGTGCCGGAACACTACTAGCCATTGCCGCCAAAGAATTAATCTTCACCCCATACGGCGAATTAGGTCTACTTGATGTGCAATTGAAAAAAGAAGATAAGCTTGGAGCACAAGAATCCGGTCTAAACATAAGTGAAGCGTTTAAGGCCATGGAAGAAAGGTCGCGAGATACTTATCACAATTTGATTGCTGAAATTCTTTCTGCATCAAACGGCGTTGTATCAATCAGGACAGCAATGAATGCTGCGAGTAACATGGTATGATCCTTGTATGGCCCAATATTTCAGAGGTTTGACCCAGAAGAAGTTGGCTCAAGGTCAAGAGCGATGCGAATAGGTGAAGAGTATGCGAAGAGATTGAACGCAAAATGGGGGAATCTTAAATCTGAATCAATTGAAATACTTTCGCGTTCTTATCCAAGTCATGGATTTGTAATTAATCATGATGAGGCAAAACTAATTTTTAATAACGTTAGAATTGCGAACAGCGAAGAAACAAGAATCATAAAAAACTTGGGCAAACTTTCCCGTTTTCAGCAACATGAACCTAATATTAAATTCATAAATGGTGATATAAATGAAGAAGCGTCTATCGGTGACATCAATACAGAAAGAGCATCTCAACAAGGAAAAGCAAGAAGAAAAAGAAAGGCAGATCAGTCAAATACTGAAAATTTTGAAAGAACAGGCGGAATATGATGGACTGCGACCTGCTGGAAGCAGAAAATATAGAAATTGGAATGAAGTAGTACCAGCTTTTTCTAATCAATCGTGAACATTAACTATCACTGTAACGCGGTCTCACTTGTTTTATTTCACTCATAAACCGCCATCTTTCCTAGGCAGATATTTTATATTTGCCACCCAAGTTTCGGAGTTTAAATTGCGTTATTTCATGGTGCCGTCCCTCCGGCAGTTTGTCGTTCCCGTCAGACTGCCTCGGAGCCAAGTTTCAGCATGCAGGCCAGAAATGCCTCCATGTGCTGGTTGATCGCCGGCTGCGCTTAGTGATACCGGCCCGACGGCAGGGAGGACGGCTTCAGCTGTTGTCAGAGTTCCATGAACAGGTTGTCGACCGGGTATCGGCCTGATCGAGTCTGGCAGCCGGTCGGACTAGGGTTGGCAACGCATTTTCGAGGCCGCCTTCGGCGGGTGTAGTGACATGAAATGTGGAAAACATGTGTTATGCCCGATGCTGGAACTCTATATCGCTGTTTATCATGGAGATAATGATTTTTTCAGGCGAAAATGAAATCCGAAACTTGAGTTTGATATTGTCACCCGTCTCGTGGCGGCGTTTTTGATCGGCTCGGGTAGTTTTCGGGTTCGATCATTCCGTATGAACGGCGATACAAACCCACTTCGAACTTATCATAATACCCAATGTCACTAGACCCTGATCAAATCCAGCAGCTTGCCAGGCTGGTTCGCCTCAAGTTCAGTGAAAGCGAAGCTGATGACTTTTCCGGGCAGCTAAACGACATCATCCGCATGGTTGAACAGATGAATCAGGTCAATACCAGCCATATTCAGCCAATGTCACATCCCCAGGACATGAAACTTCGACTGCGTGAAGACGTCATCACGGAAAAAGATCGCCACAGGGATTTCCAGTCTGGAGCACCCGCTGCAGATTCCGGTCTCTATATGGTCCCCCGAGTGGTTGAATAAAGACATGGAATGCCGCACTGTTTTAGAGCATTCACAAGCTCTAAAAGAAAGAGAATACTCAAGCGTGGAACTGACTCAGGCATTGCTTGAGAAATCACGATCCTGTGCAGGCCTGAATGCATTTATCACCCTGACTGAAGAGCAAGCACTGGAACAAGCCAGTCATGCCGACAAGTTGATTGCAAAGGGCGAAGGAGGTCCACTGACTGGCATACCTCTGGTGCACAAGGACCTGTTCTGCACGAAGGGGGTAAGAACGACATGTGGATCGCGCATTCTCGATAACTTCATCTCACCGTATGATGCGACTCTGGTTGAAAGGCTGGAACAGGCTGGAATGGTGATGCTGGGAAAAACCAACATGGATGAATTTGCCATGGGGTCTTCAACCGAGAACAGCTACTATGGTCCAACCCGTAACCCCTGGGGTCATGAGAGGGTGCCGGGGGGCAGTTCAGGCGGGTCGGCTGCAGCAGTTGCCGCAAGGCTTGCACCGGCTGCAACAGGAACGGATACCGGTGGATCAATCCGGCAGCCAGCGGCATTATGCGGATTAAGCGGAATCAAGCCCAGCTACGGCAGGGTCTCACGTTATGGAATGGTTGCCTTTGCCTCTTCACTGGACCAAGGCGGAGTGATGGCCCTGACATCGGAAGACTGTGCATATGTTCTTCAAGCCATGAGTGGTTTTGACAAGAAAGACTCCACGTCAATCGATCAGCCAGTCCCTGACTATGTCAACGCGCTTTCGGACTCGATATCTGGAAAGGTCATTGGCTTGCCCAAGGAGTTTTTCACTGATGGAGTTGATGAAGAAGTAGCGCAAGCCATCAGGGAATCCATCTCGATGCTCGAAGGGCTGGGCGCCCGGACGATTGACATTGATCTGCCCAACAGCGCCGCGGGCATCCCCTGCTACTATGTGCTGGCACCAGCTGAGGCATCTTCCAATCTGGCTCGCTTCGATGGTGTTCGCTATGGACATCGGGCATCCGAATATACCGACATTACCGAAATGTATGAAGCGACCCGATCAGAAGGGTTCGGTCCCGAAGTCAAACGGAGGCTGCTGATTGGAGCCTATGTCCTGTCAATCGGGTATTTTGAGGCCTACTATGTCAAAGCGCAGAAACTGCGCCGCTTGATCGCTGATGACTTCTCGAAGGCTTTTGAGAAATGCGATGTCATCGTTGGCCCCACTGCTCCAACTACGGCTTTTCCCATTGGCCTGAAAACCGATGATCCAGTCCAGATGTACTTGAATGACGTCTTCACCAACTCGGCCAATCTGGCCGGACTGCCCGCTATGTCCATTCCCGCCGGTTTTGACGGGCAGGGTCTGCCGATCGGAATGCATTTGATCGGAAAATATCTGGATGAAGCAACCATTCTAAATGTTGCTCACCATTATCAGTTGAATACGGATTGGCACCGGCGCATTCCGGAAGGGTACGCATGATGCAGTGGGAACCGGTCATTGGGCTTGAAGTCCATGTCCAGCTGATGACGAACAGCAAGTTGTTCAGCGGTGCGTCAATCACCTATGGAGCCCAGGCCAACCGTCAAGCCTGCCCGATAAGCATAGCATTGCCCGGCGTTCTTCCAGTCATGAATATTGAAGCTGCCAGGTTGGCCGTCCGTTTTGGGCTGGCCATCGGGGCCAAGGTCGAAAAGCGTTCTGTTTTCGAGAGAAAGAATTACTTTTATCCAGATCTGCCGAAAGGCTATCAAATCAGCCAGTACAAGCACCCGATAGTGAGCGGCGGGCGCCTGACAATCGCAACCGGGTCGGGCGAGAAAGCGGTCGGAATTACCCGGGCACACCTTGAAGAAGATGCGGGAAAATCCGTGCATGAAAATTTCCATGGCATGACCGGGATTGACTTGAATCGGGCCGGCACGCCTCTTCTCGAAATTGTCTCGAACCCCGACATGCGCTCAGCCGAGGAAGCGGTCGCCTATCTGAAGAAACTCCATGCACTGGTCCGGTATTTTGAAGTTTCCGATGGAAACATGCAGGAGGGATCTTTCCGGTGTGACGCCAATGTTTCCATCCGACCCAAGGGCAATGAAGATTTCGGAACACGCACTGAACTCAAGAACATCAATTCCTTTCGTTTTGTGGAAAAGGCGATCAATTTCGAGATCGAGCGGCAGATCGATGTTCTGGAAGATGGCGGTGCAATCATTCAGGAGACTCGCCTGTATGACTCTGAACGGAATGAGACACGCTCAATGCGAAGCAAGGAAGATGCTCAGGACTATCGATACTTCCCGGATCCAGACTTACCGGAGATGATACTGGATGACGAATTCATTGAACGGGTTCGGGACAGTTTGCCTGAATCGCCGGATCAGCGAAAATCAAGATATGAGCGGGAGTTCTCTCTGCCCTCGCCTGATGCCGAGAAACTGCTTCGGGACCGGGATACTGCAGATTTTTTCGAGCGGGTGTGCAAACGATCAAAGAGCGATCCTAAAACCGTCGCGAACTGGATTAATGGCGAATTGGCCGCCCTGCTCAACGAACGCCATATTGAGATCGCCGATTCCCCGGTCGACAGTGATCGATTTGCCGCTTTAATGGATCGCATGGCCGATAATACCCTCTCCAGAAAAATGGCAAAGGATGTTCTGGCGCATCTGGCAACTTCCCCCAAGACCGGACAATCGTCTGCAGAGGTGAATCTGAAGACCAGTGTTGATGATATTATTGAAAGCAGGGGATTCAAGCAAATCACTGACAGCAGTGAAATCGAGCGATTGGTTGAAGAAGTACTTGATGCCAGTGCCCCGCAAGTCCAGCAATATCGCGAGGGCAATCAAAAGGTTTTTGGATATTTAATGGGTCAGGTCATGAAAACCGCTGACGGAAAGGCTGATCCGGGGCAGGTTAACCGAATATTGCGAAATCGACTTGAGTGAACCGGCTTCTGCTGGTTTATAATTCATATGCGGGCCCGTAGCTCAGTTGGATAGAGTATCTGGCTTCGAACCAGGTGGTCGGGGGTTCGAATCCCTCCGGGCCCGCCATGCCTCTCGCGCGGTCACAACGGCAAAGCAGTACTGGGAAACGAATAAAACCTTCGACTGATACATCTATTTTCCGTGAAACTTGCCTATCCCAGCCCAGATTCTGGTTTTTGGCGGATGTGAATTGCGTGGAAGTTGCGATACATTGCGAATCGTGCTTGAGTGAAGCAGGATCGATCAATTTACCATTTGATTGAGGCTCTGTCTCAGTTGTATGGAATCTCCAGCTTCGAGCAACTTGCCAAGGATCCATTCTGATTCGCCAAGTACCTGTACCTCTTGAACTCAATCCTGTCCAATCAGGAAGTTTTCGTTTAGGCAAGTTCAAGACGCAGATGATGTTCGATAACCCTTGCCGCGTGCAGCAATGCACCGCCCGTAACCTCTTTATTTTCAGGATGAAGCAACTGTTCAAGCTGGTACTTACTGGCGCTCATGCGATGAGCCATCCCTGCTTTGGATAGGCCCTGTTTCTTGATTTCTCCCGAGGTTTGAAATTCCAAAACACCCTTCGCTACTATTTCAATTGCAGATGCGCAAGATAGTATTGACTATTATAAAATCTGGCAAACCAGCCCTTTCCGAGCCACCTTTGCAAACCCTTCTGCACAACCCCAAAAAATGGATAAGATAGACGAAGAGAATAAAAACTTTAACTTAATCAATATGATATATTGTCTCCTGAAAAATTTCCCAAAGCTGGAACTTCTATGCAAATGCGCTGCATATTGAACCGCACTTCGGTCTAAGCAACTATGGAGATACTGACTCCAGAAAAGCCGGCATGAGCCTTGTGTTTATTGGTTGGTTAATCCACCCATGCATGCGATGCTCCAGCACCGAGATAGGCGATGAATATTGAACAGAAAAAACGACTGGAGTCATTCATTAGACGAACAGAGGAGGCACCACCGGGTGTTTGTCGGAAGGGCAGAAGTGCTTGAAGATCTCGTTCTTGCCGCTGATCAAGCTTGGCAAAGTACTGGAACTGGGAAACATGGTGCCGCCAAGTCTACCCGTATCATCCATGGTGCACCGGGTGCCGGGAAGAGTTCGATTTTGTCAAAAATTCTAGAAATGTCACTTGCTCGAACCCATGACAATTCTGCCGCCCGAGTGGTGTTGGTAAACAGCAGCCTCTTGGAGGAAGATATATCCATCGTCCTCAACCTGCTGGCTGATGCCGGAAGGGCAAAGCAAAGCGAGTGGATCGAAACTGCCCGCAATGTCTGGACAAAGGGCAGGCAGAATATCCGATCAACCAGAGTTGCCGGTACTGACCTAGATACGACACCGCAGAAAATCAACGGTATCGGTGCCCTCGCCCGCAAGATGCCCAGCGAGAAATGGGAACGACCGATCCTGCTAGCTATTGATGAGGCGCAGAATTTACCTCCGGACAGGAACTCTCCCCAAGGGCTTTTTCTGAGGGCACTTCATGATGGCGATGCCAGGTTGCCGATCACGCTAGTGCTGGCCGGACTTGGCGACACCAAGTCTCGAATCGCAGACATGGGCCTTACACGCATCTCGCCTATGCAACAGTTCAGTATAGGGCATTTCCAAGCCGAGGAAACCGCAGAATTCATGTCCAAGTCCTGCGCCTATTTCGGGGTCGATGTTCCGGATGGCACCGATCAGGAAATCGACAGGCTAGCCCGGAATTGTAACGGGTGGCCACGACATCTGCATCACTCTCTGCAAGCGCTCGGCATTGAGGCTCTGAAGGTCGACGGCAATCTCAGGGTAGCAGCCTGGGACAATATCCATACAGAAGCCGCAAACCGAAGAGGCGGTTACTATATGGATCAGTATTCCGAAAAAATGCGGGATGCCAAGAATATGACTATTGAGGTGATGGCCGAACTAGACCGAAACCCCGGTAGTGCCGAAACCAAGAAGTTGATAAAGGCATTGCATTCATCGGATGCCGACACCTATTGTTTCCCGCCCTCCATGAATGCCGATTCGTTCTTCGACCACTTATTGCACCAGGGTGCATTACAGCACATGGGAGATGACTGCTTTGCCTGTCCGATACCTTCTTTTCGGACTTACCTCCTCAATCAGGCGAGGTAGCCCAGACAGGTCATTCCGGCCTATGCTGAATCGTCTCGAAATAAACAGCATAGGATGGTTCTAATTTAATATCAGATCAGCTAATGAGCACTCTGGATGGTCATTATTAAGGCCCCTTACCCATCGATTATGGAAACCTTACTTGTAATGGAACGATCCCATGACATGGAAAGTTGATCTGAAAGCTTGCGAAAAATACCTCATGGATTCATTGCCTGCATTTCAGCATAATGCGGACAGCACCAGGTCATGGAGCACTTTCACTGCGGCGGCCAGCCCGATCCGCCGAGGTGCTCAGGCAGGACCTGTTCCACCTGCCCGGAAAATAATCCACCCATAGCCAATATCTCTTCATGATTCCTGAAAAGAGGCGAGAATTGGAGATGCCTTTATTGCCCAGGCTGATACCAGAGGTCCAGAGTGCACTGAAGTTGGGCACCGATATCTTCCGGCTTTGCTTTGCCTGCAATGGCCCTGACAGCCGCATCCCAGCTCTCCTGCTCCAGATCAGGCGTGCTGCGTGAAAGATACTGCGCAGCATAACGAATCGTCTGATGACAATTCCTGCGCCAGGATAGGAACTTGTTGGCAACAGGGTCGACTGATGTCACCTCATGGCTGGAAAGCGGATAGAATCCGGGGAGTGCACGAACGTACAGAGTAGCAAATTCCTCCGTAGCAAGCCATTCCAGGAACCTCAATGCAGCCGCTTCATTGCGACTGCCGGAATTCAGGCCAATTCCCATGTCAAAATGATCGGAGATATAGCACTCATCTCCGGCTTTCCGTACCGGGGGAGGAAATGCACCCATCTCGAACTCAACCTCTGCATTGAACCCTGCGATCTCCCAGCTGCCGGCAGGGTATATGGCTGCTCGCCCACGAGTAAACAGGGCCTGGCTTTCCCGGTAAGATCGATTCGCATACCCCTCGCCAAGATACTGACGCCACCTGGATAAAGTCCGATAAGGCGCCACCCAGGGTTCATCGTCAAGCTTTTGCCGTCCCTTGATCAGGGCCAGACGACCTTTTTCTCCTCTCCAATAGGTTGGACCAATATTGTTATAGCCCATGGTTGCGGCCGGCCATCGAGAAGCAAGACCCATCGCCATCGGAATCCATCGTCCGTCAGTGCGAATCCTTTCAAGCACTGCAAAAAACTCGTCTTCTGTTATAGGCGAGTCGAGACCAAGCTGCTTGAATATTTCACGATTGTAGATAAAGCCATGAATTACCGAAGCAACCGGAACGCAATATGTCGTTGTCCCATCATCGGTCTGCCAGGAGGACTTGGCAACGGATGAAAAATGCTCCATGCCAGAAAGATTCCCGATATCGGTGAAGTATCCAGCCTCATACAGAGCCAGCGATTGGTCAAATGGACGGCAGGTAATCAGGTCGCCAGCCGTCTGGGTTTCGAGTCTGTATGCGATTTCTGCGTCATAGCGTGTTGGTTCGGTTGGTCTGAATTCCAGAGAGATACTGGGATGGGAAGCCTCGAATGCCGGAATGATAATCTCCTCCCATGCCATTCGATCGGCGCTCCGCCAGCTTTCGAGAGTCAGAGTCTTGCTTGTCTGAGGGATGGCAGTTCCGCTTATCATCAGGGTCAGGATTGCGATTGGCAAGCCTGGGAGCCCAGGGCTTTTTTCCTCCAAGTTCCAAAAAGCAAAGCCTGGCTGCCTCCACGACCTGAAGATCTGGCATATGCCGTGAATTATCATGTCTGAAAATCCTGTCATTTCATCATGTTTACCGTTTCTCACGAAAGGCTTGAACCATCCTGTAACTGGCTTTCCATAATAATACAATCTTCTTGAATGGGTGTGACATGGATGCCTGAAGTCAATGTCCTTGCTGAGGACACTGTTGAAAGAATCAATATCGAGCAACCTTGAATTTTCCGCTTTCGAGTGGCTGATGCGTACAGACTGCTTGACGCAACGGAAATTCATAATTGGCGTTGACACAAATCATCCCATTATGCATTCATTTTCTACAGCTAAAGGGGAACGAGCTGGCAGGAGCATTTTCTGCCATGAATCAGGCAGTCGCAGAAGAAGCTGGGTAGTGTGCTGTTGGACTATCGGGAGAGAAACCCCATGATTTAGTCTTTACAGTATTTTATCTTTCAGTACCGTCATGGGACATGTTATGTCCACCCTGTAATTCGCAAATGCACAGTAACCAAGCCATAACAACTTAATAGCATTAGATAAACTCCAGATAAGTATCAATCTCCCAGTCGGTGGTGTGATCAAGATAATCATTCCATTCCTTGCGCTTGATCGCCAGATAATGATCGACCATGGGTTGCCCTATGGCCTCCGTGAGTTCGGTATCAGCCTCAAGTGCTTGAAGTCCCTCACCCATCGTATCCGGTATGACAATGTCTGTTGAGGGTCCAGCAAAGCCCTCACTTGGCTCGGGCTCTGGTACTGGGTACTTGTTCCTGTAACCAAGCAGGCAAGCTTGCAGCGCTGCCGCTGTTGCAATGTAAGGATTTGCGGCACAATCGGCAAGCCGGTGCTCGATTCGGGTTTGCCTGCCTCGTTCAAGGGGAATGCGCGTCGTGGCACAACGATGGTCGTAACCCCAGTTGGCTGCATATCCGCATATGTTTGACGGCCGCAGTCGTTTGTAGGAGTTGACCGTGGGGCACATCAGAGCTGCCAACGAGACATGATGCCTGACAAGCCCGGCAATCATTGGCTTGACCATGTCGGAGAGGCCGTCATTCTTGCTTGGGTCATCCAGCATATTGTTTCCCTGCTCGTCCGCCAGACTAATGTTTATGTGCATTCCGCTGCCGCCCCGGTCCGAAAGAGGCTTCGGCATATAGCTGAATAGATAGCCACGCTTGATCAGCAGCTCCTTGGACATCAGGCGAAACAGAAACAGATTGTCCAGTGCCTTAAGTGCATCAGCATATTCAAGAGTAAACTCAAACTGCGGCCAGTCAAATTCGGAATTGATGGCCTCGATCGGAAAGCCCAGTTTCTCAGCGCTTTCCCAGACATCATCCATCAATCCTTCCGGGTCTACACTTGGGCCAGTGCCATACACATAGGCGCCAGGCGTGTCATACGGCATCCATTTCCCATCATCGCCTCGCTGAAAAACATAAGCCTCCAGTTCGATGCCAATGTTGACATGAAAACCCTGTGCCTTCCAGTCAGCAAGGCTTTTCTTCAGCAGGGTCCGTCCACAGAGCGGCAACGGCTTGCCGTCACTGTATAAATCCGCAACAACCACTCCTGTGTCCTTTTCCCAGCCGGGCCGAATGTCATGGATATCATAGATTGCCATCAAGTCGGGAAGACCTGTATCCATTCCTCCCCCGGGAGCGTCAACAAGATCTCGCTTGTAATCGCAGGCATAGATGCCAACACAGGCGTTCATTTCCCCTTTTTTCGCTAATCCGGAGGGAACGTATTTGCCACGCGCCAGATTCAGGTGATCGGCAGACAGTACCCGGATTCGCTTGAAGTCATCCAACATGTGTATTGATCCTCTCATTCATTGTGGGAAACGCGAAAGCATCATTGTGCGGACATTCGAATTCCACATTTTGTCATCAACCCGGTCACGGCCTTGAAAATTCAGCAGGCCAAAAACCCAACATGAACAAATAGAAAGGACAGGAAAGCTGCCCTTGCACTAATTCTGTTCTGGTGCTGTTTTTCGGTACTGGTTCGCCAGCGCTCGTGCAGCGCTTGCCAAAGTTATGGTGTCCACGCCAACGGCGATAAATACAACTCCCATATCCAGGTAGGCCTGAATCATATCATCTTCGGTGCTGAGTATGCCTGCAGCCTTGTTTGCCTGCCTGATCTTCGCAATTGCCGTGCTGATTTCAGATTGCACATCCGGATGTCTGCTGTTACCCAGATAATCTAGTGATGCCGCCAAGTCTGCGGGGCCGATAAAAATGCCGTCATATCCATCGATCTCAAGAATCCGGTCGAGATTCTCCAGCCCTGTGCGGGATTCTATCTGCAGCAACAGGCAAATCTGGTCATGAACGTCAAAATCATAGTTGTCAATGGCAAGCCAGCGCGATGACCGAGCAATGGCTGCCCCGACGCCTCGGGATCCATCGGGTGGGTAGCGCGTTGCACGGACCATTTCTCTTGCCTGATCAGCGGTCTCGACCATGGGTATGAGAAGGTTATGCGCTCCAATGTCCAGCAGTTGCTTGACGTTGGCCAGAGTCCCCTCTGCTGGCCGTACCACGGGTTGCGAGGGGTAAGCGGCCACTGCCTGTAGTTGCGCCAAAATCGAAGGAATGTCGTTTGGCGCATGCTCGCCATCGATCATCAGCCAATCGAAGCCTGCAGTGGCGCAGACTTCGGCCGAGTAAGGGTTTGCCAGTGCCAGCCAGTAGCCGAACTGAACCCGATTGTCAACGAGCGCGGCTTTCAAGGGGTTGGAGGGCACCTTCATGCCTAGCAAAACCTGCAGGTGATTGACCCAAGACTGCCAAAGTCACCATGAATGGAATCGCCGGGAGCAACAGGCACTGGTCGCGTAAAGGAACCGGCAAGAACAACTTGGTCAGGTTCTAGCGCAATGTCGAACGGCGCCAGCTTTTTTGCCAGCCAGACGATGCCGTTGACCGGGTTGTTGAGGACCCCGGCAGCCACGCCGGTTTCCTCGATAATTCCGTTTTTGTATAGCAGTGCCGAAACCCATCGCAAATCCAAGTCCATAGGGCGCACGGCACGTCCGCCAAGTATGACGCCTGCATTGGCGGCATTGTCGGCAATCGTATCCATTACAGTTCGAGACTGATGCTGTCCCGGATCGGTGCCGTTGTTGCGAAAGTCAATGATTTCAAGCGCAGGTGTAACGAAACGGGTGGCTTCTATCACATCGAAGACTGTTACCTCATCCCCTTCAAGCCTGTCTCCAAGAATAAAAGCCAATTCGACTTCCACCATCGGCGTCAAAAGCTTTTGGCATTCAATTTCGCTGCCGGCTTCGAAGAACATTTTGTCAAACAGCGCACCGAAATCGGGCTCGTCTATCTCTGCCTGTTTTTGCATCGCGCGCGAAGTAAGCCCGATTTTATGGCCCTTGATCATCTGGCCTTCGGAGATTTTGATCTTGCACCATTCTCTCTGGATAGCGTAGGCATCCTCAATGGTAATTTGGGGATACTCCAGAGAAGTCTGCTTGATGCGCTCTGCTCTTGCCTCCGCTTCATGCAAGCGCTCCGCTACCCTTTTAATCTCGGAATCTATCATCGGGTTCCTGATACAGTTTCAATTTGGCCCGCTGGCCTTGGTGAAAACACTTCCTGCCACGGGGTGCAGATTCATCAACTCGACTTAATCAAGGGGAAAATGCTGGTGCATTAACGAGTGTCTCAAGAGGTTCAATCGACCCGTCATTCCAAGGGCGCCACTCAGTGTAAGATAGCATATCACTTTTAGAATCCAACAATGTATTTTTAGTCATGACTGAAACCAGAAGAATACTGCTTGACGGCTACGCAACCGAAGTCACAGTTACCGGAAAAGATTTGATTTCCAGAGATGGCCGGGCGATTCCAGCAGATGAAGCCATCCACTTGCCGCCGACAGAACCCAGGAAAATTATCTGCGTCCACCTGAACTACAGAAGCCGGGTGGAAGAATTCATGACAGTGCTGCCAAAAGCCCCGACATATTTTCACAAGCCGGTAACTGCGCTGTGTGGCCACAAGGCCGATGTGGTCAGGCCGGAGCGTTGCAAGTGGCTTAACTACGAAGGCGAAATCGCGATTGTTATCGGCAGGCACTGCCGCAACATCAGCCGGGCTGAAGCGGGAGACTATATCGCCGGGTATACGATTGCCAATGATTACGGCCTGCATGATTTCCGGGATACCGATGCAGGCTCGATGTTGAGAGTCAAGGGTTCGGATACCCTTTGCCCGGCCGGGCCGGGTCTGGTAACGGACTGGGATTTTCAGGGCAAGCAGATCAGGACTATCGTCAACGGCAAGGTGATGCAAGACGGAAACACCGATGAAATGGAATGGGACATGCACTATCTGGTTGCCGACATTGCCCGCAATATCACTCTGGAACCTGGCGATTTGCTGCTGTCCGGTACGCCCGCAATGAGTCGCACGGTATACCCCGGCGACGTGGTTGAAGTGGAAGTGGAGGGTCTTGGCAAGCTGGCAAACAGGATCGTGGAGGGACCAGCCCCGGTTCGTGATGATATTGGAGCTCAGCCGAGCGAGTCGGAAGAAGTCATTTCAACTGCGAAGGGGGGAGACTGGGAATTTCGCGGCAGGCGGTCCGCTGGCGGTCAGGGCACCGCATTTTACAAAAGCACGCTCGATGAAAAATAGTCCGGCAATCAAATGAGGTTGCCCGGTTTGAGCGACAGGGGCAAATGATCTCTCTGTTACCGGTTGACTATCCGGTCAGGGCCTGCAACCCTCTTTCGCAACTGCCGGCACTGATGTCGAGGCTAGGCAACACTGCCCTCAAGAATCTGCAGAGTTTTCAGGTCTGAATGAAATTCCAGCGCATAATGGCCGCCTTCACGGCCAATGCCACTGATGCCCATTCCTCCGAATGGTGCAGTCAGGTCGCGAACCAGGAAAGTATTCACCCAGACCGTGCCGGCACGAATCGCGCGACCGATGCGCTCTGCTTTTGCAGCATCGCGGGTATAAACCATTCCGGAAAGGCCATAAGCTGTCGAGTTGGCGAGGCTGATCGACTCGGCTTCATCGACAAATGTCTGAACAGTCAGTACCGGACCGAAGATTTCACGCTGCACCACTTCAGAATCGTTCGATTTCGGCTCGATCAAAGTGGGCTCGTACCACAGTCCATCCTGTTTCCAGCGCCGCCCCCCGAAAATGATCTTGTCACCATTTTTTCGCGCACTGTTGACAAATGCTTCCACTTTCTCGAGATGATCCGGGTGTATTGCCGGCGACAGCGTGGTTGCCATATCCCGGCTATCGCCCTGTACCTGTTTCCCGGTGTACATCGTGAATTTTTCCAGGAAATCATCGCGAATGCTTTCCTCAACCAGAATGCGGGTTCCAGCCAGGCATACCTGGCCGGAGTCATGGAACTGGCTGGAAGCCTTCTGCGCGGCGGCATCAATGTCGGCATCGGCAAATACCGCTAACGCGCCCTTGCCTCCCAATTCCGCCGTGAATGGAACAATGTTTTCCGCTGCCGCATGGCCGATATGACGTGCGGTTTCCGGCGAACCGGTAAACGAAATACGCTTAACCCTCGGGTCACCCGTCAGGCTTTGCCCCAATTCGCCGCCAATTCCCTGCACAATGTTAAAGGTTCCGGGAGGAAAGCCAGCATCATTGATCCAGTCAGCGAGCAGGCTTAACGACAATGGCGACCATTCGGCTGGTTTGAGAATGACCGAATTGCCTGCCGCGAGTGCCGGTGCGCACTTCCAGGTTGACAGCATGAATGGTGCATTCCAGGGGGTGATGACGACCGCAGGGCCTGCGGGCATCCGAATGACCGTGTTGTGGGTGCCATTCGAGCACCAAGTGCGTTCCTGATACTCGGCAGCAAGGTCTGCATAGGCGCGGAAATTCCTAGCCGCACGCGGAATGACGCGTTTTCTGAGGCTATCCAGCAACATCGCCATGTCGAGACATTCAATAGTGGCAATTTTTTCGATATTGGCATCAATGCTATCGGCCAGGTTATTCATGATCCTGCCGCGCTCCGGAGGCGACATGCGTGACCAGGTTTCAAAACCCTGCTGCGCAGCTTCGACTGCCCTGGCAGCAGTGCTGGCATCCCCCCGGGATACATCTGCCAGTTTCCAGCTCCAGTCAAGCGGAGAGCGGACCTCGAATGTCGTCGGCGATGCAATTCGCTCACCGCCAATAAAGTGATCGGTACGAACTGGAATACCTTCTATCTCGACATGCCGGTCCTGGACTGTTTTATTCATGCTTGGTTTTCCAGTTAGAGTTGCAATAAGGCCTTACCGGGAAAAATAGTCGGGCATAGCGTGTTTTCATCAGCAAACTTGACTTGCTTTCAATTCGACAGCCAGTGGAAGCTTCTTGATTCCACCAACAAAATTGGAACGCAGAAATTCATGCTTTCCGACTTGCCTGATCGACTTCACTCGCTCTGCCAAGGTCTGCAACAGCAAGCGTACCTCCAGCCTGGCCAGCCACATGCCAAGACAAACATGAGGTCCGCCTTGACCAAATGCCATGTGTCGATTGGGGTTGCGGTCCAGATTGATATTGAATGGGTTCGCGAACTGCTCGTCATCACGGTTGCCAGAAACGAACCAGAGCAGGACCTTGTCGCCCTCTTTCACTCGCTTTCCATGCAATTCGAAATCACGCATCGCCGTCCGGCGAAAGTGCATGGTCGGAGAGGCCCAGCGGAGCATTTCCTCGGTAGCAATATTGAATGATTTTTCGTCAGCCTGCTGCAATTGCTCCAGCAATTCCGGCTGGTTCGCCAATGCATGCAATGCGGCCGATATCGTGTAGCGAGTCGTATCATTTCCTGCCGAAACAATGAGGCAAAAGAAATTGCGAAACTCGGTATCGCTGATCACTTCGCCATTTTCATTGGGCTGGGTGATCAAGCTCAGTACGCCGCTCTTGTCGTTTCTTGCGGCCTTGTTTTCGATCAATTGTTTGGCGTAGTCGTAAAGTTCGATGCTGGCCGGAGAGCGAAATGGCAAGAGCCGGTACTCGTCGCTATCGTCGCCTTCGACGAGAGGACTGGCATATTCGGGATCGAAGGATGCGATGAGCTCGTCTCCCTTGGTCACTAGCCAGTCCAGATCTTCATCCGGCACTCCGATGATTTGCCCGAGCATGCGCATCGGAAGCTGTCGCGCGACTTCCTTGACCCCATCGAATTCACCCAGAGACAGTGCCCTGTCCAGAATTTCACAACACAAGTCACGAATTGTTTTCTCGTATTCTGCTATGACCGGCCTGGAAAAGGCCTTGCCCACAAGCATGCGCACACGCGTGTGTTCGGGTGGGTCGGTTTCCTGGAAGGTACGTCGTGCCAGATATTCCTCGTAGTTCTGGTCTTCTAGACGAATGCCGCGCGCTGAGCTTAGCAGTTCGAAGTTCCGGTTATAGGTCATGATGTCCTGATATCGCGTGAGAGACCAGTAATCCTTGTATTCGCCTCCGTCACAGCGAGCCAGGGGATCCTCTCGGCGCATTCGAGCGAAAGTGTTGTGCGGGGGGCCATTGACGAATGAATCATGGTCTGAAAGAACTGCATGACCGCTGTCGGCAGGACGGAAGATGGTCATTCAGGCACTCCCATGGAATTTTCGGGAGTCATGAATTCGGGGATGGCGTAAGAAGCGACCAGTTCGGCTTGTACTATACTTGACCAACTATTATGGGATGCTGAGAAATGCAGAGTTGAATTATACGCTCAGACGGCAAATTTTCATCCGCTTCAGTCAAGGCTGGAAACAACCTGCTGCCTGCTGATTCAAGCTCATTGCCCAGGCTACGGATCATGGAACATCGGGGGCACCTTCACAAACCGACTCTGTCCCGCAACGCTCAACTCTCCCTGACCTGACTCTGAAGCATGAACCCTCGGCACGGGCCGGCAACACTGGATTCAAGTCTCCGGCAGGATTGCTGAAAATAAAATGCAAGATACCGTTACTCCGACAAGCCTCTATGCCAGGCGGCTCGTGAACGAACAGCGAAGAATTCGGCTCGGCGTATTTCACGCCCTTGATTGCGGCATACTGATCGATGATTAACGGCAAGTTGGCAGGTTTGTTGAAATAGAAGATATTCGCATCGATTCGAGAAGAGTGCCATACGGCAAACAACCCCAGCCTTCGATTCAAATCATCGAATGCCTGGAATCCGGTACTGAACCGGGTATTTCCGGATTGGCCGTCAAGCATTTCTGAAACTGCGGACTTCAAATCGCCTTCGAAACCCAGCAGCAGTACATTCGGCTGAGAGCGCGGTGCAGCAACAACGGCATTCATGTCTGGATCAAGCGCTCGAATCTTATCCAAAGCATGAAGAATTTCTTGTGACAGTCCTGCCAAATCTCTAGCGTCCAGCACCAAGCTGGAAGATTCCCGGGTCAGCACCCTTAGTGCAAGAAGCTCGGACTCGGATAATTCGGGTAGCGTAACGCGCCTGTCGTCCGAAACAGTCTAGATTTCTACTACCGGTTCTTGCGGGATCACCACACTGCTTGTAACGCAAAGCATAACTATCGAAGACATCAACATGAATGAACGAAACATGGCACCTGTGTTCGGAGTTTGACGGAGACCGGCTAAAAGCTTGCGAATCAATTTCAAAAACCGGAGGGGTTGAAATTCGGCGATTCAGGGATTCTGCCAAATATTAGCACATCCTCCTGCTGCTGCTATGATGCGGGTGCCTTGCAACTCACGGGGGCATCAATTCGTTCGAGCGTATTTTGGAGTGCATCTCTTTGAGAGCTTGGGTTGATGCACACAGTGGTTTCTGTCAAGACTGCAGAAGCGCCATTTTTTCAGCTAGACCAACAGTTGCCCGGTTCACGGCGGGCTGCCCGTTAACACACTCCGTTCATTTGTGCGCAAGTCCGGGGGCAAGTATTTTCCGGAATCGTCCAGCAGGCAGGAGAAAACAAGAAATAAATTGAAATGAAACGCGCTGAATGTTAGCCTTTGATTTCGTTATCGCGGAATACAGGTGAAGTCTCAAATGGGAGAAATTGTAGGAGCCGGCTTTCTTTCACACGCCCCCACCATCATGTTCCCTCGCGAGCTGAGACTGGAAATTAACGAGGGAAAAGAAATCAGTCTGGTAACCGGCCTTGTACGCATTCGCAAGGAGGTGCTTGACGAACTGCAGCCCGACACAATCCTGCTGCTTGATTCACACTGGTTCACAACCTGGGAATTTGTTGTCACCGCTCATCAACTCCAGCAGGGAAAATTCACATCCGAGGAATTGCCGCGTGGCATGTCACAGGTTCCCTACAACCTCAAAGGCAACCCGGAGTTCGCCCATCTGGTGGCGGAAAAAGTCAATCTGGAGGGCACGCGCTGTTATCCATGCGACGACCCTTGTCTGCCGGTCCACTATCCAACGGTCAACACCGCACATTACCTCAATTGCGGTGAGACATGGCTGTCCATGGGCCTGTGCCAAACTGCATGCGACCACAACTTCCTGGCGGTCGGCCGTGGTATTGCCAAAGCGGTAGCTGCTTCAAGCCAGCGTGTCGTGATCATCGCAAGTGGCGGCATGAGCCATCGATTCTGGCCATTCGACGAAATCATCAATCACGAACCATCAGACCCGATACATATTCGCACACCGGAGGCCCGTACCGCCGATGAGGAACGTCTCGATTGGTGGCAACAGGGCGATCATGCGCGTGTCATTGATGAAATGGAGGCGTATCGTCCGCACAAGCCGGAAGGCATGTTTGGACACTACTTGATCATGGCAGGGGCACTGGGGGGGCGCAAATGCAGAGCAAAAGGCAGCCTTTTCAGTGACTATGAAAATGCGACCGGTACCGGTCAAGTGCATGTCTGGTTTGACAAGCCTGAAACCGGCTGGCACTGACAGGCATCACCAAAATTGCCATGCACCACAAATTTACAACAACCTGAAATCAACTGGAGAAATCATGAAAAAACTCGTTCTATTTCTGTTTATGGGCCTGTCTCTATTTTCCTTTACGGCACAGGCTGAATATCCTGAAAAGCCGGTTACCTTTGTCGTACCTTGGCCTCCCGGTGATCTGGAAGATATTCTGACCCGCATGATTGCGGACGAATTTCAAGCTGAATACGGCGTACCCGCAGCTGTGGTCAACAAGCCTGGCGGAGGAGGCGGGCCATTCCCCGGAGCGGTCGAAGTCGCAAATGCACCGGCCGATGGCTACACGGTTGGCTCGTTCATCATCGCCATTCCAGTGGTCGGGCCAAACATCGGAATTCCCGAGTTGAGCCCCAACCCGTTCGAGCCCATAGGCAACTTCCTGACCTACCCTTTTGTGATAGCTGCAGGCGGTGATGCACCATATGACGACATGCAGGGGCTCGCTGAACATGCAAAAAATAATGATGTCGCGCTTGGCCATTTTGGCGCACCACTGATTCCGACCCGAGTAACACTGGCACTGGCATCGAAAATGGGGTTTGAATACACTTCAGATGCAGCCTTTGACGCACTCGATTGCAACACCCTGGCATCCGGAGATGCTGATGTCATCAATACTACGCTGCAGCTTGTGCTTCCATGCCTGGACTCAATCAAGGTGCTGGCATCGATAACCGGCGACCGCATTTCAAAAACCCCTGATGCTCCAACAGTCGCTGAAATCGTGCCCGAACTCGATATCGCCTTGTGGAATGGCCTTTTTGTTCACAAGGATACCCCTGCAGATGCACGGGAAAAAATCCGCAGTATCGCGATGCGCGTCATGCAGTCTGACAAGGCAAAGGAGCTATCAGGGGAAACCGGTGCATTGATCTACTGGCAGGATGTTGATCAGGCCAACGAGCAGATTGAACGCGATATCGTTACCTTTGGCCGCATAGCAGAGATTCTTGAATGAATACGGAATTCCACGCAAAGGCATACCTCAGGTGTTTTCACTGAAATCAAGGCACTAGCTCTTATGGCCGGAAAATCGAGGGCTGCACGTTTTTTTCAGCGAGAGCGTCTTCCTGGTGATCTGGCCTTTTCCATTGTATTTTTGCTCTTTTGCATTTTCCTTATCAGCCAGCTTGGTGAACAGGCTGTCTGGGCCAAACGAACCCGGCTGTTTGCGCAGCCCGCCTTCTGGCCAACCGTCAGTCTGGCCGGCATGCTGCTGTTTTCCCTGTTGCATTGTTTTGGCTCCTGGGTTTCCCCGAGAACTCCTGGACGCGGGGCCGAAGTATTGTTCTGGATTCGCTCCCTCGAATATTCAGCCTGGTTTCTACTCTACGTCTGGACCGTTCCAAGATTCGGCTATTTGGGGACAACGCTCCTGTTCACGCTGATTTTGACTTATCGGGCAGGATACCGCAAAGGAAACATGCTTGTTGGTGCTGCGTTAATGGGAGTGGGAATTGTGGTGGTTTTCAAGTCATTATTGCAGGTGAAGATACCCAGCGGACAGCTTTACGAGTTTCTGCCTGATGGCATCCGCAATTTCATGCTGGTTTACCTGTGAGTCGATATTATGGAGACCCTGTCCTCGGCCATTGTCATCCTGATGCGCTGGGAAGTGCTGATTGCACTTCTGGTTGGTTCAATTGGCGGGGTCATCATCGGAGCTGTACCGGGGGTAGGCGCAGCCGTTGCCATCGCTATCCTTTTGCCGGCAACTTTTGCAATGGAACCCATTGTCGGCTTGACGCTGCTGCTTGGAATTTACGGGTCGTCGATGTACGGAGGAGCCATTCCCGCCATTCTCATCAATACGCCGGGAACTGCGGTCAATGCCCTGACTACCTATGATGGACATCCCATCGCCCGCGATGGCAATCCGAAGCGGGCATTGTCACTGGCTTATTCGGCTTCTTTTTTTTCGGGCATTTTTTCGGTTCTGTGCCTGATATTGCTGGCACAGGTCCTGGCCAGGGTAGCCCCGCACTTTGGCAGCCGCGAGATATTCCTCGCCGCTCTACTCGGGATCGTGCTGGTGGTGCTGGCCCATCGCGGCAAAGTGCTTGCAGCAGGCATGATGGCCTGTTTGGGCATTTTTCTGAACACGGTTGGATTGGAACCGGTCAAGTACACACGACGATTCACGTTTGATCAGACTTGGCTTGCATCGGGAATTGACCTGATTGTGGTTGTACTTGGGCTGTTCGCGCTGTCACAGGCCTTTCTCTTGCTGGTGGACAAGGATGGTCGCCCCGAATCGACCAGATTGGAAGGTGGGCTCTTTGGGGGTCTGAAGGAGCTCTGGATATACAGGCGCGTGGCAACGGCTGGCTCTTCCTTCGGCGTTCTGATGGGCATGATTCCCGGTGTCGGAGAATTCACCTCTCAATTCATGTCCTACAGCTATGCACAAAAGACCTCGAAAACGCCGGAACTGTTTGGCAAGGGATCCCCCGAGGGGCTGGTCGCCGCCGAATCGGCGAATAATGCCGTACCCGGTGCAGCGATGATTCCGCTGCTAGCACTCGGCATTCCCGGCGAAGCACTGACGGCGATGATGCTGTCCGTCTTCTATGTGCACAGCGTGATCCCCGGTCCTCAGCTATTCGCCGATCAAATGCCGTTTGTGGTTGCGCTGTATATCAGCTTGCTCCTCTTGAATATCTTTGTCCTGATATTTCTTGTCTTTTCGACGAACCAGATTTTGCGTGTCATACGCATTCCAACCCGATTTCTCGGTGTGACAATTCTGACATTGGCTTTTGTCGGCCTCTACTCGCTGCGAAATTCCATGACTGACTGCATCATAGGTGCAACGTTTGGCATTCTCGGGCTGATCCTGAAGCGCCTTGAATGGCCTATCGTTCCGATCATTCTCGGAATGGTGCTAGGCGGCATCATGGAGGTCAAGCTGCGATCATCAATGGCGCGGATAAAGAGTCCGCTGGATTTTGTCGACAGGCCGATTGCAGCCATTATTTTTGCGGCGATCGTTCTGGTGATTGGCCTTCACATATGGACTTACTTCAAAAAGTCCGATAAAGACGGTAAAGTTCCGGAAGGAAGGTGAAGCTGACTCGCGAATTTCACGGGCATCACCACCGACCGATAATGATTCCCCACTCCTCGTCGCGTTGCGGCCCCTGGCCATGCATGAAGTCGTAATCCAGCCCGCAACGCCGCTTCAGGTTCCCGCGCCATTCGAATAATTTGTCCTGCATTTGCTGCTGAATCGGGGTGTATCGAGCGTCTTGGCCCATGTCAAGAAACTCGTTTGGATCGTTCTTCAAATCGAATAGCTGCGCTGGAAATTGGTGATGATGGATATATTTCCAACGATGGTCGCAAACCATCGTTGCACGACACTCATAAGGGTTGAGATTGAGCAGGGCACGTGCGCCGCGATCAGAGTAATCGATTTCACTGACTGCGTATTCGCGAAATACCCCGTCTGACTGTCCATGGATCAACGGCAACAGTGACTGGCCTTCCAGACGTTCCCGACAAGCCATGCTGCCCGCATACTCGACGAGACTAGGGAGTATATCGACTGCTTCGACGAGCTGTCCACAGGTCTGCCCCCGAGTAGCATCGGCATCCGTGCGCGGATCGATAATTATCAGGGGTACTTTGACAGAGACATCGTGAAACAAGTCCTTCTCTCCAAGCCAGTGATCGCCGAGGTATTCACCGTGGTCGGAGGTGAATACAATGAGGGTGCTTTCATCAAGATCATTTTCCCTGAGAAAATCGAGCAAACGACCAAGATGGTCATCAACCTGCCTTATCAGTCCCATATAAGCCGGAATGACGGTGTCTCTGACATTATCACGACTAAAGGATATGCTGTATTCCTGCTCCATGAAGGCTTCAAGGACAGGATGGGGATTTTGTCGTTCAACTTCATTTCGAACAGCATTCGGCACCTCAAACTGCCGGTACATTTCATGATAGGGATCCGGAGCAATGACCGGCCAGTGCGGCTTGATGTAGCTCAGATGCAGGCACCAGGGCTGATCGCCGCACTCCTGGATAAAGTCCATTGCACGTCGTGTGGTAAACGCAGTTTCGGAATGGCTTTCGTCGACCGCAGCCGGATATCTTGAACTGCGAAGCGACCAGCCGGAGTGCCGGTTTCCGTCGGGGTCAACACTGCTGTTGGCATTTCTTTCCCAGGGGTTATTCGTATCATACCCGAGCGACTTCAGGTATTTGTGATAGCCCTGGTCGGGGAACATGGCCAGGATTGGGTCGGGGAACAGGCCTTCATGCGATTCATAAGGTTCAAAGCCGCCGGTTTGGGAAGCTTCGCACCATGGTGAGTCCGAGTCCAACCCAAGCGTCGATATAGACTGCAGATTCTTTCTGACGTGCGTTTTACCGACTACAGCCGAGCGGTAGCCCAAAGGCTGCAGATAATCGGCAATCATTGTTTCGTCGAGTCGAGCACTGTCATCATTTCCCAGTACACCGTGACTGGAGGCATACCGGCCACTGTAAAAACTGGTACGGGAAGGTCCACAAATCGGTGATGCGCAATAGGCATGCGTGAAACGAACCCCTCTCTGTGCAAGGCTGTCGATATTGGGCGTCTGGAGAACGGGATGACCGTAGCAGGACAGATAATCGAAGCGCAGTTGATCGCACATGATGAACAGAATATTGCCGGGGTTCGTATTCTTCATAGCCCTTATGCCTGTATCAGGAACATCAATCGACAATGGAGCGGATTGCAATTGTCATGGCTGCACATGGACGTGTTTTTGCGTTTTCTGCTCAATGATGAGTTCTCAAGCTTGGTTGCCTGGGGCAACTCCTGTAATAGCAAATGTTAACATGCACCAGAGCAACTATTCGACCAATCCCCTATTCACATAATAAGGTTTGCTGCAGGCAATGGACACAGTCACTATCATAATGGGGTTTCAAAGAGTTCCAGTTCCAGCAGGCTGGATTTTGGAGTATGGAAACATCGTCAATGCGTCCAGTCGGGCCAAATGTGCCTTACAATCTTGTTCTCAAGTGCCGCTGCACTTAACGCTCTTCAATCATCAAGATATCAACCATGCAATCCACTTCCAAAGAAAGAAAAGAACATACTGCAACTATAAGGATTACTTCAGAGGAACCGCTTATGATCAATGAACCGAGGGATCTTACCGAGCGGGTCAAGGCCATTTTAGCAGCCGAACTTGAGGCCGGCGGAACGCTTTACGGGATTCGAGCGGATGGATGCTATATTGCACGAACGAAAGATGGAGAACGAATATTGAAAAGACCTCCAAAATTTCGTCCTGTATAAAGTCTGAACATCGAAATATGCCTACACTTTACGTGATCGCTGGTCCTAATGGTTGTGGAAAATCAACGCTGACACGTACCGAATATTTTGGCAATACTCTGATTATTGATCCTGATGCTATTGCCCGTCGTCAATCAGATGGCCACAGCATTCGGGGGCCAGCACGAATGGCCTTGATGCAAAGACGTGCCGCTCTGGAATCATGTCAAACCCATCTTATAGAAACTACGCTCAGCGGCAAGGGGGTTTTTCGACATGTGGAATCTGCCCGAAAAAAGGGCTATACGGTCTCCCTGCACTATATTTTTCTAAAATCGCCCGATGTCGCACTCGATCGAATTCGAAATCGCGTCAAGCTTGGTGGACACCATGTTGAAGATGAGGATGTCAAGCGCCGGTTTGAGCGCTCATATGAAAACTTACCGTCCCTGATCGCACGATCTGACGAGGTTTGTCTTTATGATAATTCCGACCCAGATCAACCGCTTCAAGTTATTGCGAAATTCAAGCATGGAAGTTGGTGGAATGAAACTCCTGGCTGGGCAATCGAGGCCATGCAACAGTCACAAGAATTGGATCAGGGTTAGGCACGGTCATCCTTTCCTGGACCCAGCGTTTTCCTGATACCTGTGTCATCTTCTGCTTTCATGGGTATCTAAATTCCACATATACTTACCTAATTACCACTAATCATAAGCCGAGTTTCAGGAGTTTTTCCGGCATGGGCGG
>JAPOSW010000050.1:405-50721 GCA_026709505.1 Gammaproteobacteria bacterium | reverse complement strand
TTGGCGAATATCCAATCGTCAACCTGAAGATCATTATCGACGGGATAATGATCGGTGCCCTGTTTGCCCTTGCCGCCTATGGCTTGGCGCTGGTCTGGGGCGTGATGAATGTAAAGAATCTCGCTCAGGGCGATTTTGTGATTGCGGGCGGTTATGTCTCATGGTGGCTTGCCAAGTACGGAGTCCACCCCTTGCTGGGCGTGCCTGTTGCATTTATCGTGATGTGGGGAGTTGGCTGGGTTGTCTACAAGCTGGTCATATCCAGGGTGGTCGAGAAGGATTTATTCACATCGCTTCTTGCCACCTTTGGTATCGCGATCATGATGGCTCAGATACTGAATCTGCTGTTTGGATCGGATACCCAAAGCATCAAGCTCGATTACGACACCCTGTATTTCTTTGACGGGTTCATCGATGTGCCGATTGCCAAGCTGCTAGGCGTAATGCTTGCCGCAACCCTGGCCGCCTGTGTCATTATTTTCATGAAGTCAAGCCGTATGGGACAGGCCATTCGGGCCACTGCACAGGATGCCCGTGCAGCCCGTGTACTGGGCATCGATACGGAAAAAGTCTATGCTTTTACCTTCTCGCTGAACTCGGCAATCTGCGGGGCGGCTGGCGCCATTGTCGTAATGGTATGGGTGATTCAACCATTTTATGGCATTACCCATTCCATTCGGGCTTTCGTGATCGTAACAGCAGCCGGCTTGGGGAATTTGCCCGGTGTCATTGCAGCCGGTTTGGGCATTGGCGCCCTTGAACAGTACGGATCCCACATATTCGGGATCGGCTATCAGCAGGCCATAGCCGTAATGCTATTGCTGGCCGTGCTGCTGTTCCGCCTGATCCAGCAGCGGCGGGTCAGAAAGAGCCTGCAATAGGTCTTCTCATGAAGAATGGCAAATTAGTTCTCTATACAGTAGCGGTGCTGTTTACGTTGTTGGCTCCGTTTATCATGCCGGATTTCAAGACTCAGTTGGCCACCCTTTGGCTCATGATCATTGTTGCTCTGACCTGGGACATGACTGGCGGGCAGATGGGGTACAACTCACTCGGGAATATCTTCTTTTACGGCACCGGCATGTATGTCGCAGCGGTGATTTGCATTGCCCTGACTCACGATGTGGGCGCCTATACGAACGCCTTTAGCGATCAGGTCTATGTGTTCAGTAATGCCGAATACTTTACCGGCGTCATGATCGGCATTCTCGGTGCAGGAGTTTTCTGCTCGGCTTGTGCGCTGATTATCGGATACCTGACCTTTGGTCTGAGAGGGCCTTATTTTGCGATCGGAACCCTGGGTGTTGCCATTGCGGCGGGGGAACTGGTCTCCAACTGGGACTGGGTCGGCGGAGGGCAAGGCATTTCATTGCCGGTCTACCCTTTCGACCTGGAGCAGGGCAAGGTATTTTTCTATGCTCTTTTTGCCGCAACTGGCGTGTTGCTGTTCATCTTTCTGAGATGGCTCTACGCCACTCGTTTCGGGGCGGCGATCAATGCCATCAGGGATGACGAAGAAAAAGCCGAAGCCATGGGCATCCATACTCTCCGCTATAAGCTCACTACATGGTCAATTGCCGCGTTTTTTATCGGTGTTGCTGGTGGGATTTCTGCATTTCAGTTGATTCATTTCGAGCCACTGGAGACGGCCTATCAGACAATCAATCTCGGAATCTTCATGGTGGTTTGCGTACTGTTAGGCGGCAAGGGCACACTGTGGGGGCCGGTTATCGGAGCGATTGTCTTCCATTTGTTCAAGGAAGTCACCTGGAACTATTTGCTGGGATGGCAGTGGGTTGCCCTGGGGGCGTTGATCGTAATTACCGTAGTGTATTTTCGAGACGGCATCATGGGATGGCTGATGAGTGTAAAGCCCGAGTGGTTCGGAATCAGGGTTGAGAAAAAATCCGAGGACGTCATGCAGGAAGCCGGCACATGAGTTCGATTATCGAAATCCGCGATGTGTCCAAGGCCTATGGCGGGGTAGTGGCCAACAAGGACATATCTCTGGATGTCGAGCAGGGAACCATCACCGGCCTGATCGGGCCCAACGGTTCCGGCAAAACCACACTGTTCAACTCCATCGTTGGCTATCACCCGATTGATTCCGGTTCCATTCGCTTTGAAGACAAGGAAATCTCGCACATCCAGGTTCAGGACATTGCCAGACTGGGATTGATTCGGACATTCCAGCAAACACGGATTTACAAGGCCATGAACTGCGTCGAAAACATGCTGATTTCGCTGCCGCATCGCAAGATGAGGTTTTTCGAGTCGTTCAGTCGCAATACCTCAACCGATTTCGAGAATGCAGACCGGCTGCTTGATTTCGTGGGGCTTTACGAGAAGCGCTTCCTGATGGCCGGCTCGCTTTCTTTTGGACAGCAGAAACTTCTGGAATTTGCGATGGCGCTCATGAACGAGCCCAAGACCCTGCTGCTTGATGAGCCGACTGCAGGCATCAACCCGACCCTGATCAATGGTCTGATTGATCGTTTGCTGCGGGCTAACCGTGAGTTCGGAATTACCTTGTTCGTGATTGAACACAACATGCGGGTGATTATGAACCTAGCCCAGAAAATCTATTGTCTGGCTCACGGTGAATTACTGTCACAAGGTACGCCTGGGGACATTCAAAATGACCAGCGTGTGATTGACGCCTACCTCGGAGCGCATTGACGAGGCTGCCTATGAGTTCCCAAAATGAAAATCAGAACCCTGAACCGGAAACTGATTCGGTTCGTGGCTATGGCGGCGGCGGTGTTGATGCAGTTATCTCGGTTGACGAAGTTACCCGCAGAGTGGCCGAGATGGCCGAATCGGTCAGCCTCTCGGACCTTGATCAATTGTGCGAGGGCGATCCCTATGTGAGCATTGACAGCCTGAATGCCGGCTATGGCAAGATGCAAATCCTGCACAATTTCAACTTGCGTGTGGGGCGCAGGCAGTCGTTGTGCCTGATTGGTCCGAATGGTGCCGGTAAATCGACTATTCTGCATTCCATATTCGGGTTCACGAGAATTTTTTCCGGGCAGATTACGATTGGAGATGAGAGGAGGGATGTCACGTCCATGACTCCAAGTCAGAAACTGGCACAGGCCGGTATTGCCTATATCCTGCAGGACAAGTCGATCTTCCCCGGAATGACCGTGGAGGAGAACCTCTGGATGGGCGGGTATCTCAAGGACCAGCCCGCACAGGCCCGTGAAGCTGCGGAGAAGGTATTTGACAAGTATCCCCGGCTGGCAGCTAGGCGCAAGCATCAGGCCAAGGTATTGAGTGGCGGAGAACGAAGACTGCTCGAGATCTCCAGGGCTCTGGTGATGAATCCTGAACTGCTGCTGGTGGATGAACCGTCAATCGGTCTGGAGCCCCGGTTTATCGACATGGTTTTCGAAATTCTGCACGACCTTCAGCACAATGAGGAGAAAACCATCATTATGGTCGAACAGAATGCCAAGAAAGGCCTCGAGTTTGCGGATATTGGCTATGTGCTGGTCTCTGGCGAACTGGCCATTGCCGGATCCGGTGACGGTCTGCTTTCCAATCCCAAGGTCGGAGAACTGTTTCTAGGTGGCTGAGTTGACATGTTCGGATGTTTTGAGAGGATCATGCAATGACTGAAACGTTTTGAAGCATCCGTTATTTTTGAGGCCCGAAAATTCCCTCTTGTCCCAAGCGTAAACAGTCCGGTCAGCAAGTTAGACGCCTCAGGAATCTGCTCCAGCCTGACCGGTTCTTTCGATATGCTTACAAGGGAGAAGAAACAAATCAAAGCAGTAGTGATATAAACGGGACAGTTATACAATGGGCGATACCACTTCTGAATACAGAGTGAGGAATAAGATTATGAAGCAGTTTACTATTGACTTGGCGAAAGAGTTTTCCCGTTTCCCTTTCGGGCGGTACCGCAAAGATGGAGAAAAAAGCTCGGAGGCTTTCAGAGACGACATTTTGATACCAAACCTTGAGAGTTACGACTTGGTAATTGTGAATCTTGGCGGAACAAACTACTACGGTTCAACGTTTTTGGAAGAAACCTTTGGTGGATTGGTGCGCAAGGGGTTTACGAAAGATGAACTGGAAAAGAAACTTGAGGTTATGCATGAAAACCTCCCTTCAATACAGGAAGAGGCTTGGATGTACATTAAAATCGAAAGCAAAGAAATCAATCCATCTGAATTGTTAGAATTATGAGTTGGACACCCGCTATAATCACAGCAGTTTTGGCGAGCTATGGTGGTGGTTGGTCGTTCAACATGCAAAATTCCGGGAAGCATCTTGTTTATATGCGTCTGCCATATCTCTGCTTAACGAAATTGCTATCCAAGGTAAGGAAGCTTGGGAGAAGAGTTCAAGAAATTTGGACCAACATGCGGAATTGAAATTTCTTCTGCACTTGGAAGCAGTTGAGCAGCGGCTGGGCATATTGAAATCGCATTATGGAAATCTCGGCAAATCGATTTTAGATCTTCGAAGTCAAATTACAAGACTCCAGCATTTTCTAACAGCTGTATCACTTGCATTAGGGAAAAAGATAAGTCGAAGTAACGGAATTCTTCGTCTAACTCATACTATGACTCAGCCAATTGTTGTACGAGAACTATCATCACATAAGGAAAGGGCGGCAACATTCATCTGGGGCTAGGCCATACATTCTGGTTCTCTGTGTTCCTGCAGCATTGTTTTCAGATTTTCTATTTGCAAACCTTGAATTGCTGACATCTCGTCAAGAGACTTTCCAGAAGAAAATCATGCCTATTGGATAATTCGAATCCACTGAACTATATGGTCAACAAATCATATTACGATATATCTCCTGCTTTGTATCGAGGGCGATGAAAAAAAACTGTAAATTCTTCCTCATCTACTGGATAACCACAAACACATGGATTTGATATGACTCTTGAACGCATTCGTCAATACAAGCTGCATATTGCATCACCCCTGTACGATCTAGTCAATACTGAAATTCTGCCGGGAACGGGGATCGATCCCGAAGTATTCTGGTCCGGGCTACACGATATCATTGATCAGTACCGCCCCAGAAATCACGAACTGCTCGAAAAACGAAACGTTTACCAGAAGCAGCTTGATCAATGGCATCAAGCCAATCCGGGCCCCGTCGATTTTGACGAGTATCAAACATATCTTGAGCAAATTGGTTATCTGTGCAAGTCTGGCGATCCATTTGAGGTGACAACCGAGAACGTCGATGACGAGGTTGCGAAGATTGCAGGCCCTCAGCTGGTCGTTCCTATCGATAATGCGCGATATGCCTTGAATGCTGCCAATGCACGTTGGAACAGCCTGTATGACGCTGTTTACAGTTCCGACATCGTCTCAGAGGAATATGGATGTGCACGAGGCAACCGCTACAATCCGGCGAGAGGCGCCAAGGTTCTTTCCTATACTAAAGATTTCCTTGATCAGGCGGCGCCGCTTGCCAATGCCAGCCATGCCAATGTTGTCAACTATCGGGTGCAAGGCGAAAATCTCATTGCTCAAATGGCCGATGGCAGTGAATCTGTACTCGGTATTAAGGAGTGTTTTGCCGGTTATTGCGGTTCGAAGGACTTGCCGTCCAGGATTCTTCTTTGCAATAACGATCTGCACATTGAACTGAAGTTCAATGATCAGCGTAAACTCGACCGAAACAGGCTACTAGAGGTTCGGGACATTTTTGTTGAATCTGCGATCACCTCGATCATGGATCTTGAAGATTCGGTTGTTGCTGTTGATGCAGAGGACAAAGTTAACGCATATCGAAATTGGCTTGGCTTGATGAACGGCAGTCTTGAGGCCGAAATTGACAAGGGCGGAGTGAGCTCTATGCGCAAGCTCAACCCGGACAGGAACTATCTAAGGCCGGATGGAACTCCTTTTACGTTGAAGGGCCGTGGGCTGATGTTTGTGCGGAATGTGGGCACTCACATTGACACGGATATGGTGACTTTGAATGGCGAGAGTATTCCGGAGACTTTCCTTGATGCGATGGTGACGGTAGCGTCTGCGATGCATGATTTGAAGAGCGACAGTCCACTGAATAGTCGCAAGGGCAGTATTTATGTGGTCAAGCCCAAAATGCACGGTCCTGACGAAGTCAAGCTTGCAGTGGATATATTCTCCAGAGTCGAGGAGCATCTGGGGTTGCCGAAAAATACCGTGAAGATCGGAATCATGGATGAAGAACGTCGTACCACCGTCAACCTATCCGAATGCATCCGGGTTGCCAGAGAGAGAGTGGTCTTCATCAATACCGGCTTTCTGGACCGGACCGGTGATGAAATCCACAGTGTTATGGAATCTGGCCCCATGATTCCAAAAAACCACATGAAAGCCACTCCGTGGCTGTTGTCCTATGAAGACAACAACGTTGAGGTTGGATTGGGAGTCGGATTATCCGGTCGCGGACAGATTGGAAAGGGCATGTGGGCGGCACCAGACTTCATGCAAGGCATGATTCGGGAGAAAATCGCTCATCCCCGATCCGGCGCAAGCACTGCGTGGGTACCTTCGCCGACAGCTGCTACCCTGCATGCGTTGCATTATCACATGGTGGATGTGGGGAAGCGCCAGGCTCAGCTTGTGGGTCGAAGCTCGGCCAAGCTGGAGAAGCTGCTGACGTTGCCGGTGATGGCTGACATTGACTTGGATCCACTGCAGGTTGACCGTGAAATCCAGAATAATGCACAGGGAATTCTTGGGTATGTGGTGCGCTGGATCAATCAGGGAGTCGGTTGTAGCAAGGTCCCTGATATCAATGATGTGGCATTAATGGAGGATCGGGCAACTTTGCGCATATCCAGTCAGCACATTGCAAACTGGCTGCGTCATGGAATTGTCAGCCGTGAACAGGTCGAAGAGATATTCAGGAGCATGGCGGCTGTAGTTGATCGGCAAAATGCAGCCGATCCGACCTATATCCCGATGTCTCAGGATTTGAAGGGTAGCATTGCCTACCAGACGTCGCTAGATTTGGTCTTCAAGGGGTGTGAATTGCCGAACGGCTATACCGAATATGTGCTTCATCCTAGACGGCGAGATTTCAAGAACGCACAAGCAGGCTAGTCGGCGAGTCACAACAAGTCACAATTTGATGCGACTGTCCTGATTCGCCGCAACAACCCCTTCCCCAAGACTATAGCCTGCAAAGGATTTTCTATTCAAAATCTCATTTTTGCTTACCTGATCGGTTGTTGGTTGATGAATAGTGAAGACATTTGAGTCCTCATGTGAACAAATGATTAGTAGAAATAGAGCCTGTAGTGACAAGTCACCATTAGGACTGGATTTGGCAATTTCCTCTGTGGGGCTTTAGTCACAAAACGTCCTCATGGTGCAGATCCGTACTATCCCGCCTTAAGTCCAAAACGCTCCATCATTTTGGCTGTCTTGGCCCGTGAGCTTCCGGAAAGCTTAGCGATGAAATGTTCAAGCACCCCGACAAAAGCTTTCTGTATTGTCTCCTTGGTAAGGCTTTCAGCTTGCTCGGCGGACTAAAGCGGTCGAATATCCGCAAGGAAGTTTGGGCTATTGAGTTTGGCAAACATCCTTTTCTCCGCTTCGGCACGAGAGATGTTGATATCGGCTTGATGCAGGTAGTTCTGAAAGCAGACAATAATGCGCACCGTATCAATGCGGTTGAATACGGTGAGCGAGTGTGAAAGGTCGAACAAGTCGCGCGCCTTGCTCCTTTGAAGCAAGGCACGGAGCTTTGTAGCCAGCATGTCCTCCGTTGAAAACATTGGAATCATGGCATCACCACTGAACCAGGGGTTTTTGACTCCGTAGGCAATTTCTATCGGGTCATCGGAGATGTACGTTTCACGCGTATTGATTTCGACCTTTAAATTCAGTGGCCTTGCTGATGCATGATCTTCTGCATTAACCTGAAACCTTAGCTTTGGAGCGACATGACTTTGACTGAATCCAGCATGCCCGAGCCATGGTTCCAGAACTTTACGCATGCAGTCGAGGATTGGCCCGATAGGAGTATTCCTGGTGCGGACAAGATCAATATCTTCGGAATAACGCTGCGGTTTAGGGAAGTGAAGTTTGTTCAGGGCCGTTCCACCGCGAAAACGCAATTCCTCTCTGAGAAACGGATTGTTGATATGGCGCGGCTGATAATTAGATCCTGTTCGACCTGTCGTTGTTCGGCCCACGGGGCAACCATACTCCATGCAATGATGTTCATCATGGGGATCATTAATCTGGTTCCGGTTTGCGCCGTACTACCACACGCCAGTGTTTGTCTCTTTCTATTGGTTCCATCGAGAAGTCGTTGTCAGATGCCAATGAAGGCTCCAGCTCAACCCACGGCAAAGCAGAGCCTTTTGACATGGCGTTAAAAAGGGGTCTTGTCACATTATGTTTGCCAAATTGGTCGAGCAAGTACCCCAAACGCTGCACCACTGATCCTTCAAAAGCTGACGAGGTTTTGGCAAGCTTATGCGGTTGAATCTGCTCGCCCAGATCAGAAAGTACGGTAACAACGTTATCAAGACCACCTCCTGCATGTGGATAGCGGACCAGGTCAAGTGCTGTCAGCTCAACCGATGAGACTTTCATGACTCCTGTATCCGTTTTTTGCTCTTCGATAGCATTCATCAATGCCTTCACGTCTTTGCGATAATAAAATGCGATTATTGAACGTCCCGCCCTGATTCTCGGCATCCGCTTACCAGTGACGACCTGAAACTCCATGACAGCTTGATGCGATGCACCGTGTAATTCGGCTGCCTTTAGAAGACCGACGTAATATGGGTGGTCCTCGTGATGCATGAGACTGTCGATATACCAGGAAGGTGACGGTGCTCCCCATCTCAGATACTGAGGCGGCACAATGACATAGAAGCCACGCCGTGGACTGATTAGATGCTTGCGTTGCTGTTGACGTTCGGCAGCATCCAGAAACGCACGCCTGCTGGTCCCGAGCTCTTTCTGGGCATCCTCGCGCGAGAATACCATCCGTCCCTCGGACAGCAGGCGCATCATATAAGTAGATATTTGGGATCGCTGGTCTAACATCATGTTCTATTATCCGTTTTAATCACGGATATTTCAACATGATTTATGAATATATCATGACCAGGAATCAGGTCAGTTTGCCATCGAATCCCGATCAGGCCTTCACCCTGCTTGCCAAGCCTGCCCCGTTGCAAACCCGGGCATTCGAATTGCTCGAAATTGATCTGCCATAAACGTTGCCATGTAAAAGCCAGGCTGAACCCCGCGAATTTCGGATGAAGGCCTTATGCTGTATGGACTCGTGCACTTCACCTCCCGATGAAGTTCCGATTAATCAGATGGGCTTCGGAGCAGTGAAACTGGTCAATGTTTCGTGACACCAGGAACACGACCGCATCAGTTTTTCCACGCGTATCCGGTTCGTAATTCAACCGGTCGTGCATATTGAGTTCTTCTGGCAGATTTGAATTGCCTGCTTCATACTAGATATTCAGGCTTGCATTGACAAAACCAGTGCGGTTGAGTGATCAACTCAAAACACATGCAAGTTGCCGAGTTCGAAAGTCAGTCACGGATTATCGAGGAGGATACGCATCGATCATTCAATCACCTTGAGCGGCTGAAACACCGGGCCGTCCTCAGTGTCGCGGTAGAAAGCGTGAATGCCGAAGACTTCCGCCATGCGATCTAGTGTCAAAACTTCTCCGGGCGGTCCATCGGCGGCGACACCACCGTCCGATAGAAGAATCAGCCGTGTACAGTGGCGTGCGGCAAGCCCGATGTCGTGTAGCGATACGATCACGCTTCGACCTGCGCGGGCCAACTCCGAAAATATTTGCATTGTCGAGATTTGATGTGCAGGGTCCAGTCCGGCTACTGGCTCGTCCGCAAGGATGAGTGGCGTGTCTTGCGCCAGAACCCGGGCAATGAGCACCCTTACTTGTTCACCACCAGACAGGCGGGTAGCCGTTCTGTCACGAAACCTGTCAAGGTCCATTGCTGCCAGGGCTGCATTGACCTTTTCGTAGTCTTTTGCAGTAGGACGTTGTCCGTTGGCCATGTGTGGTATGCGGCCCAACACTACCAGCCTTTCGACAGTCATCGGCCAGGCAATCTCCCGAGTTTGCGGCATCCAGGCTGCCATTCGGGCACGATCTGCCGAAACCATGTTTGCGATAGAACTTTCACCCTCATACGGTATCAGTCCCAGGGCCGCACGCATCAGTGTCGTCTTTCCTGCACCATTCGGTCCCAAAAGTCCGACGCATTCCCCGGCACCAACCTCGAATGAGACATTCCGCAGGACACAGCGATCCCTCAAGGAAACTGACAGTCTATTTATAGAGAGAAACGTCATGCCAGTTGCCGGCGTGTCTTGTAGATCAGGTGCAGGAATAACGGTGCACCAACAATAGCAGTGACCACTCCGAGCTTGAGATCACGTTCTGGCAGTATCAGGCGTACCGCAATGTCCGCCGCCAACACCATGGTCGCCCCGCAAATCGCCGATGCCCAAAGGAGCCGTGAAGGTTGTGCGCCGACTAATGGCCGGAGGATGTGCGGTACGACCAGCCCGACAAAGCCAATGGCTCCGGCGACAGCGGTTGCCGCTCCCACGACCGATGCGGTCCCAAGGACCAGTGTCAATCGCAACCGTTTCAGGCTAATTCCCATTGCGCCCGCCGCATCTTCGCCCAGTGTCAGTGCATCGAGGCCGCGTCCCAGCGTAGCCAGCATTGCCCAGCCTACTCCCATAAAGGGAAGCGCAATCCAGACATGGGTCATTGAGCGGTCGGCAAGTGAACCCATCATCCAGAAGACAATTTCGTTCGCAGCAAAAGGATTGGGTGATAGATTCAAGACCAGGGAAGTGAGGGCCGCCGCCAGTGCCGAGATCGCGATCCCAGCCAGAATCAGGGTCAGAGAAGATCCACGCGGCCCAGCGAGTGCCATAACGAGAGTCACGCCAACTAGTGCTCCGATCAGAGCCATGGCGGGCAGGCCCAGGGCCATACTTGTCGCTAGCCCCGTCTGAATCGCGATGACGGCGCCAAGTGCCGCGGAACCCGAGACACCGATCAGTCCTGGTTCAGCCAGTGGGTTTCGCAGGTATCCCTGCATGGCCGCTCCCGCCAGACCAAGGCTGGCACCGACCATTACCGCAAGGGTCGCTCGCGGCAGTCGTATTTCACGCATTACGAGAGTCAGCGGCCCCTCATCGCCGGCAATAAGCGCATGCAAGCTTTCAACTGGTCCGATTGGGGCCGGTCCCAGAGTCAACGCCGCCACGAAAAATACCACAGTAACCGCGGTCAATCCGATGGCCAGCCTCGCCATGCCTCAGTCCTCGACCATCTCACGGTGGAGGGTGCCGAGTTCTTTGATTGCCCGCAGAACATAAGGTGTGCCGCAAATCCAATCCCGATCACTGATTGCTCCATTGGTACCGTCAGCACGCAACGTCTGTACAACCGGGTGATCAAGGATTTCTTCGGAACGCGAGGTGCCGGAATACCGTCGTCCGGTGATCAGCGCTTCCGGTTCGAGCATCGCGAGTACCTCCAGAGGCAGAATCCCGCCTGTCGAATACCCTGCTTCGACAGCAACATTTTCGAAGCCTGCAGCAAATAGAATCTGTCCTGCCAAAGTTCTGTCGCCGGATGTATAGCCGTTGGCATAGTAGAGTGCGGCCCTCGGGCGATGCCCAGCTTCCTCCAGCAGGGAACCAAGGTGGTAATCATAGTCTGCGATTAAGGCATTCGCCGCCTCTTCACGCCCCAGAACCTCGCCCATCTCGCGTAGCCTGTCTCGTACCTCGCCTAGCCCATAGGCCGGCTCGAACACCGCGACAGGGATGTCCAGCCGTTTCAACATGTCGACGGTCGCACGTGTGGAAAAACTGCCAGCGACTACGAGGTCGGGCCGCAAGAGGTAAATCTCCTCGGCCAGACCGCGATTGATTTGATAGCTTTTCGCTTTCTCTGCCATCGCCGACCCGCGTGGGTCGGTGGCAAGGTAAGACACGGAAAGGAGTTGTCCCGGTGCTGCCAGCATCATGGCTAGTTGATCGGTGCAGAGGTTCATCGAGACGACTCGCTTAGGCAAATCATCAGCGAGGGCCGGAACGGCAAGCATTCCGGCGAGACTCAGGATTGCAGCAATGCTAGAACTGCGCATCAAGTCCGATATGGAAAGTGCGTAGCCGTCCAGCATAGCCTCAAACTTCTATCGTATCTTCATTGAAGAGGTTAACTACAAGGCCCGTCACTGTCACGCTGTCATCGATGGCATAACATGGCGAAAAATCAACGGTGGCAATATCGGGTAGTTCTTCGGTTACAAGCTCTCCGAAGAACTGGATGTCGGCATTGCCTGTCACATGGCGCAGGTCGGTGCTGAAGCTTGCACGGTCATCGTAGATTCGCAGTGTCGAACCGAGAGCTAACTCATGCTCGGGGCGGCGTATTTCGACGCTGCCGTCTGGATTCTCCGCATTGAGATAGGTGTAGGAGGCCCGCCCATAGGCATCAGCCTTAACTGGCATCAGCCCGCCTGACACAATAAGCGGGCCAAGATCAAAAGGTCCGTCCTGTGCCTGCGTGGAAACTGCGGCAATCGCACCAGCAATCGCAATCGGAATGGAAAAGGCATTTTTCATGCGTATTCCTCCAAAGCCGGTCCCGTGACCGGAATCCAGTCTTGTCCTTGAAGGATAAATACCTCCGCAGACGATGAAGAAGCGTCATCGCTACGGATTGGCCCGTTGTCCATGACGCGCCCCGTGTCCGGACAGGATGATCGCTTCGGCAGGTCTCCTGGCTTGCGGGTCGCAGCTTCGCCGAACCTTCCCAACATGCCTTGTGGCGTGTCAGTGGCAATCCCGGTTTCGCTCGCCGCTCACAGTTGCGGGGGCAGCCACAGATTTGACGTGGATGATCTCACTGTGTTCCCGTTTTAATCCGATGGAGGGCAAGCTCCATCAGAACCGAAGAGGTTCATTATTATCAGTCAGGCACACAATGTCAACCTAAATTCCGCCAGTCAAAAACTAAAATTCCCAGAGTTCCACCACGATGCAGCACCCTGCTGATGATCAATGAATGGATATCTGTCATTGGGGGACCGATCCGTTCTATGTTCCAATGTCTCGGGACTTGAAGGGAAGCATTGCCTACCAGGCATCGCTGGATTTGGTTTTCAAGGGATGTGAATTGCCGAACGGCTATACCGAATATGTACTTCATCCGGGACGACGGGAATTCAAGGCCATATAAGCAGACAACCCGATTAGCCGAAGAGTGACAATTGAGTGCAGCTGTCCTGCTTCACCGCAATAACTCCTTTCCCAAGACTCTGGTCCGCTAAGGTTTCTTCGTTCCACACGTAAAACTCCATCCCGGCCTTCTTGGCCGGCTGCGAATTGGGGAATCGGCTGCAGACAATGAAATTTCCTGAAAGCTCATTCCTGAATGCAGCCAATTACCGGTTGATTGAACGAATGAATTCTTCGTTGGTTTTGGTCGCCTTTAATTTGTCAATCAAGAATTCCACGGCCTGCAAGTCATCCATGGGATGCAGCAACTTGCGCAGCAGCCAGATTCGCTGCAACTCTGCAGGATCGGTAAGCAGTTCCTCGCGGCGGGTACCGGAGCGATTGATCACAATCGCCGGGTAGACACGCTTTTCAGCAATGCGGCGATCAAGATGAATTTCCATGTTGCCTGTTCCCTTGAACTCCTCATAGATCACGTCATCCATCTTTGATCCAGTATCAATGAGTGCAGTCGCCAATATCGTCAGGCTGCCACCCTCTTCAATATTTCGGGCCGCACCGAAAAAGCGCTTGGGCCGCTGCAGTGCATTCGCATCAACACCACCGGTCAACACCTTGCCCGATGCCGGGGCCACTGTGTTGTATGCACGGGCAAGACGGGTGATCGAATCAAGCAGAATCACCACATCCTTTTTGTGCTCAACCAGTCGCTTGGCCTTTTCTATCATCATCTCGGCCACTTGCACATGGCGCGATGCCGGCTCATCAAAAGTCGAGGAAATCACTTCCCCTCGAACCGTTCGCTGCATGTCGGTGACTTCTTCCGGACGTTCATCAATCAACAGAACCATGACCACGGTTTCAGGGTGCAATGAGGTAATGGACTGGGCAATTTGCTGAAGCATTACGGTCTTCCCGGTCTTGGGCGCAGAAACCAGAAGCCCCCTTTGACCCTTGCCGATTGGAGCTATCAGATCAATGACCCGGCCTGCAAGATCCTCGGCAGAACCGTTCTCCCTCTCCAGACGCATCCGTTCGTCGGGGTGCAATGGAGTAAGGTTCTCAAAAAGAATTTTCTTTTTTGCATCTTCAGGAGGCTGAAAGTTGATCTCCTCAATCTTGAGCAACGCAAAATACCGCTCAGACTCTTTGGGAGGACGTATCTGCCCGAAGACAGTATCACCAGTCCGCAAGCCAAAACGCCGGATCTGGCTTGGCGACATGTAGATGTCGTCAGGACCGGCCAAATAGGAGGAGGTGGCGGATCGCAGGAATCCGAAACCATCCTGAAGGATTTCGACCACACCGCCACCAACGATTTTTTCGCCCCGCTTGGCCTGAGCCTTGAGTATTGCGAATATCTGATCCTGTTTGCGCAGACGTCCGATATTTTCGATGTTGAGAGACTGTGAGATTTCGGCGATTTGAGTCGGTGATTTCGACTTTAATTCACTGATATTGATAGGCATAGTGAAGTACAAGATGAGAGAAGTGGGAATGCCAGTTTATGCTCTGGCCAGATATGTCAGAACCCCTAAGGAAAGGTCAGGGTTCTGCCGTTATTAAAGAAGACTACAACGGTTAACTTGAATATTACAGGAATTAGCGTTTGGGTTCAATGCCAACCTCGCACTCATACATGTGTGCGAATCCTATTTCCGGTGATCAGATGGCGATCACCGGATGCCAATTATATACCGAAACCCTCCCAGAAGATAAAAAATCCTTGACTGACTGGAATAATCAGGAAATTCGGCGTGCCCTAGATATGGCTGTCGATGAAACTGGCGAGCTGGGATTTTGAAACGGCTCCCACTTTCATCGCCTCAACCTTACCCTCTTTGAATATCATCAAGGTCGGAATACTTCGAATATTGTATTTCGGCGGAGTAACGGGGTTCTCATCAATATTCAGCTTGGCAAACCGAACACGTTCATCATACTCAGCAGCTAGCTCATCAACAATCGGCGCAATCATTTTGCAAGGCCCGCACCACTCTGCCCAGTAGTCGACAAGAACCGGTATTTCTGAATTCAGTACATCCGCTTCAAATGAAGAATCGGTAACGTGTAGGATTTTTTTCGACATTGGCTGATAAAATACGAATGATGATTGAATGAAAACATAACGTGCATTCGCCATACTTGGCGATGCTTGGCTATTTTACCCCATATCTATTTTCAGAATGAAGAAAAATTATCTGACTGACAGGAAATTTCAAGACTTTGAGTTGGACGAGAGCCTGAAGTCAGGACTGAATGATGCGGGGTTTGAATTTTGTACTCCCATCCAGGAGGCCAGCCTCCCCACTGCTCTGGAAGGCAAGGACGTTGCCGGTCAAGCCCAGACCGGTACCGGAAAAACCATTGCCTTTCTGCTTGCCTGCTCGGATTATCTGTTGCGCCAGCAGGTTGACCCCGAGAGAAGAGCCAAGGATGTGCTGGCCTTGATATTGGCTCCGACCCGGGAATTAGCGATCCAGATTCATCAGGATGCCGAAATTCTGCTGAAACATACTGGCCTGCGAACCGGACTGATTTACGGCGGCACAAAATACGATGCCCAGAAAGCCCAGCTTGAAAGCGGCGTTGACCTGCTGATCGGCACCCCGGGTAGACTGATTGATCTGTTCAATCAGAGACTGTTTTCACTCCGGCGTGCCCAGGTGCTGGTCATTGATGAAGCAGACCGCATGTTCGACATGGGGTTCATTCAGGATATCCGGTTCCTGATCAGGCGCATGCCTCCGGCAGCAGATAGGCTTAACCTCCTTTATTCAGCCACCTTGACCTATCGCGTCATGGAGCTCGCTTATGAGCATATGAACGATCCCCGTGAAATCAAGATGGATGATCAGGTTCAAGTAGCCAGCGGAATCCGGGAACAATGCTATTGCCCTGCGACTGAGGAAAAGCCCTTGCTGCTGATGAACTTGCTCAAGCGATTTGCACCGACCCGCGCCCTGGTGTTTGCCAATACCCGAGTCACGGTCGATAAAATTTCTCGCCTTTTCAAAAAGAACCGAATTCCTCATGGAATTCTGGCGGGACATGTCTCCCAGATTAGCCGGGAAAAGGAACTGGAGCGATTCAAGCAGGGCAAGAACCGTATCCTGGTGGCCACCGATGTTGCGGCCCGAGGCCTGCACATTCCCGAGGTGAGCCACGTCTTCAACTACGACCTGCCTCAGGATCCCGAAAGCTACATTCACCGGGTAGGACGTACCGCTCGGGCAGGGTTTGAGGGCATGGCGATCAGCTTCTTGTGTGATAAATATGCCTTTGCGATTGAAGGCATCGAAGCCCTGGTTGATCATGCACTGCCAAAACACGATATCGAGCCGTGGATGCTGGAAGCGATCCAGCCAAGCCCGGATGCGGACTTGACTGATGCTGAGATTCTCGAATCCCCGGAATCGGATTCCGATGAAGAAGTGTCAGTGAGCCCTGAGTTGACAGCTCAATCCGTTGAACATCCTCATCCGTTACAGGAGACGGAGCAGACCAGGACATCAACCGACCAGGCAGCCGCCGATGAAACACAGGCAAGCGATGCCTCGGAGATCAAGCCAAAGCCCCGTCCACCCCTTAAATTCGAGACTTTCAAAGGACCAAAAAGTCGATTCAGCAAGCGGTTTGGAGAAATACCAATGATCGGATAGAGATCAGTGCACCAATGACTTGCCTTGTCTTTTTATGGACAGCATTCGCTGAGCACACGCATCCTTTATCGTTTCAATCAGGATTCTTATGGTGAAAGTGAATGACTTTGAGAGATGCGGATGTCAAACAGAAGATACCTGACAAAATCCAGATTTAAGCTGGCTATCGAATGCCCGACCAAACTCTTCTACACTGGAAAAGAAAAATATTTCAACCAGAAACTCAATGACAGATTTCTTCTTGCGCTGGCAGATGGAGGCTTTCAGATAGGTGCCTTGGCCAAATGCTATTTCCCCGATGGTCATGATATCGAAACCCTGGACAGCGACGAGGCGGTCGCAAAAACCACTCAGCTTCTGCAACGGGATAAGGTCACCATTTACGAAGCGGCAATAGCGAGTGGAAAACTGTTCATCCGTGCAGACATTCTGGTCAAGGACGGCAATCAACTCAGACTCTATGAGGTGAAGGCCAAGTCCTTTGATCCGAGTGAGAAAGATCCGTTTACCACAAAAAAAGGGGAGATCAAGTCCGCTTGGAAACCCTACCTGTACGATGTAGCCTTTCAGAAATACGTTATCAGTCAGGCACTGCCGCAGTATGCGGTTTCCGCGCATCTCATGATGGCTGATAAAACTGCGGCCTGTCCGACCGAGGGACTGAACCGGAAATTTCGCCTGACAGAGGATGCCGGTGGCCGCAAGTCTGTGTCCGTTTCGGAATCCCTGCCAGGCGCAGACTTGATGCCGCCGATTCTTTGCAAAGTGAATGTTGATGACGTGTACGACCAGATATACGCAGGCACAGATGACGGGAGCGGCCAGCCTCTGAGCTTTGCACAGCGCATTGAGTGGTTTGCTGACAGTTATGCTTCGGACACCAAGATAGAGCCGAAAGTATCCGCAGAATGCGGCATCTGCGAATTCCATGCCAAAGATGGCGAGGAACAGTCCGGCCTGCTAAGCGGAAAGAAGGAGTGCTGGAAAGCGATTCTGGGCTGGGAGGACGAAGATTTCGAGAGTCCGGATGTCCTCGATCTCTGGAATTTCAGAAAAAAGGACGAGATGATCAACAAAGGCCGGATCAAGATGTCCGCACTTACCAGGGATGATGTTGATCCAAAGACCGACGGGAAGCCGGGCTTGTCCGTCAGTGAACGCCAGTGGCTACAGGTCGAAAAATTCCAGAATGGCGACCATTCGATTTGGCTGGACCGGCGCAACCTTCAATGCGAGATGGAAAGCTGGGTGTTTCCGCTTCACTTCATCGACTTTGAGACCGCCACAGTGGCAATACCTTTCAATGCTGGCTGCAAGCCCTATGAGGGGATTGCGTTCCAGTTTTCCCATCATGTCGTCAACCAGGACGGCAGCGTGGAGCACTCCGGTGAATATCTGAACACGGAGCAGGGAGCATTTCCGAATTACCAGTTTGCGCGAGCTCTCAAGCAACAGCTTGAAAACGACAATGGCACCATTTTTCGGTACTCCAATCACGAAAATACCTTCCTCAATGCGATTTACCGCCAGATTCAGGAAGATCAGCTGAAAATTGAAGATCGGGAGGAATTGTGCGCATTCATCAGGTCCATCACCCAGTCCGCAGGGAACTTGCCTGAGCAGTGGACCGGCGAGCGCAACATGGTGGACATGTGGGAAATAGTCAAGCGCTTCTATTACGACCCGGCCACCAAGGGCTCCACCTCAATCAAGCATGTGCTTCCCGCAATTCTGAACGGGTCAACCTTTCTGCGGGAGAAGTATTCAAGGCCCGTCTACGGTGCCTCTGATGGGATCCCGAGTCGCAACTTCGAAAACTGGCGGTGGTTCCAAATCAAAGACGGGAAAGTCGCCGACCCGTACACGATGTTGCCGAAAATGTTTCAGGATGTCTGCAACAAGGATATGGAAATCATGAGCAATGATGATCTGATGGATGGCGGTGCCGCTCTTGCGGCATATGCCCGCTTGCAGTCAGAAGAAATGTCGGACTATGAGCGCGAAGAGATTCGATTGGCCCTGTTCAAATACTGCGAATTGGATACCATGGCAATGGTCATGATCTACGAGGGCTTGAAAGATCTGCTGCAGCCGGGACAGAAAAACTGAATATGCACAATCGTCTTATCGGATATGCATTGATTGAGCGTTGGCAAAAACGCCATGAGCAGCAATTTCCGCATCGACCTGCAAATTTATCAAGACAGGAACTGACGCAGATTCTGGGCCATACAGGGCATCTCTGGCGAGTAAAAGAATAGAAATGAGTTCACCGAGAACCAAAACCCTGATTTAGACACCTTGATGAAGATTGGACAGGGGTTTTAAAACCTTCTTGAACCTTCAATGAGAATTCTGGAATTATCGTCTCCAGATTGAACATCACCTCTATCCTCCCGGGATATTGCCAGGCCAAATTCAGTCTCCGGCCATGGACTCCATGTATATTGCAGATGCAGCGTATCAATCGTCTGATCCGCGACATCGGGGTTATTCCCGTCATTTTCACTCCTGTGCCTCCCCAGCACCATGTGAAACTTCGACTGATCGTTTAATTTGTAGTAGAGGCTCGGCTGAAAGCTGAGGGAGCTAGACGGATCTCCCTCTTTTTCTGCCATTACATACAGGTCTTTGCCATCCCTCCTCAGAATGTAGCTGTCGATGCCCTTCCCATAGGTAACAGACAGGGCTGCAACGAGATCGCCAATCTGCCAGTTTCCCTGCAAGTCCAGTCCCCAGCCGGCCGCACTGCTCCCGACAAGGCCTGCCCGCCCGGAATTCAGGTTTAACCGGGTGCCGATGGCGGATATGCGATAATCTCCGGGGCTGCCGTTTTGATCAGGCTGCCAGGAAAGCACGACGCTGGTGGAGCTATCAATCGGGTCATTGGCATTGCTTCGTTCTGCACTCGTGAATGCAGGGCTTGTCATCGACTCAAGGGCTATCGAAAACCCATTTGGCGTTAGCCAGTAAATACTGTTATCGATATGCTGGTCATTCCTGTCCAGATCCAGACCCTCGAATTCTGGCAAATACTCTCCGAAACTCGACCAGTCCGGCTCCCCACTTAATGTGCCGGCTCCTCCTGCGCCCAAACTCGTCAGCCGATCGACCTGAAAGCCTTGCGAACCCTCTTCTTCAACCGTCAGTCCATTCGATGGTTCATTGGTGAGTCGAGAGCTTGGCACAGGAGGCAAGCCATCATCACCAATTGACAGCTTCTGTCCAGAGGTTGCCAACCCGCCCGAACCAGTTGCAATCGTCAGGTGTTCCTTGTCGGAAAATTCTGAAGTTGTCAGCCCCTGGCTGTCAGCGCTGGGCGGGGCAAACAGGAACAGTCCAATGGACAAGCCCAGAACTAGTTGAACAGCAATCCTTTCTGCCGGGGGGCTTGACGGTAGACTGGCATTCTGAATTTGCGGCATAGCTGAATATCGACAACATGGCACGGGCAACAAGCGGACGATCAGGATGATTTTTCGCTTTGAAATTATCAAGTTGGAGGGTGATTGTAATTCATGCAGGCTAGTATGTCAATCCATGTGCAGGTTCGCCACAATGAGACTGCGGACTGCGGGTTTCGGTCATGTGCATTTTTTCGGTGCGAGATACGAACTGTCAAAGCCCTTGCCGACAGGCATGAGCACTTCGCGTTGTGGCGTGCGAGGCATGTTCAAACAGTTACTGGGCTGCCCGACTGCCCACACGATTGACAAACTTCAGGTCATTTTCTGCCGTTAACCGTTCCAGATCCATGATCATTTGCTCGTAAGCGGCCTGATTTTCCATGATCCCGCTCAACACTATCCGTCCAAGACCGAGTTCAAGACTGAAGCTCCTCATGTCCGAAACCTGTCCAAGTACCGCTTCTAGAATGTCATGCCAGAATGAGTCGGTAACATTTGGATTTGCATTCAGACTGCTCACTAACTGGGCATTGGGCATAATCCTGGAGATCATGGTCAATGTGCTCTCAACCTCGCTTTGTTGCGACAGTTCACCTTCCAAGCGCACTTGATCTGCACCTTCATCAACAATTTTGAGATAGGGAATTCGATCTGGAGATATGGCTACATCAAATTTGGTTGTCCGAATATTCTGAATCAACGATACATTTTCGGTCAGCTGTGTCAACGCTGTCATATTGGGAACACTGCCATAAACCAGGATGTCCCTACCATCAACCTCGAATTCAACTGCGTCAGCACCCGGAATGGAAACCGCCCGGGAAACCCGTTCATGAATGATGGACTCGATGTTTTCGGTCTCAATATTGGCCGCCGTCAATAACAGCAATACCAAAGTGGTCACGGACAGGACAAGCGGTGCTCGATTGAGCACCAAAAAAGCCGCAAACCTACCGGGAACATTTTGCTTCATGCGTTGATTCGACTAGGTTTGGCACTGTGGACAGAAAAAGCTCGAGCGCTGTGCAATGACACGGGTGGTGATGGTGCGACCACAATGACGACAGGGTTCGCCGCAGCGTCCATAGACCAGGAGCTGCTGCTCAAAATATCCGGGACGGCCATCTGTCCCAACAAAATCCTGAATCGTAGTACCGCCCATGTTGATAGATTTCGTCAATACACTCTGGATTTCACCGGCAAGCTTGTTGTACCGGGATATGGAAATTCTTGAGCATTTCCTTCTCGGATGTATGCCCGCCATGAACAGCGATTCGCTCGCATAAATGTTGCCGACCCCAACCACTACCGATTGGTCCATTATAAATGCCTTGACCGCCAGCTTGCGAGTCCGACTCATCCGATGGAGGTATGCTCCAGTAAAGTCCAGTTCAAGCGGCTCTACTCCGAACTTGCTCAAGCGTTTGTGTCGATATGGATCCTCCTCGCAATAAATCAGGCTCCCGAAGCGCCTTGGGTCTCGGTAACGGATCACTGCCCCGGCATCCGTTATGAAATCAAAGTGATCGTGCTTTTCCGGTCTCGATTGGGAAGTGACAACACGAAAAGATCCTGTCATGCCGAGATGCATCAGCAGCCCTCCCCGGTCCAGAATGACCACGATGTATTTTGCCCGGCGCTGAATGTCAATAACCTTGCGGCCTTGCAATCGTTGTTCGAGGTCGGCCCTGATTGGCCAGCGCAAACGCCTCTCCCGAATTGCCATGCCGGCAATCACCGCACCTTGAAAATAGGGACGGATTCCGTTGATTGTGGTGGTGACCTCGGGCAGTTCAGGCATTCATTGACACAGTGAAGGTTAGTGGATATAAGCCTATCACCCCTGTTGTGAATGTCAAACCTTGTGACTCATCAGATTACCAATGTCCGCAATAACACCTCGTTCCACTGCGAGGACGGCGAATCCGTGATTGATGCGGCATTGCGCGAGCATAGGATTTACCCGTACGGTTGTCGCAACGGTTCCTGTGGGGCCTGTAAGACCGAACTGCTGAGCGGAAAAGTCAATTATGGCAACTATGCAGAGCAGGCCCTGACCGAATGCGAAAGGCAGCAGGGAATGGTGCTGCTGTGTCAGGCTCGCCCGCTATCCGATATCAAGATTGACGTAGAGGAATTAAGATCCGCTGCCGATATTCGAATCAAGATGATGCCGTGCCGGGTCATGCGCCTAGACCCGATGGCTCAGGATGTGATGCTGCTGTCTCTGGCCTTGCCCAGAGGGCAAAACTTCAGCTACCTGCCGGGGCAGTACATTGATATCGTCTTGAGAGACGGTCAACGAAGAAGCTTCTCCCTTGCCAACCTGCCCAAGGAAGCAGCCGAGGCCGGTCTTGAGTTGCATGTACGGCGGGTACCGGATGGCCGCTTTACATCACGTGTCTTTAATGGCTTGCGGCTTCGTGACCTGTTGAGATTTGAAGGCCCTTTCGGCACATATTATCTGAAGAGTGTCCCGGGAACAAGGTTATTGATGATTGCCGGAGGGACGGGATTTTCACCAATCAAGGCTCTCATCAAGCAGGCATTGACCGAGCATCCGGAAACCCGAATACACTTGTTCTGGGGGGCGCGAAATGAACAGGACCTATATATGAACGACTGGATCCGGAATCTGCAGCAAACCCATTCAGGACTTGACTATACGCCGGTCCTGTCGGATCAATGGGCCGACATTTGGCAGGGCGAAACCGGCTTCGTGCATGAAGCGGTATGCCGCCATTACGACAGCGTTTCAGAGTTTGATGTATATACCAGCGGCCCGCCAATCATGATTGACAGTGTTCGGAACAGCCTGCTTGAGCGGGGCCTGAATCCGGATCGCTTCTATTTCGACTCATTCGAATTTGCGCCCCAAAGCGCCTGATGCATGACAATCAATACAGTCTCAGGTATTCCTGAACCTCCCAGTCGGTCACGGTCTGGTGATATCGATTCCACTCGTCAAGCTTGTACTGGACATACGAATTGAGCATCACGGGTCCCATGACTTCTTTTGCCAGTTCGCTTTTGCCCAATGCGGTGATGGCTTCATACAGATTAAGCGGCAAAGCGTTGAGTTTGCGCTTGTTCTTCTCCTCGTCAGACATGATATACAGGTCTTCATCCAACGACGGGCCGGGATCAACCTTGTTGACAATACCCTGAACCGAAGCTGCAAGAGTCATCGCGAATGCAATGTATACATTCATGCACATGTCGGCAGCCCGATTTTCAATCGCATAGCGGCTCTGCGGCAGCCGCAGCATCGCAGAACGATTGTTTGAACCGTAGGCCATATGGGTCGGTGCCCAAGTGTAGCATCCGCCTTCGAATCCGCTGACCTGGGAGACCAGCCCGTTGTAGGAATTAACGGTAGAACATGCGATTGCCGTGATTGCTTGGCCATTTTGCAGAATACCGCCTACGGCATGCAACGCTTCATCGCTCCAGCCTCCTCCCGGTTTCTCATAGAGATTGGTCCCCAGTGCATCGGTGCGCTGCATGGACGTATTGAGATGGGCCCCGGATCTCCAGTCTCCGGTCGTGGGTTTCGGCATGAAAGTCACAAACATGCCATGCTTTTTGGCAATTTCCTTGAGAATGGCTCTCAGAAAAATGAATCGGTCTGCCATCGCCAACACGTCTGTATAATGAAAATCGAGTTCAAACTGGGAATAGGCTCCTTCAGCAACAACGTCATGCAGATTCCAGCCGAGACCTTCGATGATATCGATCAGCTCACCCAGGAACCCCATCGCGTCAATCGAATATTCAAGGTCATAGCCGAACGCCTGCCGTCTGGGTCTCAGCCCCTGCGGCGGATCATTGTCAAAAGCCTTTACTGGCAGGCCATTTTCGTCCCATTTCATGGTGATGAACTCAGGCTCAATGCCGGCATACATCGCAAGCCCCTGATCTGCTGCCCTGGAGATGGCCTGTTTGAGCGTATTGCGAGGACACAGGTTGTAGGGCTTCTCCTTCCAGAACAGGTCCGAGATAACCCATGCACAGGAAGAATCCCATGGACATATTTGCAGGGTATTCAAATCCGGAACCGGAACCTGGTCCGGATCATGGGGTCCGAGTTCCGGCACGAAGGATACCGAATGAACGGCAAACTGCGGACCTTTGCCGGCGCACAGCAACTCAAAGTCGCTCATGGGCACAGGTTTTGTTTTTGGTATGCCGAGCAAGTCGATCCAGCAGGACAGGATGTACTTGACGCCAGCCGACTCAAGGCGTGCTTTCTCTTCGTTAACCCGCTTGAGGTCGGGCAATGCTTCTTCTAGGGTTTCGGGAAATAATGAACTCATTGTACTTAAACAGATTATTGGTGTCGTGCTGTATTCGATGTTTCGGTTGGCTTGTTCGAATCAGCGGGTTATTTTACCTTGCTAACTCCAGGTTTTCACCTAGCTGGACTTCTTCGGACTTAAACGATAACTTCAAGGCAGGGATAATGCCACAATTTGACATGTTTTGTAATATTGCAGATAGCTCTGATTAGGGCAACTTCTGAGAATGCGGAATCGCGGATCCAATGGTTCAAAACCGCAGGCTGCTGGCTTTATCCGAATACGCTCTTTGAAACCGATCATTGTCCATCCGCGGGTTTTTGGCGTGGTTTAATGATTCCGGAAACTTTTCTGAATATCTGTTCAATACTTGCGCGACTTCTTCTACCATTCGAATGCTGGACCCAGGCAGGTTCCCCTTGATGTCCGTAGCGCCCTCATTTTCCATGATGTTTCTCTTGCGATGTGCTTGATCCGCCACCCGCCACTGATCGCCGGGGAAATTCGATGCCTGTTACAGGCACTGGAATACCCAATAAATGATTTCCAGAACGATAGTCGGCAATCCGCAAGCCGTGATGCCCTGAATAAACCGACCTGGAAATTTCCTGGGGTGCTGGTTCTTCGATCTTTCTCTTGTTTTCCTGTGCATGCGTCTGAGGGTGGAAATCAGGCAGTTGGAGTTAAACCGCCCTGAAAGCATGCCGTGCTGATCATTCCGCTTGCCTTGGACAAGGATGGTGAGCACCATCGCATCAGCTTCAATCCATGGCGCATCATTGACTGTCTCAAGCTCACTAACAGCACCCTCTGCAAATTCTGGTTGTAGGTATCATTATCGCTGATATCCCCACGTTGCCCGGTTTTCAGCATGGCCTGAAGATTTTTCGGCATCCCAATTCAGATAATCCTGATACTGGTCCGGCGACAAACCTTCTCATTTTGATTGCTGAAATCCATGGGGACTTTTGCGTGCCTCGTTTGAAAGTCAAGCTTCGTGTGCAAGTTCTACTGAAAGCAGTCCAAAAAGCTTTATCTTGACATTGGCGGTGGCCACAGCTTTTTTATGGAGGGCAGTTGCAACTTTGCTTTATTGATGAAGCTGGGGATCTTGTTACCTTGAATGACCCACCCCTGGCAAATGATCAACCGGTCCCGGTTGTCGCAGGATTATTTTTGATTCGGAAAAACTGTCCAGCCTAACCGATAGCTTCCTTCGACTGAAACGCCAGTACTTTCCCAATCTTCCCTATCCGCCCAGAAACTATCTGGACAGAATTATGTCGGAAATCAAGGGGAACATATAAGCAGAAACCTAACATGGGATCGAGTCAACAGCTTAGTCATGAAATTAGCTTCCTCGACCGACCCTTCAGGTTGCATCGGCATAATGATGTCCCAGATCAAGTTGCTTCAATATCGATACCTTCATCAGGAAACTAGTTGCCATGAAGGAGGGATAGTGGTCTCAGATGCCATTCAACACAGAAGCGGTTCCCTGATGTTTGCCTGTAACGGAATCAACCGATTGTCGTAGGAGAACTCGATGAGGGAATTGTGCGGTAGATCACAGACCGTGAGAAGATTCCAATTGAGAACTTCTGGCTCCAATTCACGACCGAGATAATTTGATATGATTTCGCTCGTCAAAAGTAATTCATTGACTCCCGAATACGTCACCAGTGGCTACGATCCCCAAACACAGGCTTGTGCTCGTCACAGCATGCATCATCTGCGTGTTGCATTTTGGCAGTGATTTGGCTCATTCGGCCGATCGCATGTACCGGGGCGTCGCTGTCGCTCCGGAACATCGCTGCTCGCCCTACGACCGAAAGGACTACCCCTATCCCCAGTCCGTCGAACTGGAGGTCATTGAGAGCCTGGACGGAATCATCTACGGCCCGTACACGGGCACCTGTTTCAAGAACCGGTACCAGACGGATATCGAGCATGTCGTTTCTCTGTCCGAGGCCCACGACAGTGGCCTTTGTGCCCGGAGCCGACAGGTCAAGCGACAGTTTGCGACTGACCTGCTGAACCTGACGCTGGCCAGCCCCTCGACAAACCGGCACCGGAAATCGGCGAAAGATCTCGCCGAATGGATTCCAAAGATGAATGCCTGCTGGTATGCGGCTAGAACTCTGGAGGTTCGACGCAAGTACGGGCTCACCATTGATTCCCGAGAGGCCAATGCGATTGAACATATCCTGTCGAGATGCAAAACCACGGCCATGGCGGTGCGGTGCGTAAGTCATGCCTCCCCGGTGCCGCAAAAGCGACGGAACAATGCGGTACTGAAAAAATACGACGACAATGGCAATGGGCGGATCACCTGCAGGGAAGCAAGGCGCCACGGGATTGCTCCCGTCCACAAGTCACACCCGGCCTATGCCTTTATGCATGACGGGGATGGCGATGGCACCGTGTGCGAATAGGGTTGCCTGCTGCCTGAATTCATGGAACCTCTTTTGGCTGAAAACGTCCATTCCGCAGGAATGCGTTTCATGCACAACAGTTTCAGAATTAACTCTGTCTTCCGAGGCACAACATAGCAGAATTATCGACAGATTGAATTGTCCGAACTGGGCAGGCCGGCTACCCCTTACCTCCTTTTTTTGGCTTGACCTCATAGCCCGGCTCTTCCGGTTCATCGTCGATCATCTCAGCAGGGAAGCCGGGGGCGGTAATGTCAATCTGAGCAGCCTCTTCGAATCTTCTTATGATATTGGGAGAATGCTCCCGGGCTCCGTATTTTTCCATCGCCTTCCTGAAGATTTTGACCATAAGCGGGGAGAAATCGAGCGGCACTCCGGCATCTTTTGCAATCTCATCGAACAGCATGATGTCCTTACAGACAAGATCCATCGTGAAATTAATGTCGCGGCTTCCATTCAATATCACCTGGCTTTCAGTTTCGTGAACGAAGGAATTGCCGGAAGAGATGCGTATGGCCTCGTAGGCTGTGCCGAGATCCATGTCAACGGCCTTGCAGGTTGCGAGCGCTTCACAAAGCGTCATTAGATTCGCAGTTGCCAGATAATTGGTCATGACCTTGAGAATCGAGGCTGAGCCAAGCTGGCCGGTATGCAGTATTCTCCGACCCATGGCAGTCAGGACGGGTAGCATATGCTTGAAGGTTGGTCTTTCGCATCCTGCGAATATGGAAATATTTCCGGTTGCCGCTCGATGGCAGCCGCCTGAAACAGGGCAATCAACGGGTTCGCCACCCTGAGCCTTGACCAGAGCACCAAGGCGAAGCACCTCGCTCTCATCAGTGGTGCTCATCTCGGCCCATGTCTTTCCCTGTAGCATCGCTGGCAGAGCACCGTCTTGACCTTCCAGCACTGAAGCACTGGCAGCTGGATTGGGTAGACATGTGATCAAAAGGTCGGCAGATTGAGCCATTTGAACCGGGCTCTCACCGAAGGCTGCGCCGGCATCCAGCAATGGCCGGGCCGCTTTATGATCCAGATCTCGGACAATCAGGTTGAAGCCGTTTCGCAACAAGCTTCCCGCGAGTTTTGAACCCGCATTTCCGAGGCCGATGAATGCAATAGTCTGGATGGGCTTCATAACTTGCGATTCTTGAATCGAAATAACAATTTTAGCGCTACTCATTGAAAGAAGTAACAGAAAACTCACGACTTCAAGCTAGGCAGATAGGTTGATTTGGAGTCAGTGAATGCGCACTTTGACCACGGTCATTCGATCATTTGTAGTATTTGAATGGGTTTCATGAATTTCAGATAAATGGTGATCACCTGCCGTCGCGGCAGCGGATCAGCTTGAAAAATGAATCCGCCTTGTAAAATGAAAGGGCAAAGCCAGTGTATAATGTCCGTATATTTACTTTTCCAAAGGAGAAAACAATGAAACGAATAACAATGCTCGCTACTGCCCTGCTGGCAATTCTTGGGGGGGGGGCACACACTGGCTGCTGAATCCTGTGAAATATGGGTAGGATTTGAAAACCGCAATCTTGTTCTGTTCGAAGGACAGTCAGCTACGCTAACCGTTACCGCAGATTTCAGGGGGCCAATCGCTGACGATTACGTGCTGGAAGTTCCTTATCAAACGGATCCAGTGCCATTTTGGCAGCGAAATCAACCGAACGAAGGGGAGGTGGGTTCTCATGGCGGTACCAGCCTTTCCGATTACAAGTCGGAACCTGGAACATTAACGCTAAGTAAAGGCAGCCCTTCTGGAACCATTGCGGTTGAGGCATTGACAGACAATGAAGAGGAAAGTAGCGAAAAATTCCATGTGAACCTGTCACTTCCCTGGAGCTGGGACGATATACCAACCCACAAGACACGAGAAGAAAGTTGCAACACCAATCCAGCAAGACATTTCCACCAGTACAGCTACTTTGCAACGATCCATATTCGGGATGGAGAAGGCGACACAAACCATTGGCTATATGGCTCGAACAACTAATTCAAATGCATTGAATAACCAACAAGGCGGCTCCGGGCCGCCTGATTTTCAAGTGAATGGAGGAAATCTCACTGACCCGCTGTTGCCCTCACCCCATGATCTCCAGCATAACCCAATGACTCTGATACTGGCTTGAAATGCCGCATATCACGTATTACCGGTGCAAGTCAGTCACCGAACCGGATTCGCTTCCCTTTACAGTCTTGCCTGCATATGCGATACATATCAGTTGCCATGTACAAAACCAGGTTGCTGAATCGAGATCCTGCAAGGCCTTATCCGTCTTACAGTCCATCGCTTTTGCACCTTTTCAACCCATGCCATACCGGCATGGATTGAATGTCCGACTCTCATGAAGAGATTTATTTGGAAATGGTCAAAACTCCCGCTATAAAACAGCTTTGCGTATTTTGCGGGTCTAGACCCGGCAATAGCCCTGCATATGCCGAAGCTGCGACTGCCCTCGGTCATGCCATCGGAAAACGAAAGATAAACTTGACGTATGGAGGTTCAACCATGGGACTGATGGGGACGGTCGCAGATGCCGTTCTGGAAGCAGGTGGAAAGGTAACCGGCGTAATACCGGAAGCACTATTTGACCATGAACACGATCACCCGGGAATCACCAGGCTAATCACCGTCAAGAATATGCATCAGCGAAAGGAGATTATGTCTTCCCTTTCGGATGGATTCATTGCCCTGCCGGGCGGGCTTGGAACATTTGAGGAATTACTCGAGTCCATCACATGGTCACAACTCAAAATCCACAGCAAGCCAATCGGCATTCTGGATGTCGAGGGATACTACGGACTTCTGGCGGCATTCATTGAGAATGCCATTGAAACAGGATTCATCAACCCCAGACATCGCAATCTGTTTTGTGTAGATGATTCGCCTGACAGCTTGCTGGACCAGATCGAAAACTGGAGCCCAGAGAGCCGGAACAAGTCCTGAAACCAGCCGGGCATGCTATCCCTGTATGCCTGCACCAAAACTGTTCAAGTACCCCAGCCTGGCATAGCCAGAACCAAATTGCAGCACTCCAGTGCTGTGTCAAGAGCAACCGCTACGATGACTTCTGTTACCGAAAAATGGTCAGATACTGAAATTTACCTTAAAATAGACGTAGGTCCAGCATGGAGAATTCCTATTATGTCCAGCCTTGGCGGCAAATTATTTCATCTTCGAAGCACGGGCTGAATACTCATGACTGTCAGTCACCGGAAAGATCTAACTCCCAATTCCAGTCCGAAGTGCCCCCAGGGTGTTGCACTTCGGACTGGAATTGGGTCAGCAATGATAATTGAATCTCTCGAAGCAGGACAATTGAACTGTTTCCCATGCTGGCAGTTGAGTTATGACTGAGAGTAGTGCGCGGGGATGAGAAAAAGAATAGGCATTTGGTCAATAGTGATAAAACTGCTCAAATGTTTGTGCCATTCATCTCTAAGTACCTCCAGACCGCCTGCGTAGCCCTGCAATGCGCCAAGGCCTTGGTGAACCATCTCAAATCAGTATCCGATAACAAGACAGAGGCCTCTGGATGAGCTTCACCCCCGCTCACTACTCCCAAACATAATTCAATCTTTTTGGAGCAACCAATCATGAAAACAACAGTGGCAATAAGGCAATAGGAAGAGCCAGGTCGGGTCTATGATGATGCACTACATGATGATAAGACGACCGTGATTCACCTTTTTGGGGTCAAGTATTACAAAGAGGTATCTACTCGCCCCCAACAGGGGGCGAGTAGATTTCCGGTCGTATTCCCAGGGAGCGACGCGGTTGCTCTTCGGGGGCGCCAGGCATGAAGTCGAGATCGGTCGCCAGCTGGCGGGTTTCAACGTCTTCGTAGGCACGGTCCATGGCCAGTGCCGGGCCGTTTTTCCGGAGCGCCCATGCCATCGGGGTGTACCTTGATACTGGTGCTGTCGAGACCCAGAACCTCGACCCGGATCAGGATCACCTGCTCCCGCTGCAGGTGATCGAACACGCGGTCCAGGACGCCGTTCCTCGACTACCGGTTCATGCGCGTGTAGATGGTGTGCCAGTTGCCGAAATGCCTCGGCAGAGGCCGCGCCACCTGCAGCCATGCCCGGCCACGCAGAGAATGGCGTGGGCACCTACAGGTTCGAAAGGCTGACATTGCCCGCTGCCTAGGAAGTAGCGGGGCAATGCGCTCGTATTGCACTTGTGTGATTTCCATTTGCCCGTTCCTCCGCATTTTTCCAGCTGTCCGGGGCGAATTGCCCCGGCATATTGCCTGTGGCTCACATTGTGAATATCAGAGCGGTGGAGGATACAAAAGTGGTATAACCGTTATGCCTATAACGGAGAAAAGCAGTCCGTGGAAGTCAAGATTCATCAAGCAGATTCAATTTTCTCGTTCGATCTCAAATTCGGTTTCCCCAATTAGAGTCACCTGCTCATTCATCTATTGATCGATTAAAAGAGCACTGCGATGCCGTAAAACTCCGAAGGTAATCATGAAGGAGAGTATTCTGGACAATGCAAACCCAAATAAAGCCGCCATCACGCCAAAATGGGGAATGAAAAGCAGGAATGCAAGTTGCTGAACAACCAGAGCAATAGCTGTTGACTTGAAGTGAACCGATGCTCGCCCTGTCATGGTTGCAAAATGACCTATTGGCACCCAAGCCACTTGTATTGCAATCGCCAAGGTGGCGAATAGCAGGATCTCTGATGCTTCGGAGTAAGGTGAGCCAAGCCCATGCAGTATGAACGGTCCAATCAGCATGACCATTATGGCGCCAACTGTTCCCCAAATGCCCGAAATAGTACATGCTCGCCTCAACTCTCGTCTTAATGTACTGGTTTTTCCACTTGCAAAAAACCGAGCGAAACGTGGTGCTGCAATAGCGTTGACCGCATTATCAATAAAAGAAATGCCTCCAGCCAATCTTGTGCAGATCATGTAGACCGCTATCTCCTGTGAATCCAGCCACCATGCGAGCCAAATTGCATCTGACCAACGCATAATTACGCTGCTGGCAGTAAGACCAGCCATTGCTGTCAATTCCCCATAATCGCAGGTCATTCCCGACCGAACTTCTTGATTTAGATTTTTCCTACCGAGCACATGATGCCATGACAGAAAAAATGAGATGACAAATATCAGGGCCAAACCAGTCGAAAAACAAATGGCCACAAGCAGAAGCGAGTCATATCCGAAAAGCTGCATGACGATTGCGCACAGGCATAATAATGTCTGCCAGCATCCAGTTTCAAGAAACACTGCGGTAGCTGGGAGATTTCCTGATTTCAGTAAGCCGGTCAGTACATAGATCATGGCAAGAAATGGGATACCCAGCAACAAGACCACAAATGCGGTGTTGGCTGATTCATAAAACTCGAGGCCAGCCCAGGTGCAACCCCCCCATACTAATGATCCAATGAATCCGGCTAGGCTCAGACAGTACACGGTCACTCTATATGATTCTTGAGGTCGGCTGGCTGCATTACGCATCAAGTATGCGTCAAGACCGAATTTTGAGATCGTTGAAGCAATAATCGCTACAGAAAGGGCAATCGTGAATTTGCCCATTGCATCAGGTGTCAATACATTGGCGAGGAGAAGCCCATATCCTAGGGATGCCGTTGCACCGATGCTTCGGACAGCGAATGCTCGCATCACCGAATTCTGCCAGATCATGAAAATGTGATATCGTCGAAAAAAGAGGTGTTAAACAACTCGTGAAAAATATTCAAAATCGACTTGAAAATATCTTTCCGGGTCAATATTGCGGATCTTGATTGATCTATCAGATTTGGTCGAATGGCCTATATGTCAGGCTAGACTTCTTGCCATACGCTGTTTGAGCATACTGACCCAACGCAGTGTCCCATACTTTCAAATCCCACGAAGCAGAATCTAAAGCAACAACGGGTTACGAATCTTTCATATGGACACTGTTGACTCCGGGAGGTTTTCGGCCTCGCTATGGTGGTTACCGGGCATTTTTCCCACAGCAAATACCAGTGCGGGGACAAAATGCCACCATTCCGGCACTTTTTCCGGGTTTTCGGCACAAGCCCGGCAATTCCCGCCAATGCCCGCAGGGGCATGGCGGGCAAAAATCCGGATTGCCGGACCGGGAAACCGGGCTGAACGGCGAATATCCCGACACGGCAAGCATTCATCCAGGCAATCCTCCGAGTCAACAGTGTCCATATGAAAGGTTACAAATGGTTGCCTCAATGTTGGAAAGATGACCAGCTTCATGGGAATGATTGACGTGCTTGCAATAGGCCACATAAATGGAGTATCGCATGTGCAAATGGCATTCCCCAATCACTGACATTAGTATTGAGCAGGATATATCAAGGCCCCTGTGAAACTACGCTTGATTGCATGACAAATTCTCATGCTAACGTATTTTCCGGAAGTTTATCAATAAGGTACTTCAGGCTTGGAACCGACGCAACACATGTCGTGCCCCCCCCCCTGACATTGTTGAATGGGACTGCGTTACCGCCATGCCAAGCACAAGCATAAAGGTAGCGGCCACTGCCGGTATCTGCATGCTGAAATCAGCTAGAGAATGTATTCCCATCAAAATACAGGTCGCGAAACCGAGTGCAGGGTATTCATAATTGCGTCTGCGGACCCAGATCCCGCGGACACAAATCACGGCCAGTAAAACAATCGACAGCAAGAGCAGGACTCCGGCAGGAATGCCTAGTTCCAGCACTATCTCCAGATAGTCATTATGCGCCTTTGTTACCCCCGGTCGGATGTCTTCAGTACGATAGCTGCGATACATGCTGGCAAATGTGCCGAGTCCAGTACCCAGTATGGGCCTGTCTTCAATGGCCATTAGAGTCTGCAAGTAGATCTCCGCACGAAGAGGAAAGTCCGATCCGGTTTTCCATAATTTCTGTATTAAATCCTGTCCAGCGATGAACAGCATAAAACATGCGATTGATACTACCCCGAATATGCGAAACAGCATTTTGTGCACTGCAATCTTGCGCCTTGCCAAAAGCACCAGATACAGCGACAACAGTGCCAGTCCGGTAGCCGCTGCTACCGCTCTAGAAAGACTGAGCATCAATGCACTAGCCATCACTGACCATGCTATCAGAATTGACGCATTTCGAGGAATAAATTCTACTAGGAAAAAACGCAAATGCTCGGCAGTCCCAACTCTGTCCTCTGTTCCAATGCGGAACTGCTTCATCAGAAGGGCTGTAGAACAAAGCAGGCCGATACCACAATATGCGCCGAAGGAATTTGGGTTTACGAACGTTGATGTAACAACATCTGTATAGATCGACTTCTCGAACCACAGTATACGGTCAGAACCCAGGAAAAGTATAACAAGTCCATACATAGCATACATTGCAATGCATATTGCGATTGCCTTCAGGGTAAAAAATGTACGCTTGGAGTCTCGACAGTACTGAAATGACAGCCAGAATATGCCAGCATATGTTGCCATACGCAAGAGACTGTCCCTGCCTGCTGTCGGGTCTATTGATACTGCACCCAAAGCAGGTATTCCTAGTGCTAACTCGGTGTCAGACCAAACGGGGTGATGCCAACTTACAGGCGTGAATTGCACTGTCTGGATGAATCCCCATAAAAGAGATAGTCCGATTGCTGCTCCCGACCACCATACTAACTGGGGGGGAGTAGTAAATGGAATGCGCCTGCACAGTACTGAAAACCCCCATCCGCACAACAGGATTCCGCATCCTAGCGACAGACTCGCCCATGCCCATGTTGGGTAGGCGCCAAATGGGAGGGGAGTAATGAGTACCAGTACAACGAATACAGTATAGAGTAGCGAGTATCGTTGATGCTGATCGTCAGTGTTTGTGGCTGTACTTGCAGGCGAAGCCAAACTATTCATGCAGGTCGGAAAGGTATTTCGTCCAATAGTATCAAGCCGATAGTATCAAGTTATCGCAAAAAGCCCAAGAGTAAACTGATAATTTTGCGTCTTTTCGTTGCGTATAATACACTATATTTTGAAATTTTCGATAACAGACTTGCCTCACTAATTGCCGAAAGTAACCCGGGAACTGATGAGTCGAAGCCATGCTCGGGCCTCTGACACCAGAAAACAGGCATATATCCTATCACTATCAATGTGTTATAAATGATTTGTGTCTACTCGTTCCCTGTTGAGGACGAGTATTGAGGTGCAGCTGAAGCCGTACTTTATTCTGTCATGTCGAGCAGTTCCAGATCCCTGCCCTGTAGTGTGAGCCGGATGGCGGCGCACTGCGGGCTCTGGAAGGTGCCGATGACCTTCTGCCTGGCCTTGGTCATTGCAATGTCGTGCTCGGAGCGGTTGTTGGTGAACGGCACTTCGGGCTGTCGGGCGAACCGCAGGATTTCGGCACTGCTTTTCGGCAGTTTTCCGTGCTTGCCCTTGCATGCACGACGCGCGGCTGATGGTTCCCGGATTTCGGACCGGCTCCCGGGCGATCTCGCAGATCGACAGGCCTCCGGACAACAAGACCTTGATCTGGCATCGTTCATCGCAGGCCAGCTGGCCGTCTGCAACATGCTGACGACCCCCAGGGTGTTGCACTTCAGAGTGGAATTGGGGGGTTTTTAGCAAGCTCTATTTTTGGGTTAGGGGTTGTCAACCCACCCTTTTGGGTCAAATGGTTTGTATAGTCGGGCTAGATCTGTTGCGAAACGTTTTTTAGTATAGTTTTCCTTCGCAAAGTACCATGCCTTCTCTGAAATCACATCGTGCCATGTGGAGTCTTCGCAGACCAGCAAGTCGCAAGCGGCCGATGCATCGGAAAAAAGTCGAGCGGTTTCTCCATCATTAATGATCGGACTGCTCCACTCTGCCTGCCTGCACAAGACCGGAATTTTTAGCAACATCGCTTCCAGAATCGAAACCGGTAAGCCTTCCCAGGCACTTGTCGACAGATATACAAAACCGGAGGCAATTTCCTCAAGTGCCTCTGAACGCGTCATCCAGCCCGACACCAGTACGCCCGCTTCTTCCAGTATTCTCCTGAAAGAAGGGTCGCCATCTCCGATCCAACGAAATTCTATTTCTGGCCGAACGGATTGCACCATCTTGCAGATATTGGCGAATAAAACGGGATCCTTAGATGCTGATATGCGTGAACAGGTGACCACGCGCTTGGTGACCATTTCCCGGGCAGGTCGGTTGTTGTCAGGATTGATGAGTCCATCTTCCACCGCATTTTCCAGTAGTGCTACCGCAACGCCAACTTCCTTTTCAATCACTGTATGTTCATAGGAACAGCAAGCGACATACAAGGAGCGGCAGATGCGGTTTGCGAAACGTTCCATGCATCGGAACAGGGCATGTTCGAGTTTCGAACGGTTGAGATGCATTAATGAAATGCAGTGAGGGCTATATAAGGCATGACCACTCCATCGCCATCCTGCCAACAGTCGCCCCAGGAATCCAGCTCTCGCTCCATGGAAATGAATGACTTCAGGATTCCATTTTCGCAATAGCATAAAGTATCTCCAGCACCAGACCGCCGCACGCATGAGGACGGGGCGCATAGGCAAGCACACAAGATGCACTGCTGGATTCACCCTGGTTTTGAGGTCGGCGGGTGTGCCGGGTCTTGGAGAATAGATGATCAGTACCTGATGGCCATCTGCATGCTGGACGTCAGACATGAGCAAGACCATCTCGAATGCGCCAGTGGCTCCACATTCGATTACATGGCAAATTCTCATGCTAACGTATTTTCCGGAATTTGATCAACGAGGTACTACAAGTCTGGAACCGACGCAACACATGTCGTGCCGTCGCCGCAAGTTTTGCTAACTTGCCATCAACATACCAGATCATCATCAATGAGTTGCGTTCCGGGGCTTCGGGGGGAGTGACATCGACCCCATGCCAACTGTTTTTTGTTACTGGAAAGGCGTATCCGGAATTCGGAAGAAAAGGTACGGAAATATCGGTCTTGAACATCCCGTTTTGATCCCGGGTATAGAATTTAGTTCCCAGCTTCGGCCATCGATCATTCTGCGGCAGATATACCTGAGTTGTAAGAAGCTTGTTCGGAATATCCTGATGCGGACGAATAAAGTAGCCCGGAAGGTCTCGTACCAATGACAGCCGCAGGGAAGCTCTGCTTGTCAGCGGTACATGAAAGTCAAGCTCTGCAAGTTTTTCCATAAATGCATTTGCAATGTCTGGGTGTTCGAGCGCACTTCTGACGTTTTGCCAGAACTGGCTCCGTTCGGAATCCAGTTGCTTTATCTTTTCGTTGGTCAACAGAAATTCAAGTCGGGAATATGTGCTGTCTGGCATCCTCGCATCCTTGTGGCGCAATTCGATATACTCGTTCGGGGAAGGCAGTAGCCGCAAAATTTCCTGATAGTCATCCTGCCTGAAGACTTCAGACAGGCGTAAGTGGATGAAAGGTCGTGTATGCAGTATCGAAGCCTCGATTGCCGTGAGGATATGCGTTGAGTCAATCATCGCTTGGTGAATCCGGCTTTGATTAGCATGGGCTTGATCAAACTGCCCAAGGTGCTGCGAAACATACGGTACTGATGCGCTCTGTTTGCGTCCCGCAACAAGGACTGGGGTACATCGTCGATGATTGTGTCAGAAGTCTTGATGACTGCCCAGGATGGGGATTGGCCCGGCATGTCTGAGACATGAAGTTTGAGGCCAGTTCTGTGAACAAGATGGTCAACTGCTCGCATGGTGAGTGGAAAGTCAGAACAGTAGTCATGTCCAGAAAGTACGCCTAGTACCTTGACTTTCCTGAACCAGTCGTAAATGGTCTGTCCGCCATTTTGCCCGGTATGTGCATAGCCATCAATGTAGACAAAATCCAGGATATTGTCTTCAAATAACTCTAAAGCCTGGTTGAAGCACATGCGAAGCAGGGTATATCGTTTCTCCTGATTTTGCCAACCCAGTCTCTTCAGTGCAAATTTATATTCATCAACATCATGGTGATCGTCATAGGCATCAATGCCGTACAGACATTTGAAACAGCCACTGTCAAGCAGTACTTCGCTGAAATCACCAGCAGCAACACCCAATTCAACACCAATATTGCCATCTGGCCGATCAAGCAATAAGGAAATATGCTCTCTTCCTTTTCCTGATAGCCTATTCATTGATAATTGTTCGCGCGGTGCAGGCATGCATCGCTTAAATTCGATGAGACAGAAACACAGAAGAGAATGGGCGTGGGGGCATTCCTATGAATTGTCATGAATCGCATAGTTGCAGCGGCCTGGAATGCTGTTTTGCAGCTGCAATATTTCACATGTTTTCGGCTGTGCAATGACCGGATAGCGCCTCTATCTGGAAACCCTTTATTATTCGGATTTGATTTTATAGGCATTAAATCAACCAAGCGGTGCAATCTATTGATGTTCATAGATCAACTTTTTGTCAATCGGTCGGAATTATGGTGAAGATGACTTGTTGTCCCGTGAAGATATGGCGTTTTTACTGCTCGATGATTAGAAGCCCAACTCATGAACTTGTCTGCGACCACAATTGCAAAGGTCGGGTAAGCGAAATACCATGCATAGGTTTTGGTGAAGTTATACACTTCGGAACGAAACAAACGGTATGCCAAGATCATGGCAAATACTATGAAAACATGTCTCATTGCCGTTGGTGACCTTTCAATCAATCCAAACAATGCTCCGAAAAAAGCGAAATGTAGCGCAATTCCAGTCAAGCCGTTGGCAACATATCCCTCCCAAAGTCCGCTGAACCCATATCCAAGACCGGGGAACAAAACCTTTTTGTCCAAATAGAACTCGCGGAAAAACCACTCAGACAATGACTCCTGTTCTGGACTCAGGACAAACAGTGATTTCAGGGTAAGTAGGTAGCCGTTGTGGGGTAGTTCCACTTCGGGTCTCGACATGAGCAGGACGGTATGACGGATCCAGTTAGTGTATTCATTATAGTCAAATAACCTTTGATAAGGCTTGTCAAGTATGACTTCATAAAAAGCCGGCTTGAAAAAGATGGAGATGACAAAAGCAATGAGCAAAATGCCAATGATCACATAAGGACGGAGAGTGCCGCTTCTTTCCCAAAAGTACAGAATAACAATCAACGTTATAGAGAGATCAAACCTGGAGATGGTAACTATCCCGTAAAGAAGACTGTAACATAAGAGAAAATAAAACAGCTTCCTGTCGTTCTGTTGTCCAAATGTTAGATATCGTAGTAGTATAATAGGTAAACAGACGTTCGTCAAATTTCCCAGGTAAAACATTGCCTTTCTGTAATGGAAAAAGGCAAATCTATCAACTCGATCAGACAGAAAGAAATCCAGGGGGCCGGTAAGCAGTATTGCAGCCAACTGAAATGAAAGTCCAATTCCAGTAAAAAAGAGCAAAGCTGTATGGGAAGGAAGGTAGTCTGGAGACCGCCATGCGACACGGGACGGGTACGACCTGAAAACTATATATGAAATATTGAAACCAATAACCGCAATGACTGACATCCAGCCTATCTGTTCAAGCATGAATGTATATTCGGAGACTTGATTCCAGGAAATCGCCAAGCCAAACACCATGTAGGCCATCGCGAGCAAGTTGAAAAAAATGCCCAATTGCATGATGTGCCCGTGAAGGAGGTATTGCCATAGAATGCAACTGCTTGCAACTATAAATATAACCAGTATCGGCAGCATGTCAGCGCGACTGTTTCCTGAAACGTTTCAGCCAGTGCATCCAGATCCAGCGCAGGGGATAATCCATATTGACAGGCCATTGAATACGTTGGGTGCTGACAAGAAAGGGAGGCCGTTCTGCAATGCCCGCTGCATCAAGGATGAAATCCTCCACTGGCGTTCGCTTTGCTAAATGAGCAACTTCCCGGGCCTGGAAAACCATACGGTCCGCGGCGGGCTTCAACATGTTAGTCAGCACGCTATCCATGTCTATCAACTGATGAATGCGCCAACCTGTCTGTTGCGTTAGAGGACTGTCTCGATAGTCAAGCGTAGCGGTTGGCACTCCTGCCAGCATCGAAGTAGTTGCTATGGTGGAAGGAGTAGTAATCAGGCATCGATAGTGCCTTATGCACTCTGAAAAAGGTGTATCGATGTCATTGTCATCAGCAGAAGCGCCTAGCGAAGCAAGCAGTTTTCGATCGCCGATCCGAAAGCGGTATCGGGTACCAATGCGTTTCAGGCTGGCGATGACCATAAGCAGCAGTTTTTCAAGCCTGTCTTGTTCTGCATAGTCAAATGCGGGCGTGCGTGCGGTAGCGATCAGGAATTCCGCACGAAGATTTTGATCGGACTTTTTGTCTCCAATCGGTTCGGCCCGTGAAGGAAGCCATGCATGGGTATGGACGTCCAGCGCGGCGAAAGCGGTCAGTGACCATCGGTCTACGCAAGCGACATGGGTATACAGCATCGGATCCATTTGGCTGAGGCATAGACGCCGATGCAGCGGATTGTGGTAGGCGTTTTGAAGATCATAAATGCCATCGAACAGATAGAGTCGAGGAACTTTACAAGAAGCTGCAGCCTCCAGAATTCGTCTCGCCGCAGTATTGGTGTCGATGCAGTTGACAACGAGTCCGACATCACGCAGCTTGCGTGGAAGAGATGAAAGAGAGACCACACCGTAGCGGGGAAGGTTGCCGAAGCACTGCAGATCAATGCCCAGGTCTGCGACATGTCCGGCAGGTTGTAGAAACAGGATATGCAAGTTACAACCCCAGCAATTCGGCCAAGAGGTCGCTGCGTCCCGTGCGAACCGCAAGAGTAGCGGTGCGTCGCGGGTCACGGTCCCAGGCCCTTTGTGCCTTTTGGGCGATGATCTCACGTTCCTGTTCATCCAGTTCATCCCAGACATCAAGGCCGGTTTCGACTATCAGCAACAGCATCATGTGACGTTTGTCTTCATTATGCCCACTTTTTAGTGCGAGCCTGAACGGCTCTGCGACTTGTGCAACAGGCGCTCCCCGAATTTTCCGTATCTGTACCAGCCGCATCCAGCCGTAGGGATTCATCGGTGCTAGGGCGAGTCCATTGCCCAGCGCCCCCTCGGCTTGCTGAAGGTTGCCGGGGTAGTCTTCATGACTAAGGTAATTTTCGAGTATCAGGTAGCCTAGGGAAATATCGGTGTAGGTTGTGGGCATCTCGCGCCATTTTGCAGACATCTTACGAGAATGGATGAGGCTTCGCAGATCCGATCTGCTGACTTTTTGTTCATTTTGGAGTTGCCTCATGATAGGGTTGCCGGGCATCGACAGCAAATCAGACATGACTGCGGGAATTGCCAGCAAAAACAGAGCCGTTCCAACGGTAATCGCTGCCATCGCCAGGACAGGCTCCCATGAAGATCGTTCAGCATGCATAATGGCATGTTCAGCCTGAATAGTAGTGGCTATACTTGGAGTGCAGGGCATAAGGTTCAGGGTTATAACCGTAAGAGCCGTATTCATATGAGTAGTATCCCTTGCGAGTACCCTGTGCCATGGTCAGTACGGCACCCGTGACGCTTAAATTACAAGACAATAGCTGGCTGATGCCTCTTGCGGCGATTTTTTTCGGCGTTTTTCCGTAACGTATGGCAAATACAATATCATCGACGCAATTGGCCATAGTGATCGTATCCGACACCAGCAGTACTGGGGGAGTGTCTATCAATACAAGGTCATAACGGGCCTTAAGCTGTGCCAGAATGGCTGAGAATGCTTGCTGGTTGATAATATCCGTTGCGATATTTAGCGATTTACTTGCGGTGATGATATCAAGCTCTGATTTCGGATCATGCTGTATCGCCTTATCAATGTCATCCAAACTTGTGGTAAGCAGGTGCATCAGGCCATAATCTTTTGAAAGGTCGAGAAGTTTGGCAATTTGACCATGGCGAAGATCGCCATCGATCAATATTGTTTTGCGTCCACTACGCGCAATCAGGCGTGCCAAAGTCAGGCATAGTGTGGTCTTTCCCTCATCGGGAAGCGCTGAAGTGATCAGCACTGATCTGGTGCCATGCTCGTTCATGCAGGATGCCAAGAGTCCGGTATGCATCATGCGCAATGATTCCGAGTAAATGGACATAGGGCTATTCAGTACATGATCGATGATTACCTTGTTCTTTTTCTGGATCGGTATCGCTCCCAGTGAATCAATTCCCAGGATGGACTTGAGCTGTCCGCTATGGCGGATACCGCGTTCGAAGAGTTGCTCGACCAGGAAGACGGTCAGCAGGGACAGAAAGCCGGAAATGACGAATGAAACGCCCATTCCAGCGGGTACATCCGGCCATGACGGCTCGCTGGAAGTCTTGGCATAGGAGATGATTTTCGCGTCGGCAGAAAACAGCTCTTCCTGTTCGCCGGTCTCTATGTGGCGTTCCAGAAGCACATCGAACAGGGCTTGATTTGCCGCTGCCTCGCGTTCCAGAACGCGAAGCCGGGCCTGAGAGACGATAAGCTGTGATGCTTCCTCTTTTAGGTCTTCAAGGCTGTTTTTCAGGGCGTTTTCCCGCGTTCGAGCGACTTCAAGACTGCTTTCCAGGCTTGATACGACCCGCCCGACTTCTTCCTTTATCTTGGTTCGGAGATCTGCCAATTCGGCATTTGCATTGATCATCGTTGGATGTTGCGGACCAAATTCCTGGGCCATTTGCGCAACTTCTCCGACCAGATTGGTCTCTTGCAATCTCAAGTTTTGAATAAGCGGCGAAGACAGCACTTCCGGAGCAGAATAAACACCATTTTCGGTACGCATGAGTTCCCGGGTACGCCGGACCTTGGCATCTGCTTCGGAAGTGGTTGCCTGAGCGGCAATCAGCAGCGAGTTGACTTCGGCTATTCGTTGTTCGATTAAACTCAAGTCGCTGGTTTCGGTCAGCCCCTGAGACTGGCGGTAGTCCTCAACGGCTTTTTCCGATTCTTCGACCTGATTCCGGAGAGTTGATACCCTTTCATTAAGCCAGTCTGTCGCCTGCTCGGTCGCCCCGAATTTTTGTGCAAGCTGTTCCTGAAGATAGATGTCGGACAAGGTGTTAGCGATGACTGCAGCCAATTCCGCATCCTCGGAGGTGATTATTACCGAAACAACATATGACACCCTGACGGGTTCAATGACCATGGCCTCCATCAGTGTCGTAACAGTGTCATCGTATGCCATGCGCTCTCTGTCTTCTGGTGTTAATGCGGTGCCCGGTTCATCGCCGAACAAAGTGGCATGAACCCATTGCATTGAATCAAGAAACCATGCCGGTGAATTGTCGAGCCATGCCGGAGGTTCATGCAGCCACCGTAAGGATTGCTGTAGCCAGGACGGCGGGAGCAGGTTTCGATTGAACTCTGGATTGTCGATGAGTCCGATTTCATCCACGACTTTCTCTGCTAGTGTTCGGGATGCCAGTACTTCCACCTCGCCCTGTATTTTGATTCGGTCCGGGCGAAGTCTTTCCAGCACATTTTCGGCATCGACCACATTGGTTGCGCGGGTGCCAACCAGAATCCTGGCCTCTGCGGTGTAGCGGGGGGTCAGCTGAAAGAGGATCAGAGCTCCGACAAGCATGCAAAAGACCAGAACGGCCAGGATGAGGAACTTGTGTTTCCATAGAAGACCAATCAAGTCCAGAAGCGAGGGTTCTTCAGGAGGCAATGGCCTCTGTATGGAACCGGATATTGAACCAGTATTAGTTTCAGAGACATCCGAGGTGATCATTATTTACAGAACCAGAATATTGGCAGTTTGCAACATTCAGAATGCGTTGCGGTGACCGGCAAAAACCGGAATTGTTCGAATCACGATCCACAAGTCCAGCCAGAGAGACCATCGGGTCAAGTACCAGAGGTCGTAGCGAACGCGATTTTCCATGTTTTCGGGGCTGTCAGAGCCGCGCAAGCCATGGATTTGTGCCCAGCCTGTTATTCCGGGTCGGACACGCTGGCGCAACATATACCCGGGAATCAGTTTGCGGTATTCCTGATTGACGGATACGGCGTGCGGACGGGGGCCAACAACGGACATGTCCCCGCACAGCACATTGAATATTTGCGGCAGTTCATCAAGAGATGTGCGTCGCAGAAAAGTCCCGATAGCAGTAATTCGAGGGTCATCCCTTACTGCCTGAGTGATGCTTGTGCCGGATTCAATCACGGTCATTGTGCGGAACTTGAGCACGCCTATCTCTCGGCCATCAATACCGAGTCGTTGTTGCCGGAACACTGCCGGTCCGGGTGAGGTCAGCTTGATGATTGCGGCGATGACCAGCATCGGGATGGCCATAACCAGTAGCATTGACATAGCGAGAAGCACATCTTCCACGCGCTTGGTCAAGCTGTTGAAACCCTTGTAAGGGGTTTCAAATATGCTCACAATCGGTAGTCCGCAATAGTTAATCCATTGTGCGTAGGCAAGTTCCTCGGTATGCGTGGATGGCACCACGTACACGGATGCTGGAGTGTCGCACAGTGCCGTGATGAGCCGCCGCTGGGCATTTTCCGATTCGGGTCGCATGACCACGAAGATGCTTGAAAAATCACCCTTTCTGGCTCCATGAATCAAGGATTTCAGATTTCCGAGAAACGGGATATCTGGATCGTTCGATGTCTCCTTCCGGTTGTTCGGCTCGGTCTCTGCGAAATATCCCAGCAAAACAGGCTTGAAGGTGCGAGAGGATTGAAAATGGCGTACGAATTGTCTCATGCGTTTGTCATCGCCTGCAATGACGGCTAGCGCATTGTCCGGAGAAGTTCTGTCCAGGAGGGTGGTAGTTCGCCACATCAATCGCCAGCCCGCAAGTCCAAAGCCACCGAGCAGTGTCCATGTCCCGATAGCGATGCGAGAGAAGTCCGCCGTGATTTTGGCAGTCCAGGAAATGAACAGCAGTCCAATGAGGGTCAAGCCCCATGCGGCCAGTGCCTGACGTACTTCATGGAAATTTTCTCTGATGTTCGCTTGATGTCGCTTTGTGATCTCTTCATGAATCAATATATATAAAGGAAGCGATACGAGCCAGGCTGGAAGATATATCTCTGTATTGTCCAGCCCGCGCAGCAAATAGGCTAACCAAAAGCTCAAAGTGATGATGGCGACATCTGCCCATTTCTTAGTTGGAGCAGAAGCGGATGAAAAACTGGCAATTCTTGCTTGTTGTTCCGAATAACAGGCTTTCATTGGGAGTTTGACCTAGAAAAACCGTTCAGCCACCCTGATCAAGTCGCCAGGCAATACCTTGTCATTCGGCTTGATTTCCTGCTCGGATCGCGTCTCGTCGGTTGCCCGGATAACCAGCATTTGTTTTTTCCGGGCCCGGTATGTAAATCCTCCGCCGATTGCGACCGCCTCAATAACGGTCATTCCATTCACCCATGGATAAGAACCTGGATTATTGATCTCTCCAATAATGTAGAAGGGCCTATATTCCAGCACTTCGACACTGACCTTGGGGTCGACAAGGTAGTCCGGCCTGAGAGCGTCTACAACGATGCTCTGCGCTTCTTTCAGCGTGGCACCATTGAAGTCAAGCACGCCGACCAGGGGCAGTGAGATGGAATCTGTTTCGCTAAGCAGAAATTCCCCGGTCAAGTTCTCGTGTCCGAAAACAGTGATCCGGATACGATCGCCATGACCGAGTACATAGTCTGTCGTGGTATCTTCCAGTGCAGCAGTTTCTGTTGCTTGGGCTTGCGCTAGAACGGGGTAGGACAATAAGGGCACAAGCAACAACGCGGCAGTCAAAACGGCGCAGGCATAACCCGATCGCTGCAACGATAACTGTTGTAGATTACCTCGGATCACAGACTGTACCGCAGGCTCAGATAAAGACTGTCTCTCCCATATTCGCTTTGGGGAACGTTTGAGTTCCTTTGCTGTAAGCGCAAGCCGGCTTCCGTTTGAAGATTCCGGTTTATTTTCCACTCAGCCTGAACATTCCCTTGAATGATTTCATCTTCGCGGTCCGTCCCATAGTACTTGTTGGTAGACACGCCAACACCAACGCCAATCAGGATGTTGCGTCGCAGTTCATGATCCACGCTGAGATTCAACTGCGACGAGAGATAGCCGGATGTCCTGTTGAGTGCTGATTCGTATGCCTTGCGAGAGGCTGTGGTTCGAACTGTGGAGAGTGCGGTCGGGTTCCAGGTGAGGTCTACACCGTAAGTGACGCCGTCTATTTCTGGGAGATTGGGGTCATTGTTGTATTTTTGACTTCGGTAGCCGGAGAACAGCTCGGCGGCAACGAGTGCACCGACATCCAGTCGAAATCCCAGCACTCCCTCTGACCCATCGGAGTTCCTCCTGTTGCCTTCGGCATCTTCAAACTGATCATAACGGTGCCTGAAGTCCGTTGTGCGCAGGAAAACATCGGTTCCGGGAGACAAGTCGTAGCCAGCTTCAACTGAAAGCTGTCTCTCGTTCCGGTCACGGTCATTTTGTATGCTAACCCTGTTGGTCCGGGCCTCGATTGCATTCTCATGCTCCCGGTCAGCATATCGCCCGCCAACCGAGAGATAGAAGCGATTCCAGCGATAGGTTGCCTTGATGCCCAAGTCCGCAATTGTCTGCGAAACGGGTTCCAGTGTTCGACTTTCTGATTCCGGGCTTCCGCGCCCCTCGTGCTGTTCTCGAAAACTCAGGTCAGCGTCTAGCCAGGCATTTCGAGTAATATCTACTCTTCCATTCAGGCCAGCAAACCAGTTCGTTGTATCTTCGCCATCGGCTTGCGCGTAGTCGAACGAATCTATGTATGCATCAAACTGGAGTTTGTGGCGACTCCACTGCGATATGCCGAAAATACGCGGGCGAACATGATAAATTGTATCACTGTCCTTGTTTTGATGATGACGGTAGATGTTGTCATCGAATACTGTACCTATCTCAAGAGAGGGGTGCAGAAGTACCCCCCCCCCCCTCACGCCGAGGGGGCTCCATTCGGAGTGAGTTCGATTACGAACATCCAGTACGGATGCAGTCGGTTCACGGTCCTGTGCCTCGAGATATCCAATTGGCACAAGAGCCAGCATAAGAAAAACCCCTACACTTGCCAGTCCGCTAAATCGGCAAATGATTTCCTTGTCAAAGAACTTTGGATAGGCCTTGGTTCGTGCTTTGCTAATAAACATTGAAATCTGCATAGGAAAAAATTGAAAATGATTTGTCTTCAACATACTCTAAGGCATAGTCGCACGGCATGTTGCTGCTAAGGCTGGGATCAAGAATTTCCGGGCCTGCTACAGACTCGTTGGGCTAACTTGAGCTGGATTTTCGACTGTTGCTTGGGAAAGGGCAATATTTTGCTCAATCCTTTCTTCCGGGGTTGGTTCTGACCGCAGCTCGGGGATACTTTCTATCATGGCTGCGCTAGAGATGCCAGGGTTGCCCTGGGTCGCTCCCAGAGCAATAGCGGTCAGCAACTGGGAATCACCTGTTACCCTGGAAGCAGCAATTGCAGTGATGGCAGTTGCGAAATCAATGGATGCTTGGTCCGAAGCATGCTCCCGAATGATTTCACGAATAGCCTGTTGCAGTGCTTCGGGGTCGTTCGAATACTGCACGATGGCATCATCTATCGCTTTGACTATCAGTTCTGGAACAGCAACGCCATATACGACAATAGGGGTTTCTATAACAACGGGCGAATTGTCGTTATTTGTCTCGGCAGATATATTCTGTGCCCATGCCTGGGTACAGAGAATTAACAGCGAAGCCGTCAGTACGATAAAAGATTTTAATTTGCAATTTCCTGGTTTCACAATAAGCACCTCAAATTCAATCATTCATGCAGGCTTTACAATTCGGATAAAGGCATCGGAACGAACTAAACTATATAACCTGTTAGCTACAGGTATTGTAATCTCAATGTTAATCCGATTCAAGCTAATTCGCCAATTTACGGGTGTTCTGGAAATTGCGGGGGGGGGGGTTAAATATTTGATATATTTAATTAATAATGATAATCTCCATAATGTATTGGCAAATCCATTGAGTAAGCCTATTGATTTTTATTTTGGCTTGCCTTGTAGTATTGGTGATGAAATATACACAAGTTACCTTCTCCAAAATACGGCAGGTCTTCTGGATGTGTCCCTGGGGGAACGTGTTTCACATGCCTGCCCGCAATATGTCTAGCGATACAGCAGGATCATTAAACTCCATGAGCGGGTTTGTTCCTGCATCAAGTCAGTTGGAGTAACGATGCTTGGCTTCTTTCACCTTTCTCCCTATTACCTTCCCACTCCTTGTTCAGGTCAGTATGACTTGGGGGCGGAATTCCAAATGCATTTGATTGCATTATGCGGTCAACTCCCTGTCGAAGTTTCTTTCCCTACATGTTACTAACCAGATTCTGTGCTGGACTGCTCGGCATTCGACCTCATGGCTTGCTACTCTCGGCTTCCCTACAGATGGAAAACAGGGCTTTTCTCGCAGACACCATTTAGGAATGATTTTTATGCTGGTTTGTTCAATAGGGATGGCGTTGATTTTGGTATCGTCTTCGCCTGAGTTGCAGTATTTCTCTGGTATGCTGTTAATCAGAATTCGTAACCGAACCTTTCGATAAGCGCTTGTTCTCTCATAGCGAGCAGTTCTCTAAGTTCGATGCCATAGATATCAGAATATTCCTCTGGTCGTGCAGACTTGTTTGCGGACGGCTCCAGCTTCAAGTAAGCAATGATGCTCTTCGTGATTTTCACTCCGATTTCTTCAAAAATGCGGAGTGCGTCTTCCCGCAAGTTTTCAAAATAACCATAATGAATATGCTGTTTGGCCTTGGAGCGGAACATGAGTTCGAACAGCCAGCTATAGTAGCCGAGATCTGTCGGGTAGCTGGCAAAATGCTTCTTGTTGATCCCGGGCAAGTTTTTGCCAACGGTTTGCCCGGGATCAATTGTTTCTGGCGCCATCTCAATAAGCTGGCGCAACAATTCCTGACTCTCCATACTTCCATCTCCGAGATTAAGAAACCGGGTGACAGTATCCGAGAAATCGAGCTGGCCTCCGTTGGAGAGTGTCCTGAAGACGTATTGCGGCTTGCGGCGATAGTCGTTGAACATTGAGACATACCAGTCCCAGGGGTTGCGCACAAAACCAATCACCGGCAGGTTGGAATAGACGGACGGGAGGTTCTCCAGATGCCCGTGGTACTGAAGCATCCGTGCATCTGGAAACTGGCTTAGAATCAGCCTGTTGAGAAAAGTGCCGCCCGTACGCGAAACATGAATGTAGACAAAGTGGTCGGTAACGATCATTGATTAGATTGACTGCTGCCAGGCTGTTGGAAAATCTGGCCTTAATTTGAAGTAATTGCCACCCAGAGCCCAGCGGGGGGGGGGGGGCGGACCAAGCTCAGTTTCCAGACATTCCATTCCACCCCCAAATTAAGTAACACGAGGAAGAATGATCGGCCGGACATCAGCCCTGTATCTTGCCTCGGCCAGGAACTCCCGGGCTCCTGAAGAATACAGCTTCTCGGCCAGCGGCCGGAGAATGTCCAGGGGCCCCTGAATATCCCCGGACTTGAGCACCTGCACCAGCGGAACCGGGACCCCCTCCCGACAAACACCGGCGGCGGCGTGCCCTCCGTCTGCACGAGAAAGGATTCCAGTTCCGTTTTCTGGCCGTCATTCATCAATGCTGCCCTCCGCACTGCGTTCATTCATCTCCGGTGCAGTCCCGTTTCCCGGTCCAGGATGCCTGATGCCGGCAACATGGCACCGCCTTTGATGAACCGGGTCTTATGGACCCGCCTCCCGGCTGCGGAAAACCAGTCAGACTGCCGTCACGCACAATCATAAGCAGGACAGCCAGACAATGCAATGCCCTGTAGCACCTCCCGGCGTTGATTCCTGTAGCCTGCCGATTTCCTGGTCAGGTTCTGCTACTCAGGGACATCTACAGTCTGCGCGACTCGGGCTGTCTGATGCCAGCCGCCACAAGTACTGCCTGCATTGTGCTGAAATAGGGGAAATGAACCCATGCCGAATGTTTTTGTGTGTTTTCTGCACAGCTTTTTATGGGTAAGGGACTAGTAGATAGTGTCTGTCAGAAACCCCCTGTTTTCGGTTTTTGAAAGGCCGAATGCAGCGCAGTCCAGCCCAGAAATTAGGCTGATCGACTTTTGTGGTGTCTTGAGATTGGAAACCAGCCTCTTGACCGTACAGGCAAAACCGAATAGAATGAGGTGCAATAATCAACAACGGTTAGAATCCATGAAAGAACTGATAACCCCCCCCCCCCCACCCCCACCACTCATTCAAATATGAGTGGTATCTCGTGTAGTGTTCGCACTGCATGGTGTGGAGCTGAGGTGG